>JBBROG010000025.1:0-45819 GCA_038229635.1 Gemmatales bacterium
GGTAGCGCGTGCGCAGGTCGATCTTGACCAGCGACAGCCAGAAGTAGCGGCAGGACCAGATATTTTCGAGATGAGAAAGCACGTTTGACCCCCTTCGTCCATGTAAGAGCGCCTCAAAGAGCTAACCACAGAGAACACAGAGAACACAGAGAAAGACAGAAAGAAAAGAGGAAGAGGCGCGGTCAAAGGCCCTGGGCGAGATGGCTTTTTCTCTCTTTTGCCTTTTCTCTGTGTTCTCTGTGCTCTCTGTGGTTAGTTCTTTGAGGCGCCCTAAGCTTACCGGCGACGAATCCCCATGCCCGGACGCCCGAGAGGAGCAACCGCTTGAGGCCGCGCGTCGCGAACGGGACGCGCGCGCCGAGGGCGTGGAGGCGGTCGGCGACGCGGTAGCGCACACACCGCTGCCGGTCGGCGAGTTCCTCGCGCCGCCGCTCGAAGCCGAGGAGCGCCGTCCAGATAACGACCCTCTCTGATGGGGGCAATTGTTCGAGACGGAAGAACTGGCGCAGCACGCGCTGGTGGTTCGGGTAAGGGTTCGTCGCCCGCGAGAAGCCGGCGTCCCGGTGGCGGTAGAAGAACAGGTGCTCCGGGATGACGTCGACGCGGCGGCCGGCGTGGACGAGTTTGACGAACGCCTCCCAGTCCTCGCAGGAGGTGTCGCGGTCCGTCTCGTAGCCGCCGATTTGCCGGAAGTCCGCCGTGCGGAAGAGGGCGTTCGCGTCGCCGTAGACGTTGCGGATGCTCGCTAGTGCGTGCGGCCCGCCGGCGGGGCGCTCGGCATAGATGTACTCCCCGCGCAGGTGTTGTTCCGTCTCCTGGAACGCGAGGAAGTAGCAAGTCATCGCACTGACCTCGGGGTTGCGCTCCATCGCGGTCACGAAGCGCTCGACCATGTCCGGCCGGGCGATGTTGTCGGCGTCCATCGGGAGGAAGTAGGTCCCCCGAGCCTCGCGTAGGGCTCGGTTGCGCGTGGCACCGATGCCGGCGTTGGCCTGGCGCAGGAAGCGGAATCGCGGGTATCGGGACTCCATTTGTCCGAAGACCTCGACCGACGCCGCGTCCGTGGAGCCGTCGTCGATGACGAGGACTTCAAGGTTCGGGTAAGTCTGCGCGGCCAGCGACGCCAGCGCCTCGGGTAGGTAGCGGCCGAGGTTGTAGTGGGCGATGCCGACCGTGACCAACGGGCGGTCGTCCGCCGCCGGAAGCCGTTTCGCTCCCTGTTCCCGGACCAGTGTCTCGCAGGCCGCCGCCTCGTCGGGCGCGATCAAAGCGTCCGCGTCCACCGCCCAGCCGGCGCGGCGGACGTGGCCCAACACGTCGGGAGAGGGGCACAACCGCGCGTCGGCGTTTTCAAAGGAATAGCGCTCCGCGAAATCGACTTCCAACTCGTCGGGGCACGACGGCCAGCGCCGCTCGCGCTCGCGCCGCCAGGCGCCGCAGTCGTCGAGCCGCGCCGCCAGACAGACGTCGTCGAAGGCGAGGCCGGAGCGCTTCGCCTGCACGGCGCGCAGGCCGAGTCCGCCCTGTCCGGCGAAGATGATAAGCGAGAAACGCTGCTCTTGATGGAGCCGTTCCAGGGACTGGCGGACGCGGTCGCAGCGGTCGAGCGGCGACGGGCCGCGCGAGCCGGGGACGTCCGGCGGGCGCGCGGAGTCTTCGCCTCCGGTAAGGACGCGAATTTGCCAGCCGGCTTCCGCGAAGCGCCGGGCCGTCGTCAGGTCGGCGCCGTCGCCGGCGACGAGGCAGACGGAGCGGCCGCGCATCTGTGTCGGATTTCCTGGAAACACCGCAACGCCTCCTGGATCACTTCGTCGGTGTTGAAGTAGCGGTACTGGGCGAGACGGCCGCAAAAGTAGACGCGGCGCCGGCGCGTCTCCTCGTCGGCGAGTTCCTTGTAGCGCCGGTACAGGGCGGCGTTCGGCGGCGCCGGCACCGGGTAGAACGGCTCGCCGGAGGCCGACGGCGTCTCGTAGCTGACGACCGTCTCGGGGTGCCGCTGGCGCGTGACGTGCTTGATCTCGACCGAGCGCGTGTACGGAAAGTCGTTGGGGTAATTGATCTGCACGCACGGCTGTTTGTACTCGGTCGGGGAGGCGACGAACTCGAAGTTCAGCGAGCGGTAAGGGAGCTTGCCGAGCCGGGCGCCGAAATACTCATCGACCGGCCCGGTGTAGACGGTGGCGCGGCACGGGCGGATGAGGTGTCTCACCTCGCGGAAGTCGCAGTCGAGCAGGACGCGGATTTTGCGGTGATTGAGCATCCGGCCGAACAGGGCCGTGAAGCCGCCGCGCGGCATGACCTGATAGCGGTGGCCGACGTAGCGGCGATCGCGGTCGAGGCGCACCGGGACGCGGCCGCAGACGCTCGGGTCCAACTCCTTCGGGTGCAATCCCCACTGTTTGAGCGTGTAATTGAGGTAGAACGCTTCGTACAGCTCGCGGCCGACTTTACTCAGGACCACTTCCTCGGAATTGCGCGGCGACGAGACGCCCTGGCGCAGCCGGCCGAGGAGGCGTTCCGCCGCCGCCGCGTCCAGGTCGAGGCCGAAGAACTTCTCCAGCGTCGTCAGGTTGATCGGGAAAGGGAAGAGTTGGCCGCGGACGAGGCTGCGGACCTCGTAGTTCGCTTCCGCCCAGTCGGCGAAGCGCGACAGGTACTTCATCAGCGAGGCGTCGTTCGTGCGGAAGTAGTGCGGCCCGTAGTTGTGCACGAGGACGCCGTTGGCGTGGCGCGAGTCGTGACAGTTGCCCGCGACGTGGCGGCGCCGGTCGACGACGAGGACCTTCCAGCCGAGGACGTTCGCCGCCCGCTCGGCGAGGACGCACCCGACCGGCCCCGCGCCGGCGACCAGAAGGTCGACGTCGTCCAGCATACGGCTCCTTCCTCACGCGCCGGCGCGTGCCCGGTCCAGCGCGGCCTTGAGGCCCGCGTTCCACTGGGCGAGGTTGTACTTCGTCTCGACGTCGGCGCGGGCCGCGCGGCCCAGGTCGCGGCGCAAGCTTCGCTCCTCCACCAGCCGCGACACCGCCTCGACCAGCCCTTCCACCACCACCGGGTCGGGGCGAAACATCGGCCGGTAGTCCTCGCGCAGCACGCCGGTCCGCTCGTCCATCCACGACACCTTGCCGGCGCGGCCCTTGACGATCAGGCCGTTGCGCCCGTGGGTGACGTACTCCGGAATGCCCCAGCCGTCGGAGACGACCACGGCCTGCCCGTAGGACATGGCCTGGAGCAGCGACACGATGTGGACGCGCGCCGCCAGCAAAAGATAAATGTGCGACCGCCTTTGCAGCTCTTCCATTTCCTCCGCCGGCAGGAAGCGGCTGATGACCCGCACCCAGCCCTCCTCGATGACGCGGCCGTAGCGCTTCCCCAGGCGCGGGAGGTTGGTGCGGAGCGTCAGACGCACCTGTGGGTAGCGCTCGCGCAGGATCGCGTAAGCCTCCAATACGTCCAGGCCGCCGCGCAGGAAGAAGCCCTGCGGGTTCTGGTGCCAGGAGTTCGTGAACAGCAGGTCGACGGCGTCGTCCCCCCCGTCGTGCCTCTGCCAGCGCCCCGGCAGTTTCACCCCGAGCGGGTTGTAAAACGTCTTCCGGCCGATGACTTCGCTGCGGAACAGCGTCGGCAGCGACTCCGCCGTCGAGCGGATGTGCGTGATGATGCCGCGGCAGCTGTCGGACTCCAACAGCGCCTTCACCGCCGGGAAATGGGGCGACGCCGCGACGTCCGCCGTGGCGGTGCGGCCGTTGTTGACGAACGGGAAAAAGAGACTCGTCGAATCCTCGACTTCGATGACCCACGGCCGCTGCCCGTAGGTGTAGGGCACGCTGGTGAGGAACAACAGGTCGGCGTCGCGCGGCAGCATGAGTTGCGACTGGAAGTGTCGCGAGTGGAGGAAACTGAGCGTGGGGCCGACTTTCCCCCCCTGGCGGCGCGACCGGACGAACAGCCGGGCGGCGGCGGCGAGGACGCGGACGCACGGGACCGGGCCGTAGCGCACGGCGTTGCGGAGGAGCGAGAGGACTGGGCTCACGCGGACCCAGAGTCGACGACCCAGGGCGGCGAGGCGGCTCGCGCGGCCGGACGAGGCACCGCCTTGACTCGGGCGCGATTGGACGAAGCGATAGCCGGCCGGCGGGTTGCGCGTGTGGGCGAACTGCGGGTGCGTGCCGCAGTTGCCGAAGCGCTCGAACACCGGCAGCCAGCCCGTGAACTCCACCGCCGCGGCGGCGCGGTCGGCGCGGACGCTCTCGCGCACCTCCTCGCACGTCGCGCCGCAAACGATTCCCGCCCTGGTGCGATCTTCATCGAGGTTCAGGTCGACCGGGCCGAGGCGGCGCGGGACGCCGTAGACGCGGCCGCCGTGGCGGACGAGATCGTGCCCGTCGCATTCGCCGACGACTTCCGACTGGAACCGCGTCGGGTCGTACTCGTCGATGAGGGTCGCGAGTTCCTCTCTCGTCGGCGCCCACAGCACGGCGGGGTGCGTGAGCGACGGCAGCCTCCGGGGATCGAAGGTCCCGAGGAAGTCCGGCACTCCGTACGCGCGCCCGTCTTGCTCGACGACGGTGAACCCCGAAAACGTGTCCGGAGCCCACGAGGTCTGGTCAAGCGTGTTGCTTCCCACGGAGTCTCCTTTGTCCTCTGTTCTCGCTCAGGCCGCCTCGGCTCGGAAGAAGTCTTCCGAGGCGGCATACGATTCCGGAGTTCCGATATCCAGGAAGCGCCCGCGACAGCGGAAGCCGCAGGCGCGGCCGTCGTCCGCCCACGCCGGCATCAGGTCGCGCTCCAGAGACAGGGGAACGTCCGGCGGCGCCTCTTCGAGCATCGCGCGCTCGATCAGGTAGACGCCGGCGTTGACCCATCCTGCGCCGGCATCGCGCCGCTTTTCCTCGAAGCGGACGACGCGACCGCCCGAGTCCGTCTCCACGCGGCCGTAACGGGAGGCGTCCGGGACGCCGGCGAGGACGAGACTCACCCCCGCCCCGCGCCGCCGGTGGAATCGCCGGAAGGCGTCGAGGTCGACGTCGCAGTACGAGTCCCCGTTCATCAGCAGGACCGTCGGGGCGGCGAGCAACGGCAGGGCTCGGCGGACGGCGCCTCCCGTGCCGAGCGGCCCCGGCTCGGCGGAGTAAGTCAGGCGCATCCCGCCGTACTCGCCGCCGAGGGCGTCGCTCACCCGCGCGGCGCCGTGGCCAGTCAGCAGGACGACTTCGCGCGCCGAGGCGCGGGCCAGTTGATCCAGAAGGCGTGTCAGAAACGGCCGGCCGCCTACGTTGGCGATGACTTTTTGGCGGTCGCCGACCACCGGCCGCAGGCGCGTCCCGCGCCCGCCCGCGAGGACGGCCGCCGCGAATTCGTGAGGCATTCCTTCCCTCCCCGTGAGTGACGTCGCCCTACGCCGCGTTCTTGAACAGGCCCCGACCCTCCATGCGATATCCCTTGAGGAGTTCTTTGATTCCGTCGTCGAGCGTCCGCCGCGCCTCGAAGCCCGCCGCGCGCAAGCGCTGACTGGAAACGATGTAGTTGCGCTTGTCCGGGTCCTGCCCGATCGGCGCGAAGTGGACGTAGAAGTTCGGCACGTACTGCTTCACCTTCAGCGCCAACTCCTCCTTGGAGAGGTTCGCGGAATCGAGGCCGAGGTTGTACGTCTTGCCCGTCATCCGGTCCGCATTGGCGAGGACGTGGAGGACGCAGTCGGCGACGTCGCGGACGTGGACGAAGTTGCGCTTGAAGTCCTTCTCGAAGATGACGAGGTAGCCTTCCTTCAGGGCGGCGTGGACGAAGTGGTTGACCAGCAGGTCGAGGCGCATGCGCGGCGACATGCCGAAGACGGTCGCCAACCGCAGGGCGACGGCGTTGGGGCTGTCGAGCAGCACGCGCTCGGCGTCGACCTTCGTCCGGCCGTAAAGGGAGATCGGCTCCAGCGGGCTCTCCTCGGTGCAGTGAGCTTCGCCCGTGGTCGCGCCGTAGCCGCTGTTGGTGTTCGGGTAGACGACGAGCTGGTCGCGGCCGCGCAGGCGGTTCAGGAGACGTACCGAATCGAGATTAACGCTGGTCGCCAGGAGCGGGTCGCGGTCGCAGGCCGAGGCGCCGACGACCGCCGCCAGGTGGACGACGGCGTCGGCGCGGCGGAGGGCGTCCTTCATCACGGCCTCGTCGCGGACGTCGCCCTTGACGAAGTCGAACGCGGGGGAGGCGCACAGGTGAAAGAGTCCCTGCTGTCCGGCGCCGTACATCAGGTTGTCGAGGGCCGTCACCGCGAAGCCGGCGTTCAGCAGGTGTTCGCAGACGATGCTGCCGAGGTAGCCGAGTCCTCCCGTCACGAGAACGTGCTTCATTGGGGATCTCCTTCCGCGGGTGAGGAACGTGTCGTCCAAGGCGGCTGCGGCGGGCGCGCCGCCTCGACGAGTTGGCGTGCCTTCCTCCAGACGCGCCCCGGCAAGCGACGCAGCGGTTGCGACTGAAACTTCTTCATGAGCCGGCCCAGCGGGCCGCGCGGCCCCGCGGGAGTCTCGCCGACGTGGGCGTCGATTTCCTCCCGGAGCGCCTCGGGCGACTCGCCGCGCAGCAGGACTTGGTAGCCGCCATTTCGCGCCCTACGCGGGTCCAGCGTGCCTTCCCGCTCCGGGACGGCGAACCAGTCCGCCTTGTGATTGAAAATGTTGAAACCTCGGTAATCTCTCACGACCCAGTAGACGTCGTCCGGCAGGCCCGCCGTCTGGGCGTCCGCCCTCCAGGTCGGCTCGGGCCGCGCCGCCGCCGCCCGCAGCAATTCTTCCAACTCGGGCGTCTTCCCCCGCCGGCCGTGTCGGACCCACGGGTTAGGCAGACGGGGCCGGACGCGGAACGACGTGCGCGCGTCCAGCGCCCGCAGCGACATGAAGCCGCCGTCGTGCGGGCCGTTGTGGTCAGTGTTGATTCCCGACTGATTCGGATGCCAGACGTGGTAGAGGAATTCGTCGCCTAACCAGCGCTCTGGGCGCCCGTAATTGGCGAGGCGGAACGTCATGTCGTAGGGGCCGCAGATGTAGCCGAGGTAGTCGAGGTGTTCGTCGGCGCCGCCGACGGCGAGCATGTCCTCGCGCCGCGCGGCCATGCAGGCGCCGTAGTTGGCCCGGTGGAGTCGGTCGTGGTCGGTGACGAGGCCGCGCGTGGTCGTCTCGTGCCAGTTGATGCAGCCTTCGCCGACGATTTCCCCGATTTCCGGATAGCGGAACGGGTAGAAGCGCGGATCCTCGTTGCGCACCTCGTCGACATGGACGACCGCGCGGGGCGTCTCCTCGAAGGCGCGAATCAAGCTCTCGACAAAGGTCGGCCGAAAAACGGCGTCCGAGTCGCAGATCACACAGACCTCGCCCCGCGACGCGAGGATGCCGAGGTTGTAGAGGCGGTGCTTGTGATAAATGAGGTCGTCTGGGTAGCCGAGGACGACCCACTTGTCGAGCGCCGCGGCCTCCCGGCCGAGGGCCTCGGGCCGGCGGTCGTAGAACTCGAGCCAGATCAACTCGTAGTCGCGGCGGTCGGCGGTCTGGCGGTTCAGGTAGTGGAGGCTGTGGAAGCTCTCGCGCACGCCCCAGTCGAGGAGAATGACGCTGATCTTCGGCTTTCCGGAGTCGCGATTGAGGAGGATTCGGGGCTGGCAGTACATGCGGCGGGTCCTCCTAACCCTCTGCGGGGCGACGATCCTTCGCCGCCCTCCTGACCGTTCCGGGGGAGTGCAGAGCTTACTTCGGGCCGGCGCTCTGGGTCAAGTCCTCTTTGCGGCGCCGGCTTGACCCGTCCGGCGAAGACGGGCTATAAGTGTCCCTCACCAGCCCGCGGCGCCGGCGAGGGACGAACCTATGCTTCCGCGACCCGTCCTGTCCCTTATCGTCCCGACGCGACATCGCCCCGCCCAACTGCGGTGCTTCCTCGACAGCCTAACGGCCACGGCGGCGCGGCCCGAGTCGCTCGAAGTCGTCCTTGTCGTCGACGCAGACGACCCCGCGAGCCAGGCCGTCCGACACGACCGGCTGGCGCTGAAGCACGTCGTCGGCCCGCCGGGCCGGACAATGGGCTCTCTCAACGCCGACGGCGGGGCGGCGGCGGTCGGCGACTACCTCATGCTCCTCAACGACGACGTCGTGGCCCGCACGCGCCGCTGGGACGAGACGATCCTGACGTGCCTGCGCGGCTTCCCCGACGGCGTCGTCCTCGCCCACGTCAACGACACGCTGATGCGGGAGAACCTTTGTACTTTTCCCGTCGTGTCGCGCGTTTTCCGCGACATGGCAGGCGGAATTTGCCCGAGGGAGTACGTCCGCTACCGCATCGACGACCACGTCGAGGACGTCTTCAACCTCATGGCTTACCTCGGCGAGCGCCGAACGGTGTATCTGCCGGACGTCGTCTTCGAGCACCTCAACGCGGTCGAGCACCCCGAGGCCGGCCGCGTCTACCTGTCCGACCCGGCGGTCCTCGCCCTCGACGCGCCGCGGTTCGACGCCCTCTTCGCGAGCCGAAAGGAACTCGCCCTCCGTTTACTGGACTATGTGGAGGGAGGAACGAGCCCGGACGTCCTGGCCTCGCGCCGCCGAGAATTAGCAGGCATCACAGACCCCTTCGCGCTCCGCACCCCCGGCCGCCAGCGCGTCGTGCGAACGGCTTCGGCTTGGTCGCGCGGACTTCAGTACCTGGCGAAGTCGGGGGCGATGCTCATGAAGCGGGTGCGCGACCGTGTCCGGCGGGAGGGCTATCGCGGCCTCGCGCGGGCGGCGGGGCGGAAGGCCGCCAGGACACTACGCGCCGGCTAACAGAAGCCGCTCCGACGGCGCGCCTTCCTTCGGCAGAAGCATCGACGGCACCTCCAACCGGCCCGTCAGCAGGTCGCGCTCCAGTCGATAGCCGGTCATCTGATTGATGTGTGCGACCGTCCCCGCGCCGAAACGGCGGCCGATCATTTCGAGATAACGCGGGCTCGTGTAATAGCTGAGGAACGCCGCGTCGCGGAAGCGGAGGACGTCGCGGGCCGGGACGTAGCGCGTCGGCAGCGGCAGGCAGTCGCGCGCGTGCTGCGAGTAGCCGGTCCAGCGCTCCGGCAACGGGACGCCCTGCCGCACCGCCAGAGCGTACAGCGGCGAGCCGGGGTAGGCCATCGCCGAGTAGAAGTTGGCGAACTCGCAGTTGAGGTCGGTCGCCAGGTCGAGCGTCGCCGTCATCGTCTCAGCATCGTCCTCCGGCAGGCCGAAAATATAGTTGCCGATGACGTTGATGCCGGCGGCGCGGACCGATTCGAGGACTTTATAGACCTCCTCTTGCGCGAAGCCCTTGTCGACGTTGTCGCGGACGCGGTCGGCGCCGGCCTCGATGCCGAAGGCGAGCCAGTTGACGCCGGCCGCCTTCAATTTGTCCAACATGCCGTCCTTGATCGTGTCGACGCGCGTGTAGGCCCAGATGTTCAGGTCGTAGCCGCGCTCGATGATCTTGTCACAGACGCCGAGGACGTGGCGGCGGTTCAGCACGAACATCTCGTCGGCGATCTTGAGGTTGCGGACGCCGTGGCGGTTGACGAGCAGGTCGATCTGCGCGATGACCGCGTCCGGGCTCCAGGTGCGGTAGGTGTTCACGGAGCCCTTGTGCCCGGCGGCTTCTTCGCCGCTCTTGAAAGGCGCCTGAATGCAGCAGAACGAGCAGTGGTAGGGGCAGCCGAGCGTCGTGTACAGGGAGGCGTAGGGCTGACGGTCGCGCCCGCCGAGGCAGTGCCAGTTGTGGGCGCGGTACTTGCTCATCGGCAGCAGGTCCCAGGCGAGGCTCGGCATTTCGCCGTCCAGGTCGGTAACGAGCGGCCGGTCCGGCGTCCGACACGTCTGTCCGTCCTCGCGATACCAGAGGCCCGGCACCTTCGCGAAATCCGGCGTCGTCGTCGTCAGCGCGCCGACCAGGCCGACGAGGGTGTGCAGTCCCTCGCCCGAGGCGACGAAGTCGGTATCTTCCTCGATCAGTGTGCGCTCGGGGAGGGCGGCGACGTGGCCGCCGGCGAGCAGGACCTTCTGCCCCGGCGTGAGTGCCTTGATCGCCGAGCAGACCTGACCGGAGGCGGTCATAATTTGCGTCGAGGCCGACGGCTGATGTCCGTAGACGACCACCGCGGCGAGGACGGGGGCGAGGTCCTGGACGCGCTCGGCGACCTCGGCGGCGATCAGCTCGTCGGCTTCGGCGTCGATGATCTCGACCGACAGGCCCTTGCGCCGGCAGAATGTGGCCATCAGGCCCGCCCAGACGGGGTTCTCGACGGCCACGAGTCGCGAGCCGAGCGACTGGTAGACCTGGGTGCGGCTGCCTGGGTTGATGAGCACAATATCGAGTTTCGCCATTGTCGAACTCCGCTGATGGTAGTCCGGGGGTGCGCGAGTACGCGACCCCCGGCTTTGTGATGCAACCCCTTCGGGGTAGGGTTTGCGGCGCGTTACCGCGAAGCGGTTACATCCCACAGCCGGGGGTCGCGCAGCGCACCCCCGGATCAAACACGACGGGGGTCCCGTACCCGCGCACCCCCGGACATCATCGCCAGCCCGTTCAACAGGTCGCACAGCCGCAGGATGTGCCCGCGTTCCAACGACGGATAGTTGCCGACGTAGAATCCGAAAAAATGGATGTGGTCCGCGTTCGGGTACTTCGACCCCTCGTCCGGCCCGAGCAGGCGGCGCAGGTAGGGCTGACGCACCTGGTTGCCGCCGCCCGACGTGCCGCGGCGGAACTCGACGCCGTTCGCCCGCAGCGCCGCCATGACGCGCCCGCACAGGTCCGCGTCGGGCTCCTTCAGGATCAGCGTGAGGGCGTAGTTGCTGCTCCCTTCCGTCGCGAAGTCGGTGCGGTACGCGGCGGGGTCGAGGTTCTCCAGGAAGAGCAGCAGATTCTCGGTACGGCGGCCGATGTTGTCGTCCAGCCGCTTGAGCTGCGAGCGGCCGATGACGGCGTTGATCTCGGTGCCGCGCACGTTGTAGCCGGGGTGGGCGAAGATGAACTCAGGATTGAGATCGGAATACTCGTCGGCGTATTCCTTCTTGCGACTTTCGGAGTCCAGTTCGCGGACGAGGCCGTGCGAGCGCAGCATGCGCACGGTTTCGTAAAGGTCCGCGTTGTTAGTGCAGACCATGCCGCCTTCGATGGTGCTCAGGTGGTGGGCATAGTAGAACGAGAAGTTCGACGCCAGGCCGAAGGCGCCGAGCTTGCGCCCCTCGAAGGTCGCGCCGTGCGACTCGCAGACGTCCTCCAGGAGCGGGACGTCGCGGCGGCGCAGCTCGTCGAGCAGGCGGCGGCTCAGCCCGTTGTAGCCGAGGACGTGCGTCAGGAAGACCGCGCGGGTGCGCGGCGTGAGTTTTCCCAGCACCTGCTCGTTGTCCATGCCGAGCGTGCGCGGGTCGACATCGACGAAGACCGGCGTGAAGCCGCAGTGCAGGACGGCGGCGACGTCGGACACCCAGGTGATCGTCGGGACGATGACTTCGCCGCTGGGGCCGCACATCTCCTTCAGGGCGGCCAGCGTCAGCAGGTTCGCCGACGATCCGGAGTTGACAAAGACGCTGTACTTCACGCCCAGCCAGTCCGACCACTCCTCCTCGAAGGCGCGGACGTTGGCGGACTGCGTGAGGACCGGGTCTTCGCGACGCAGAAGGTCGCAAACGGCGTCGAGGTCTTCGCGGGCGATGTTGTTCCTCATGAGCGGCCACCGCAGGGCGGAGGCGGCGCGCGTGGCGTGGGTGACGGTCATCAGAAAGGCCCCTTGAACTGGAGACTCCGCAAGTCGGGACGCTCTTCGGGCAGCCAGCCAGTGGCGCCGCCCTCGACGAGGTCGCGGGCGGCGGCGGCGACGGTGCGGGCGTTGGGGTAGAACAGTTCTTCCAGCGCGGGCGTCGTCGGGCACGTCGTCGGCGCGAAGCCGAGACGCTTGAGGCGCAGGTCGCGCACCCCTTGCAGGCGCTCCGCCACCTGGGCGACGATTTCGGCGGAGGCGCCGCAACTGAGCCAGGCCGTGTCGACGACGACGAGGCGTCCGGTCCTCTCAACCGAATCGGCGATGGTGTCGATGTCCAAAGGGCTCAGCCAAATCGGGTCGATCACCTCGGCCTTAACGCCGATTTCTTCCAGGTAGCGGGCGGCGCGCAGGCATTCCACCTGCATGTACGACAGGCCGACGAGGGTAATGTCCTCTCCGGGGGCCGTCACGCGCGCCTTGCCCGGCTCGACCGTGTACGACTCCTCCGGGACCGGCCCCTTCTGGAAGTGGAGTAGGCGGTGTTCGACGTACATCACCGGGTCGTCGTCGCGGATCGCTGCGGCCAGGCAGCCCTTGGCGTCATAGGGCGTGGCCGGCGCGACTACCTTCAGGCCGGGGACGTGCATGAAGAAGCTGTGCAGCCCCTGCGAATGCTGCGCCCCCTGGCCCCAGCTCTTGCCGATCATCGAGCGCACGACCAGCGGGACGTTCGCCTTGCCGCCGTACATGGAGCGCGTCTTGGCGGCGACATTGACGAGCTGGTTCATCGCCAGCATCAGGAAGTCCATGCGGATGTGGACGTGGACCGGCCGCAGACCGGCCAGGGCCATGCCGACTGCAGCCCCCGTCATCGCGTCCTCGGACAGCGGCGTGCCGAAGACGCGCTCCGGCCCATACTTTTCCGCGAGGCCGCGCGTCGTCCCCTGGATCGCCTTCGGGTCGTCCACGTCGAGGCCGAACACGACGACCGCGTCGTCGCGCGCCATCTCCTGGTCGGTCGCCTCGCGCACGGCGTCGACGTAGGAGAGGACGCGCTCGGCCTGGCGTTTCCTCCGGGGAGCGGGCAATCGACATTCTTCGGTCGTCAATGTCTCAGCGGACCGCGGCATGGTGTTCCTCCTTGAAGACGTCGGTCGTGAGTTCCGCGGCGTCCGGGAACGGGCTCGCCTCGGCGAAGGCGAAGGCGTCGGCGATCTCGGCCTCCACGTCTTCTTCCAACCTCTCCCGCGTCGCCGGGTCGATCTTCTCGGCCAGCCGCCGCAGCGGGTCGGCAGCGACCCACGGTTCGACCTCTTGTTCGTCGCGGTAGCCGAGGTGGAAATCGCTGTTTGGGCCGACGTGCTCGCGCCAGCGGTAGGTCGTCACTTCGAGGAAGGACGGTCCCTCCCCGGCTCGGACGCGCCGCACGGCGTCCCGCGCCCGGTCGATGAGCCGGGGCAGGTCGTTGCCGTCGACGCGCTCCGCCGGCATTCCGTGGGCGCGGGCGCGCTCGCAAATCGCTGGCGTCGCCTGACGCCGGCTCTGGGGCGTGTGGATCGCGTAGCCGTTATTTTCGCAGACGAAAAGGAGAGGGAGTTTCTTCAACGCCGCGAAGTTGAGGCTCTCGGCGAAGACGCCCTCCTCGGTCGCCCCGTCGCCGAAGAAGCTGGCGACGACGGCGTCGGAGCGGCGGTAGCGGAAGGCGTAGGCGTAACCGACCGCGTTGGCGATGGTCGTGCCGACGACGGCCGACGTCCCCATGACGCCGCACTCGGGGGCGATCAGGTGCATCGACCCGCCCTTACCCTTGGTGCAGCCGGCCGCCTTTCCGTACAACTCGGCCGCCATTTGGCGCAGGTCGCCGCCGCGCGCCAGGTAGAGGGCGTGGCCGCGGTAGGTGCCGAAGACGACGTCGCGCGGCTCCAGCGCCTCACAGACGCCGACTGACACCGCCTCCTGTCCGATCGACAGATGCACCGGACTCTTGATCTTGTCCGTCGGGTAGGCGCGGGCGACTTCTTCCTCGACGCGGCGAATCCGGTACAGCGATCGATACAGGCGAGCGTCCATGCTCGGCGTCCTCCGTGACGACATGGTGCAGGAACCAGGCGTAAGTCTCGGCCAGGGCGGCGCGGAAGTCGGCGGCGGGTCGCCAGCCCAATCCTCGAAGTCGACTCGCGTCGAGCGCCTTCAGAGGCATGCCGTCGGGACGGCTCGAATCGAATCGAAGACGGCCCGTGTAGCCGACCGTCACCGCGACGGCTCGCGCCAACTCGGCGACGGACAGATCGGTCCCGCCGCCCAGGTTGATCGGCTCCGCCGCGTCGTAATGCCGCATGACGAAGAGGCAGGCGTCGGCCACGTCCGTGGCGTAGAGAAATTCTCGCCGAGGCGTGCCGGTCCCCCAGACCGTCAGTTCCGGCTCGCCGCGTCGTTTCGCCTCATGGGCGCGGCGGATCAGGCCGGGGATGACGTGCCCGCCCTCGGGGCTGAAGTCGTCGCCGGGGCCGAACGAGTTGGCGGGGATCGCGGTGGCGAAGCGGGCGCCGTACTGCTGCCGGTAGGCCGCGCACAGTTGCCAGCCCGCCAGTTTTGCCATGGCGTAGGCGGCGTTCGTCGGCTCCAGCGGACCCGTCATCAGCGAATCGACGGCCATCGGCTGCGGGGCGAACTTCGGGTAACTGCACGAACTGGCGAGATAGACGAGTTTACGGACCTCGTACTCATGCGCGGCGTGAATGACATGGGCGGCGCCGAGGAGGTTGTCGCGCATCAACTCGGCGGGGCGCGCCCGGTTCATTTCGATCCCGCCCGACATGCCGCCGACCAAAAAGACGTATTCGGGACGCGCCTCGTCGAAAAAATCCTCGACCTGGCGTCCGTCCGTCAGATCGGGCTCGTGCGGCGGTTCGCCGACGACCCGGCCGTAACCGGCGGCATGGAGGCGGTCGTGCAGCGCCCGGCCGATCAGCGTGTCGCCCCCGGCGACGTAGATACGTGAGTCGCGATTCATGACGCCTCCGCGGCCAGGTCGGCGTCGGACAACTCCCGGAACGCGACGGGCGACTGCTGCCGCCGCGCCTGCTCCGCCGCCTCGTAATCGACGCCGGGCTCGTAGAAGATAATTTGACTGCCGCCCGTCTCGAACTCGAAGGGGACGTGGATCAGCCCGTCCAACTCCGCGAGGACCGCCGGCTGTCTCTCCGGCGGCACGAACAGCAGCAGGAAGCCGCCGCCGCCGGCGCCGGTCAGCTTGCCGCCCAGGGCGCCCGCCGCCCGCGCCCGCTCGTACAGGTCGTCGACCGCGCCGTTGGACACCGCCGCGCTCAGGCTGCGCTTCGCCTGCCACGCCTCATGAAGCAGGTCGCCGAAGGAGCAGATGTCCATGCCGCTCGCCAGGATGTCGATGCTCTCGTCGACCAGTTCCTTCATGATGCGCAGCTGCCGCCGGCGCGACTCGATGCCGACGACGTAGCTGCGGGCCACGTCGGCGGCGGTGCGGGCGATGCCGGTGTAAAAGAGCATCAGGTGCGACTTCAGTTCCGCGACGCGGCCCGGCGGCAGGATCAGCGGGTTGATCTCGATCTCGCCGTCGGGGTGGAACTTGACGTGGCGGAAGCCGCCGTGAGCCGCCATCACCTGGTCTTGCGAGCCGACCGTCTCCTGAAGAACCTCCTGCTCGATGTGAAGACTCTCCCTGGCGAGCTGACTCTTGGTCGGCATCTCCCCCCGCAGGGCGTGCAGGGCGTGCAGCAGGCCGACCGTGAACGCCGAACTGGAGCCCATGCCGCTCCGCGCCGGCAGGTCGCCGTCGTGGTGCAGCTCGACGCCGCGCTCGATCCGCAAGAATCGCAGCGCCTCGCGCACGGCGGGGTGGCTGATCTCGTCGACCGTGACGCACGTCTCGATCTTGCGGTAGACGACGCGCAGGCGGTGCTCGAAGAAGGGCGGCAGGTAGCGGCAAGTGAGGTAGCAAAACTTGTCGATGGTCGTCGCCAGGACCGCGCCGCCGTGGGAGCGGTACCAGCCGGGGTAGTCGGTCCCGCCGCCGAAGAAAGAGATCCGGAATGGGGTGCGGCAGATGATCATTCCATTGACCCACGCGAGGGACACGCCGGCCCGCGGCGCCCGCCGTTTCGGTGATCCGTCACCCTCGCAGGACCGGCGGGTCAGGGGCAATGGGGGCCGTGGTGCGGGGACTATTAGTCGCACAAGGCGGGCGGTCTTGTCAAGGCGCGTTTTCCCCGGAAGAGCCGGCGACCCTGTAAAAGTGATAACTGACGGCGACTTCTCGCAGAAAAGGAACTCGGCTGAGGGCCGGCCCCCGGTAATAGTCGAACTCCAGGTCGGGCGAGCCGGGCCAGGTCGAGTTCCGGGTCGGCAGCAGGAGTTTCAGCGGGTCGATGACGGGATACCTGTAGGAAACCCGGTCGATTTCCCCGTAGGAGTGCATCTCCACGGGTTGGTCGCGAACCACCCAATGGCCCCGGTCCGCGCCGGGCTGCCCCTTGCGCCGCGGCAGGCGCACGTCGAGGCAGTACAGCCCGGCGTCACCCGCCTTGAGCCGGACGGCCTCCAGCGTCGCGACGTCCGCGACCAGTTTCGCGCGCTCGCCCGACGTCATGGCCGTGTAATAGCAGGCGAACCGCCCGCGGCACTGGAAGCGCACGTCGGCGGCGTGGTGCGCGTTCGACAGCAGAACGGATCCTTCGGGCATTTCGCGCTCGCAAAAGGCGGCAAGGCGGGCGACGGCCGCGTAACAGTCGCGCGTCGCGCCGCGCACCACGACGGGGTTGAGGCCGTGATCGCCGACGACGACGAGGAGCAGCCCGACGACGACGCGGCGTGCCCCCTTCCCGGCCGTCGCGACGTCAGACCAGAGCGACTCGACGCTCGCCGCGAGAAGGATCGACGCCGGCACCAGGCAGTAGGCGAGGTGGACGTGTTCCTTGAAAACCTTCAGGAACGGCAAGAACGTGAGGAGGAAGAACACGGCCAGGAACGTCGCCTCCCGCCACGGCAGCGCCGGGGCGCGGCGTCGCAGGGCGGCCGACAGCCAGCCGGCGACGGCGAGCAAGAACAGCGTCGGCGGCAGGATGCTGAGAAGGTCGAGGAAGATGCGCCATTTCAGAGACGCCAGGAGTTCCCCCAGGCGCTTGACGGCCGAAACGTCCTCGCCGACGCCGACGCGGATCTGCTCGCCGAGGACGCCGAGCCGGAAGACGGGGCCGACCGGCAACTCGGGGAAGAACAGGGCGTGCATCAGGGCGGTCGGAAACAGGGCCTGAAGGAACGCGACGGCCGCGAGGAGTAACGTGCCGCTCCGCCAGCGCCCGCCCTGGACTTCGAGGAAGACGATCAACAAAGACGTCAGCCCGGCGAACTCGCGATACCACGGGGTCACGAAGAGCAGCAGTCCCATCAGCAGGAGCCGAGGGTAACGCCAATTACCCTCTTGAGAAGTGAAATAACTGTTGAGGGCGACGCACATCGCGAGAGGCACGAGGGCCTGGATGCCGGTGAAAAGGACGAGAAACCCGGTGAGGACCGGCGTCGAGGCGAGGAACAGGAAAACGGCGCCGAGCGCCGCGGCGTCGGTCCGCGTGAACCGCCGAGCCAGGCGATAGAGGGCGACGGCGAGCAGGCCCGCCAAGACGCCGTTAAGGAGCAAGAAATACGTCGAGGCAGCCGGCGTCGTTTCGTGGCAAGCTAGCGCGAGGCGGCGGACCGTCCAGCTGAGCGGGCGGTAGCCGTCCACACGGAGCCCGCCGAACTCCTGAGTGAGAATGGCGTGCAAGAGGTGCGGCGCGGCCAGGCTGTCCGCGGGAACATTCGTGTCCGAATAGCGGTCCGCGCAAATGGTAGGGCTGTCGTCCCAGATCAGGTCGGCCGGCGCGCGCCAAATGATGTAACCGAGCGTCACGCCGAGAAATAGAAGGATTGAAAGATAACGACGAGGCATCATGGATTTGTTCCTCGAGTGGCTCGGTCCTGCGAACGGCACGTCACGCGCAGAAGCGTTCCTTCCAAATCTGGAAGTAATACGCCGCCCCCCAGCGAAGGATTTGCAGCTTGCGCTCCCCCCCGATCCGCTTCGGCTCTCCCGCGAGCACTTCGCCGATCCGCTTGCCGAACTTGGCCGCGCGCACCGACATGAGCGGTTCCCAACTGATGATCGTCTGGAACAGCTTCTCCGGCAGCGTGTACGAATCGTCCTTGTCGAGCCCCAGCTCATAGACCAGGGATTTCGTGAACGCCCGGTAGATGACCATCACGTCGGAGTATCGCGCCCCGTAAAGGAGGTTTACCGTGCGCGTGAACAACCAGTTGCCGAACGCGGTGACGATGTCGTCGTCGTCACTCTTCGCCCCGCCGAGGTAGCGCGAGCCGATGACGAGGTCGTAGCCCTCTTTCATCTTGTCGAGGAGGCGCGGCAAGATCACCGGGTCGCAGTTGCCGTCGGGGCTGATGGAAAGAATCACGTCGCCCTCGATGTGCGGCAGCGCTTCGAGGTAGGCGAAGCGAATTCCTTTTTGTCGCTGGACGAGAACCTCGTAGCCGTTGTCGCGCGCCCATTCAATGGTCCCGTCCGTCGAGCCGCCGTCGAGGACGAGAATCTGGTGGAACCACTCCCGAGGAATGCGCGGCATGACGGCCCGCATGCCGTCGATTTCGTTCAGCGTCAGGGCGAGGAGGGTTGCTTTCATCGGCCGGGACCTCGGGAAGCACGCGGAAGGCGGGCAAGGCGGCGGGCCGGGAGAGGCTAGCCCAGAGCGTTCCTCCGTGTCAATGCGACCCGTCGGCGGCGGCGAAGCGCCATTGACCGGCTTCGGGCCGCCCTGCTACGATTTCCCGCCTTGCCCGAGGCGACGCGCATCGGACCACGGATTGGGGTTCTTCGGTCATGGACGACCTTCCTTCCCGCCGCGAGCGGATCCGCCGGTGCGGCGATTACCGGCACCTGATCCACCACCTCAATCAGCGCTACCGCCAGGAGTGGGCGCGCGCCGAGCAGCTTCAGGGCGAACTGGAGCGGTTGCGCGGCTGGATGCTCTGGCCGCTGGCCGCCTGGCTGCGGCGCGTCAAGCGCTGGCTACGCCCCCCGGCCGGGGACCCGCCGTTCGTGATGCGGGCGGTCCGCTACGAGGCGCCGGCCGAGGCCGTGCCCACCGGCCCCGGCCGCGTCAGCCTCATCATCCCCTTCAAGGATCGGCCGGAGCTGCTGAAGAATTGCCTGCGGAGCCTGCGCGCGAGCAGCCACCGCCGCTTCGAGGTCGTCCTGGTCAACAACGGCAGCGCCGAGCCGCGCGCGCAGCGCCTCCTGTGGCGCCTGGAGGGCCGGCGCAACGTCCGCGTCGTGGACTGTCCGGGGCCGTTCAACTTCTCCCGGCTTTGCAACGCGGGAGCCGCGCGGGCGGACGGCGAGTTCCTGCTGTTCCTCAACAACGACACCGAAGTGCTGTCCCCGGACTGGCTCGAACGACTCCTCGAAGTGGCCGGCGACCCGGCGGTCGGCGTCGTCGGCGCGACGCTCCTCTACCCGGACCGCACGATTCAGCACGCGGGCATCTTCCCGCGCGCGGACGGCAGCTGGGTCCACCCCTACCGAGGCCAGCCCGAGGCGTGTGAGGGCGACTGGGGGGAATTGCGTCACGTTCGTTCCGTGCCCGCCGCCACCGCGGCCTGCTGCCTCCTGCGCCGCGAACTCTTCGTCGCCCTGGGCGGCTTCGACGAGCGCCTGCCGGTCACGTTCAGCGACGTGGACCTGTGCCGCCGGGCGCGCGAGCGTGGCCTCCTCGTCGTCGTCACGCCGCACGCGCGGCTCTGGCACTTCGAGGGGCTCACGCGCGGGTACGCCGTCGACAGTGCCGGCACGGGGCACCTGTCCGCGTTGACCCAATTACCCCCGGAAAAATCCGCCGAATAGCCGACGGGAGAGATTCTCATGGCACTGATCGACCTCGACCGGGTGAGCCTGACCTTCCACGTCCGCCGGCAGCAGGGCCGGCTGACGCTCAAGGAATACCTCGTGCGCGGCATGTTCCTGCGGCGGACGACGCGGACGATGGAAGTGCCCGCCCTCCGGGATGTGACCCTGAACGTCCGCGACGGCGAGCGGCTCGGCATCGTCGGACACAACGGGGCGGGCAAGAGTACGCTGCTGAAGCTCCTCGCCGGCATCTACCTGCCCACGCGCGGCCGCCGCGTCGTCCGGGGGCGGGTCAGCTCGCTGTTCGACATCGCCCTGGGATTCGAGATGGAGGCGACCGGCTGGGAGAACATCTCCTACCGCGGCTACTTGCAGGGCGAAACGCCGAAAACGATCCGCGACAAGGTGCAAGCGATCGCCGAATTCAGCGAGTTGGGCGACTTCCTCAACATGCCGGTGCGCTACTACTCGGCGGGCATGATGGTCCGCCTCGCCTTCGCCATCGCGACCGCCGTCGAGCCGGAAGTCCTCCTCATCGACGAGGTGCTGAGCGTCGGCGACCTGGCCTTTCAGGACAAGGCCCGCGCGCGCATGCGCGAGATGATGGCCAAGGCGAAGCTCATGGTCGTGGTCAGCCACGACCTCGAATCGCTGTCGAACCTGTGCGACCGCGGCGTCTGGCTCGACCGCGGGCGGGTGCGCGGGGAGGGCTCGATCGACGAGGTGATTCGGTCTTATGCCGAGTCGGCGCGCGGCACGTCGCCGGCGCGCGAAGAGCCTGCCGAGGAGAGTCACGCGCTGGCCGGCGCCGCGTCCTGACGGCCCGCCAGCCCGCGCAGCACGCCGAGATTGATGGCGTCCATGTCCTGTCCGTTTTCTTCCTTGGGCGTCTCCAGGATCATCGGCCGGTCGCGGAAGCGGGGGTCGTTGACGAGCAGGCGGAACGGCTCCAGGCCGAGGTGCCCGCGGCCGAGGTGGGCGTGCCGGTCGACGCGGCTGCCGAACGGCTTCTTGCTGTCGTTGACGTGGAAGACGCGCAACTTTTTCAGCCCGATCAGGCGGTCGAACTCGGCCATCGTCGCCCGGTAGTCGTCGGCGGGCGCCAGGGGGTAGCCGGCCGCGAAGACGTGGCAGGTGTCGAGGCAGACGCCGAGCCGCTCCGGCTCCGCGACCGACTCCAGAATGCGGGCCAGGTGCTCGAAGCGATGGCCCAGCGACGTGCCTTGCCCCGCCGTGGTTTCGAGGAGGACCTGAACGCGGAAGCCGGCACAGTGGCGGTGGACCTCGTCGAGGGCGCGGGCGACGTTGCCCAGCCCCGTCCCTTCGTCGGTGCCGACGTGGGCGCCGGGGTGGGCGACGAGGTAGCGGATGCCGAGCCGCTCCGCCCGTTGTACCTCCACGACGAACGCCTCGATGGAGCGGCGGTACAATTCCTCCTTCGGCGAGGCGAGGTTGATGAGATACGAGTCGTGGGCGACGGGCTGCTTCAGGCGCGTGCGGCGCAGGTGGCTCCGGAAGAGGGCGACGTCGTCGTCGGTCAACTCCTTCCCCTGCCACTGATTCGCGTTCTTGGTGAAGAGCTGGACGGCGTCGCAGCCGTGTGCCTCGGCGGCGAGGAGGGCGTTATGGGTGCCGCCCGCGACCGACATGTGGGCACCGAAGAGGGGCATGTCAGAGATCCTTCGGCTGGGGTAACGGGCACAACACCTGCGGTAGTTTACCGTTCCCTCGCCCGCTTGTCCGGATCGGCCCGACTCCCGGCAGCCCTTGCCGGCGGCAGGGGGATAGCCATCCCCACGTCGGGGGCTCCCGGCCGTGTCAGAATCTCCGCCGTGGAAAATGCCGAAAAACGCCGGATTGGTTATGGCGGCTGCGTGGAAGGTGGGTTACGATGTCCCCTCATCAGACCCTGAATTCTTCCCCGCGAGGTCCGTCATGACGCCCGAATTCATCTCCCTTCTCATCACCGTTGCCGGGGCGGCCGCCGGAGTCGTCGCCTTCTTCTACCGGGCACACGTCAAGAACTTGAAGGAGAAGATTCTGGAAGTGCAAGCGGAGAAGCAGGCGATGAAGGCGGACTACGAGGAGAGACTCATCCAGGTTGGGACGGAGAAGGTCAAGGCTTTGCGGTTGCAGATCGTTAACTTGCAAGAGGCCGTAAAGGCCGCCGACGGCAAGCTTGCCGACTCTGAGAGGCGACGCACGGAGGGCAGCCGGCGGCTGGAGGAGAAACAGGTCGAGTGCGTCAACCTGAAGGACGAGCTAGGGCAGCGAGAAAAGGAGGTCGAGGTTCTCGGCGGCGACTTCGCCCAGGCACGCGACGACATCGACCGCCTCGACCGCGAGAGGAAGGCCCGAAACAACCGGGTGCGGCACGCGATGGAACTGGAGGGGCAGATCTGGACGAAGGAACCGCTCCAGGCCGCCCCGCCCTTCAGGCCGCTTCAGGAACGCCGCTTCGCCGTCCTGTCGCTGCTCAACCTCAAGGGCGGCGTCGGCAAGACGACGGTCGCCGCCTACCTGGCCGAGGCGTTCGCCCGGCGAGGCTACCGCGTCTTGCTCGTGGACCTGGATCTCCAAGGGTCGCTCTCCAGCCTGTTCCTCCCGTATTCGGAACTCTCCAAGCTCGACAAATCCCAGCGACTCTTACAGCACTACCTCACGGCGGCAAGCCGGACGAAGAAGGCACGGCTGCACGAGTACGCCGAACCGGTCCGGCTTCCGGGCCTGGACGAATCTCACCCCGGCCGTCTCCACGTCGTCTGTGCCACGGACTACCTGGCTTACGCGGAGCAGGCTCTTACGCTCCAGTGGCTGCTCCGCATCGGGAAGTTCGACGCCCGCTTCCTCTTGCGGCAGGGGCTGCACGGGAAGTGGCAGGTCCGTCAGGTGGCGAGGAAGTTCGACATCGTGTTCATGGACTGCCCGCCGATCATGAACACCTGCTGCGTCAACGCCCTGGCGGCCAGCGACTACGTCGTCGTGCCGGTGACGCCGAGTCAGAAGGCGGCGGAGCGGGTTCCGGTCCTCCTGAAGCGTCTGAAGCAACTCAAGGACGTCGTCCACCCGCAGCTGGAACTCATGGGGCTGCTGCCCAACCGCTGTTCCAGGGGGAACGGGCTGACCGACTGGGAGCGGGACGCCTGGGACCACCTGCGGGCCCAGTGCCAGGATCAGTGGGGCCTCCCGGTCAAGGTCTTCGACACGGTCGTTCCCCGCCGCGACACCGAGGTCCGGGGGCGTGAGGAGTCGTTCGGGCCTGTGGAGCAGGGCGGGGACCTCTCCGGCCTGTTCGGGTCGCTGGCCGAGGAGGTGGAAGGGAGGTTGCCGGGTGACTGTCGCCGATCTGCAGAAGTTTGTCGCTAACCTGGGCGAGTTACTGTCAAGCTCGAAGGCCGGGACGGTCGTAGCCGAGTTGTCCGCCCTCGCCGACGGCCTCGGGCCGTTTCGCGACAAGACCTTGAAGGAGTTCGTCGCGTTCCTGGCCTGGGCCGAGCGGGCGAAGCGGGAAGGCGTACCCCCGTCGAAGCCCGTCAAGCAGAAGGCACCACGGGGAGAGGTTCCGCCCGCGATAACGGTGGAACAGGCGACCGAGGTGTTCAAGGCCCTCTACGAGCGGGCCTTGCAGGCGGACGTGACGCCCGAACTAGTTGCCGCGGAGGTGATGAAGCTGGGCGGGCTGAAAAAAGGAGAGTTAGACGCGGTCGCCCGCGGCGTGGGCCTTCACCAGAAGTTAAAGACTAAAGGCGAGGTAATGGCGGCTTTGCAAGCTCGCGTGTTGGGACGGAAGGGCATGAACGAGCGGGCCGGGCTTTAAAGGACCCAAGGTCGTAATACGCCCGCTCCGAGCTGGGCTTACGGGGGACATGCCGAGAACTGGCCTGGGAAATTGGCGGCCAAGCGCTTGTGCAGTCCTGATTGTGCCTGCGTTGACGAAGCGGTTGCCTACTTGGGGTGGTACGGGACGCTTAACCCATCCCGATGTGCGGGTTTGAGGAGGACTGTTGTTGCACGGGCCAGGCGCGGACGCCGGGCGTGAGGCCTTTCCGGGACTTCATTGCTCTCCGGGACGGGCCGGGGCGGCTGAGCTGAGTCGTTAGGGAGACCAGAGCTCTACAAGGAGAGATCCGATCTCGCCACCCTGAATCTCGCCAACTTCTGCCAGAACGAGGACTGCGTCCTCGGCGCGGTTAAGAAGTTCCAAGCGACCCTCAAGGACTCGACCAAGCCCGTCCAGGAGCGCCGGGAGGCTCTGTTCTTCCTCGCCCACTTCCTCGGCGATCTTCACCAACCGTTGCACTGCGCGGAGCGGAACAACGATAAGGGGGGGAACCTGGTCCGGGTTCTCACGTCGGGCGACGATCGCCACGTGACGAATCTCCATAAGGTCTGGGACACGGAACTCGTTGTCGAGGCGCTCGGCCCCCTAACGCCGGCGGACTACGCCACCCGCCTCACCAACACCTTGAGTACCGAGAGGCGCAAGGCGTTTCAGAAGGGGAGCGCGGAAGACTGGATCCTCGAATCGCACAAGATAGCCCGTGAGAAAGTGTACACGGACAAAGGGGCCGCGATCCCGACCGAAGGCCAGCCTCACAAGTTGTCTTCGGATTACCTTCTGAACGGGGCTGAGATCGTCGAGGAACAGTTGACCAAAGGCGGCGTTCGGCTGGCTAAATTCCTCAACGACACTTTCAAGGACTGAGCCGGGCCAGGCGGCCGACGGCGACGCGAACCGGGGCGGCGGGTAGCCGCAGGGCTGGCACAGCCAGACCGCAGCCCTGTCGCCCAGGGCCTTACAGCTGACAGGCGGCGCCGGGTAGGGAACGGGGGAGCGTCAGTCGGTCCCGCTCATCTGTACGAGAAAGGCCAGCTGTTCGAGTTGCACCGTCAAGTCCACCGACACGACCGAAGCGCCCGGCGGCAGGCGCAGCACCACCGGGGCGAAGTTCAGGATGCCGCGCACCCCGGCGGTCACCAGGGCATCGGCCACCTTCTGGGCGGCCTCCGACGGCACCGCGATCACGCCCAGGTCCGCGCCGGTCGCGGCGATGACTCCGCTCATCGCCTCCGAGGAGTGGACCACCAGCCCGTCGATCATTTGGCCGACCTTCGTCACGTCGGCGTCGAACAGGGCCACGATGCGGAAGCCGCGCTGGCCGAAGCCGCGGTAACGCAGCAGCGCCCGCGCCAGGTTGCCGACGCCGACCAGCGCCACCGACCACTCGCGATCGACGCCCAGCACGCGCCGGATCGCGGCGATCAGGTCGCGCACCGGGTAGCCGATCCCCGGCTGGCCGAGATGGCCCAGGCACGCCAAGTCCTTGCGCACCTGCGCGTCGGTGATGCCCAGCGCCTCGCCGAGTTGGCCGCTCGACGCCTTACGCACGCCCTCGCGGAGGAAGCCCTCCAGGCGGCGGAGGTAGAGGCTGAGCCGGCCGACGCTGGCCCGAGACGGTCGGCCGTCGTGGCCTCCCGCCGCCCCGCGCGGTCCCTGCGGTTCGTCGCCGTCTGTGCTCATGTTCCTGCTTACGCCTCCCCGCGCGGTCCGCCGGCATGGGAGAGCGGCCTCAAGCGTCTCTCCTCTGGAGTCTACCCCCCTGGCGCGGGACGGTCAAGCGACCGGAAAGTCGCGCCGGCGTCACCGGGGGAGCGTCTATATACTGAGTGTGGGCGCGCCCCCGCGTGCCCGAGGTTCCGCCCCCTTTCGAGACGCTCACCCCTTTCGCCATTCTCCTTGCCGATTTCCCTTGACATTGTCGTACGGCTCCGCTATGACCCCGCCTCTTTCCGGGCCAAGGAGAAAAGGCCCGGGCTCCCAGGCACGGACGCGCCATGCTGCACACCCTTCCCCGACGACCGTTCTCCCTGCCGACGCCCTCCCCCCTTCCCCGGCGAGCCGCCCCGGACGTCCCGCGCGCCGCGGGTCCGCGCTGCTTCGCCGTCTTCTCCGACCCTCCCAGTCGCCGCCCCCGCGGGTGACGCGCATCTCGGACGGGGACAAGAAACCCTCACGCCCCGACGCGGGCACGGATCAGGGGAGGCGAACATGGCAGGACAGATGAACCCGCGCGCCCGCAACCTTCGGGTCGAGGAGTTGGAGCCGCGCCTCGTCAACTCGGCGTCCCCCGGGCTGCAAGAGTCGTTCGACGCGACGCGCGCCGGCGCCCTCCCCTCGGGCTGGGCGCAGTGGAGCAGCACGGGGACCGCGTCGTTCGGCGTGTCCGGCGACCGGCCCCTGAGCGGGTCGTTCGGCCTCGGCTCGTCCGGGGCCAGCAACACGACGGCCCGCACCTGGCTGTCGGCGTCGCAGCCGGCCGACGTGCAGGTGAGTGCCTCCCTTTACGTCGACAGCCTGATCCCCGGCCAGGTGCTGCTGCGCGGCCGCGGCCTCGACACAAGCAACCCCACCTACTACTCCGTCGCCGTGACGCGCGGGCTCAAGGTGCAACTGGTGCGCGTGGTCAACGGCGCGTCCGCGGTCCTCGGCGAGGTGTCGACGGCCTCCTGGCTGGAAGGCCGCTGGATGCAGGTGACTCTCTCCGCCGCCGGCCAGAACCTGAAGGTGCAAGTCTACCGGCCGGACACGCGGCAGTACCTGACGGCGTCGGGCCAGTGGCAGTCGGCGCAGGCGTGGGTCATGGAGCGCACCGACGGCGTCATCGGCGGCGGCGGGCTCGCCGGCCTCGCCCGCGCCGCCAGTTACGGCGGCAACGTCGCCTTCGACGACTTCAGCGTCGGCGGAAACGACGCCTCCGGCGGGGGCGGCACAAGCGGAGGCGGCGCCGCCTCCGGCCCGGTCGAGTCGTTCGACAGCGCCATCGCCGGCGCGCTGCCGCCCGGCTGGTCGCGGTGGAGCAGCGACGGCTCGCTCTCGTTCGGCGTGTCGTCGTCGCGGTCGCTGAGCGGTTCGTCGGGTCTGGCGTCGGGGGGGAGCAGCGCCGTCGCCGCCCGCGCCTGGCTGAGCGCCGCCCAGCCGGCCAACCTGCAAGTGTCGGCCTCCGTCTTCGCCGACGGCCTGATCCCCGGCCAGGTGCTACTGCGCGGCCGCAGCCTCGACGGGAACAGCCCGACCTACTACGCGGCGAGCGTGACGCGCGGGCTTAAGGTGCAGCTGCTGCGCGTGGTGAACGGGTCGGCGTCGGTGCTGGGCGAGTTGTCGTCGGCGTCGTGGCTGGAGGGCCGCTGGGTGCAGGTGACACTGTCGGCGGCGGGCGAGTCGCTGAGGGTGCAGGTGTACCGGGCCGACACGCGGCAATACCTCTCCGCGTCGGGGCAATGGCAGCCGGCGCAGGCGTGGGCGCTGGAGCGGACCGACGGCGTCATCGGCGGCGGCGGCCTCGCCGGCCTCGCCCGCGCCGCCAGCTACAGCGGGCCCGTCACCTTCGACGACTTCTCGGTCGTCGCGTTCGACGGCAGTTTGGTGCCGCCGCCGTCCGGGACGAGTGGGCCTCAAGAAACGTTCGACCGAACGCCCGCCGGAACGGTGCCGGCGGGCTGGTCGCGGTGGAGCAGCGACGGCTCGCCGTCCTTCGCCGTCTCGACCGCGCGGTCGCTGAGCGGTTCGTCGGGTCTGGCGTCGGCGGGCAGCAGCGCCGTCGCCGCCCGCGCCTGGCTCAGTGCGGCCCAGCCGGCCAACCTGCAAGTGGCGGCCTCCGTCTTCGCCGACGGCCTGATTCCGGGACAGGTACTGCTGCGCGGCCGCGGCCTCGACGGGAACAGCCCGACCTACTACGCCGCCTCGGTCACGCGCGGGCTCAAGGTGCAGCTGCTGCGCGTGGTGAACGGGTCGGCGTCGGTGCTGGGCGAGCTGTCGTCGGCGTCGTGGCTGGAGGGCCGCTGGGTGCAGGTGACGCTGTCGGCGGCGGGCGAGTCGCTGAGGGTGCAGGTGTACCGGGCCGACACGCGGCAATACCTCTCCGCGTCGGGGCAATGGCAGTCGGCGCAGGCGTGGGCGCTGGAGCGCACCGACGGCGTCATCGGCGGCGGCGGCCTCGCCGGCCTCGCCCGCGCCGCCAGCTACAGCGGGTCCGTCACCTTCGACGACTTCGGCGTGACGCCGCTCGCGAACACCCCGCCGCCGGCCGGCGGCGGGACGACCCCCTCCAACGGCCTGACGATCCCGCGCCACTACCAACACATCCGCCTCGCGGAATTGGCCTACAGCGGCACGCCCCTGGGCGCGTTCGAGGACCAGCTGCTGCGCAACAGCGTCGACCTGGTCATCACCGACACGCCCTACCTGAGCGAGCACATCGACCAGGTGTCGCCGAACACGCCGCAGCTGTCGTACATCAACTACTCGAGCGTCTACCAGAACCTGCTGACCGACTGGCTGAGCTACGCCGACGCCAAGGGGCTGTCGCGCGAGAGCGCCTTCTACCACGTCCGCAGCGCCACGCCGTTCTCGGGCGACAGTCCGTCGTCGCAGCCGGTGAGCTGGTTCTGGCGCGTCTACCGCGGCGGGCTGCTGCCGACGTTCCAGGACTTCACGACGCAGGCGCACATCGGCGGCGAGGACTTCGACTTCGGCGGCCTGGGCGAGTCGACGTACCTGGCTTATCCCGAGAAATTCCGCGAGATCAACCTGAACCTGTCGCGGAACGCCGGCGGCGGCTGGGCGGCCTTCGTCGAGTACCCGACGGCGGTCGACGCCTTCGGCAACCCGACGGCGTGGGGGGTGATCCGCGCGACGGCGAACTCGACGGCCGGGCTGACGCGCTCGGGGCAGATCGTCTTCGATCCGCCGGCCGACTGGAAGCCGGTGTCGCTCAACGGCTCGGAACTGTTCTACTACGTGCGCCTGCGGACGATCTCGGCGGGCCAGCCACCGGTGGCGAGCACGATCCTGGGCCGCGACTTCGTCGGGGCGCGGGGCGGCTCCTCGGGGGTGATCCCGGCGTTCGACGCGGCGGCCGACCTCAACAACGACGGCTACCTGAGCGACGCCGAGTACGGGCGGCGCTCGCCCGGCAAGGACGCGCGCTTCGCCTACGAGAGCCGGCTCTTCTACGGCAGCTACGGCCAGCAGCGCTACGCGACGAACCCGGCCAGCGCCACGTTCCGGGCCTGGGCGGTCGACTACGCCCGGCGCTACCTGGCGGGCCGGCCCTCGTCCGACGGGCTGTTCGTCGACAACTCCGGCGGCGACTCGCTCATCGACACGGGCGCGGTGTTCGAGCCGTCGTCGACTTACTCGGTCGACTACGGCTCGCTCCTGGCGGCGGTGGGCCAGGCGATCGCGCCGCGCTGGGTGCTGGCGAACACCTCCGGCGCCGGCGTCAAGGCGGACGACGTGGTGCGGCAGAACACGGCGTACTTCGAGGAGTTCGCCCTGCGGCCTTTGGCGCACAACTGGCAGAACTTCGAGAGCCTGGCCGCGACGCTCCAGCACCGGGCCACGCTGCGCGCGCCGGCGCCTTACGCGGTGCTGGACAGCCTGCCGGTGAACGGCTCGCCGACCGACCCGCGGACGCAGATCGCGACGCTCGCGTATTACTACCTGGTGGCCGACCCGAACACGACGTTCCTGAACTTCAACGGCGGTTACGAACCCTCGACGGCGTGGTCGCGCCACTGGTCGGCGGCGGCCGCCTTCGACGTCGGCCGGCCGACGGGCGGCTGGTCGCTGTTCGCCAGCGGCTCCGACCCGAACGACTTCCGCCTCGGCTACCGCGTCTACCAGCGCGCCTACGCGAACGCGCTGGTGCTGTACAAGCCGGTGTCGACGAACGTCGGCGGCTACACCAACGGCTCGGTGTCGGACAACACGGCGACGTGGCACAACCTGAACGGGTCGTACCGCCCGCTCCGCGCCGACGGCACCCTCGGGCCGGCCGTGACCGGCGTCTCGCTGCGCAACGGCGAGGGCGTCCTCCTCGTCAAGGCGTGAGGTTCCTCCTCCGCGTGGGGGCGTCCGCCCCCTGTTAATCGTCCGGAATCGGGGGGCGGACGCCGCAGGGCAATTGCGTCTCATTCTCGATAAAAAGGCCGAGAATCGCTTCCCGCGCCTGGTCGCCGCTCGCAGGCGTTTCTGCTCGACGCCTCCACGGACGGACTCGTCGCGCCGCAATAGCGACACGACCCAGCGGTGCGACAAGGCCAGGTTGGCTGCGGCATGACCCGTCCGCGCCCGGTTGGGAGCGACTCACACCGACTCACACCCCGACTCACACCCCGCCGTGCCCCTTTTCCCTGCTTTTTCCGGGCTTTTCGTGGGGGTGTGAGTCGTGAGCGCCTGTGAGTCGTTCCCGACACTCGTTTCCCCGTTCCTGCCCTCGGACCTGCCCGCGCGTGGCGAGCGGGACTACCGGAACGTCGGCGCCCGATCTCTATTTTACCTGCGCGCGGCGGGGCCGGGAAAGGTCTCGGATGGTGTCAGGAAGCGACAGGCAGGGCGTGTTCGGGATGACGCGGGGCGGCGCAAAAGGCGGGGGCAGCCGCCGTATCCCGACCGGGGCTTGGGGTGGTTGATCCCTCAACCCGCGCCGTGGGAGCCGTACTCACACGTTCTGTTTCTTCAGCCGTTTCCGGAACAAGGAGGCCTCTGGGCTACCACTCATCCCCGGGCATCGGGTCCGCCGCGGGCACCTTGGCGAGTACCCGGTCGAACGCCTCGCGGCTCCCACGGGCGGCCCGAGCCTCCAGGTACTCCAGATCCGCGCACGCGGCCAGCCGCTCCCGGACGGCGTCGGCCACCCACGCGGCCTCGGCGGCCGGGCCTCCCCCCGCCCGCCGCGCCACCTCCGCCCGGACCTCGGGCGGCAACTCGACCCGCAACTCGCTCATCGCCCCACCCCCAGGCGCCGCAGCGCCTCCCCCGGCGTCAGCACCTCGACCCCGAACCGGGCCGCGCCGGCGGCCAGGTGTCGGACGTTGTGGGTGACGATCCACCCGGCCCCGGACGCCACCGCGGCCTCCAGCACCAATTCGTCCCCCGGGTCCGGTAGGCTCGGCCGAACCCGGAACCGGACTACCGCCGGTCGGCCGACCCGACACAGGTAGTCGAGCAGTTGTCCGATGTCGTCACCCGTCAATCCCAGGGCGTCCGTATCTCTCATGCAGACTGCCTCGTACTCCAGCACCAGGGCCGTCGTCAGGCGGCCCCGGTCTGCTGCAGCGCCTGGTTAACTCCCGCGCCGCCGGCGGCGGCCTCGAGGCCCGTGAACGAGGGCTAGCCGAGCCTTTGCCGCAAGGCTAGCTCGAGGACCGGCCGACGCGGCCCTGGTCAGGTACAGCGCCTGGTTAGGTGCGATCAGGGCTTCCCGGAGTTGTTACGCATCCGTGAGCGATACATACCCCTCAACCCACTGATCTTGATCGACGCGGTACTCGTCGATGTGGAAATCGTCCGGGGCATCCGAGAAACCGGATACGCGGGCCAGGCGCGCTACCGCCGCCTGGGCTTTCTCCCGTGAGGAGTATACGCCAATGAACTTGACATCCTCGCCCCCATCCTCCATCGAATGCACGTGCTGTAGCACAAAAACGCTCATCGTGGTTATCCTCCCGCTCGTCACTCGAACGCCCGGTCGCCTCACTTCTTGATTTTGTTGAACTCGCTGCCCGGCCCTGTCGGGTAGTTCCCTATGCCATACTTATCATCGAGCAACCGCTCGGCGAAATCACGCCCGTTCTCTGTCGTCAGTGGCCGTTCCCCCTTCGCCCAACTCGGTACGTCATCAGCCGCCTCTTTGCCACTCAGCCCCGACTTTTTCTTCTTGTGCATCGTGTCGGCCCGAACACGGTTTCCGTGAGCCAGAGGTAGCCAAGCCCATCATACCAGACCTTGCCTCGGACGGCTCTCTGCCGCCTAACGACCAAGCTCAGCAGCCGGGGCCGCTCGGTGAGCTACGAATCCCAGAAAGCCTATATGCGGGCCGGGTCAGGTGCGGCGCTCGGTTAGGCGTCTGGAGCCCGCACCTTACGGCCGCGCCGATCCAACTCGCTGCCGCACTCCGCGCAGGTCCAGCCGCCCCACAGCATCTGACGCCGGTTGGCCGGCTTGCGGACCTTCGGGGCCGGGGTGCCGCACTCCGGGCAAGCCTTGGGCTTCTGAAGCAGGGCGAAGACCAGGACGGCCAAGCCTCCGATCACACCTGCAACCACACCGATGATGGCACCACCAACCAAGCCGTCCATCCGGCGCGCCCTCCGCGGCCTAACAATTGATGAGATGGCGCAACCCATCCCGACGGGTCACGCGCCGGCGCAACCTATCACCGGCCACACGCGCGCCCGGCGCGGCCTATCCCCGTCGCCTCGTTTCCCCGCCAGGCGGTCGAGCAGCTTCGGCTTCCGCGGTGCCGCAGGCGTCGCCGGTGGGGCGGCTGGATCGACCGACATGGCCAGCCCCCTCCCGGTCAGAAGAACGGACTTTCAGGCGGGGTCAACGTTAGCACCCCGGGATGAGGACTGTCAAGGAATAACGGCGGGAAAAGGGGACGCGCGCCCTGACCATTCAGGACACCCGCGGCGTGATCGGCGGCGGCACCTACGTCAACGGCGGCGGCGTGCTGCTACGGCCCGTGTGAGGGGGGACGCTTCCACCCCGGCCCGCCGCCGCAGACGACGTTCGTGCCCGCCAAGGGCACGCCGGCGATCATCGAAGCTTCCATCGTCAGCGCCCGCAAGTCCTCCGGCTCTAGGTCGTGGACGTCGCGCTTGCCGCAGGCGCGGGCGAGAATCTGGATCTCCGCCGTGACCGCGTGGAACCAGTTGGCGACGCGCTCCGCCGCCGCGTCGATTTCGAGCCGCTTCATCAACTCCGGATCCTGCGTGGCGATGCCGACGGGGCAGCGGCCGGTGTGGCAGTGGTGACAGTGGTACGGCGCCGCGCCGAGGGCGTGGTAGTCCTCGACGTACAGCGGGCGGTTGCAGTTCAGCGCCATCAGCGCCGCCGTGCCGACGTAGCAGGCGTCGGCGCCCAGCGCCATCGCCTTGGCCATGTCGCTGCCGTGGCGCAGCCCGCCGGCGATAATCAGCTGCACCTCGCCGTACAACCCCAACTCCTCCAGCGCCGCCCGCGCCTCGCAGACGGCGGCGAGCGTCGGGATGCCGGTGTGTTCCTGGAGCAGGTCGGGCGAGGCGCCGGTGCCGCCCTCCATGCCGTCGATGACGACGACGTCGGCCCCCGCCTTGGCCGCGAGCTTGACGTCGTCGTAGACGCGGGCCGCGCCCAGCTTGACGAAGATCGGCACCCGCCAATCGGTCGCCTCGCGCAGCTCCTCGATCTTGAGGATCATGTCGTCCGGGCCGAGGAAGTCGGGGTGGCGGGCCGGGCTGCGCTGGTCGACGCCGGGCGGCAAATCGCGGATTTTGGCGATCTCGTCGGACACTTTTGAGCCGAGCAGCAGGCCGCCGGTGCCGGGCTTGGCGCCCTGGCCGAGGGTCAGCTCGACGGCATCGGCCTGGCGGAGGTGGTGGACGTTGATGCCATAGCGGCTGGGCAGCACTTCGTAGACGAGCGTCTTCGAGTTCTCGCGCTCGGCGGGGAGCATACCGCCGTCGCCGGTGGTCGTCGAGGTGCCGGCCTGGCGTGCCCCGCGCGCCAGGGCGACCTTGGCGTTGTAGGAGAGGGCGCCGAAGCTCATGCCCGTGACCATGACGGGGATGTCGAGTTCGACGGGCTGCCTGGCGTAGCGCGTGCCGAGGACGGTCTTCGTGGAGCAGCTCTCGCGGTAGCCTTCGAGGGGGATGCGCGTCAACCCGCAGGGGACGAAGGTGAGGTCGTCGAAGGTGGCCCAGGTGCGCGGCCGCAGCGTGCCGAAGCCGCGGATGCGGTAGCGGCCCAGTTCGGCCTTGAGCTGGATGTCCTCGATGACGGCCGGCGTGTAGGTGCCGCTCGTCTGCAGGTGCGGGCCGGCGGGGGAAGTCACGAGGCCGTCTCCTCAAGAGGGTCGTTACGGCGGGGTTGAGACACAGCGGATTGTACCGAGGCGGACGGCCGCCGTCTCTGACCTCGCGGCCGCCGCGCCGCGCGGGTAAGATGGCGTCGGCCAATCCGGGAGGGAGGTTCTCATGCCGCTACTCGACCACTTTCACGCGCCGCTCGTGGACTCTTATCCCTGGCAATCGTTTCACACCATCTGGGCCGTGGCGATCGCCGGACGACTCAACGCGACGCTGCCGCGCCGTTACGTCGCGACGGTGCAGACCCACCTGGGCCGTCGTGTCGAGGCCGACGTGGCGGAGTTTGAATTACCGCTGGCGCCCGAAGACGAGCCGCGGAACGGGACCGGCGGGGGCGTGGCCGTGCAGACGTGGGCGCCGCCCGCCGTCACCAGCGTGTTGCCCGCGGTTTTTCCCGACGACATCCAGGTCAAGGTCATCGACCAAATGGATAGTATGCGTCTCGTGGCCGTGATCGAACTGATCAGTCCGGGCAACAAAGACCGCCCGGAGGCGCGGCGAGCCTTCGGGGCCAAGTGTGCGGCGTACCTCCAGCGCGGCGTCGGCCTGGTCGCGGTCGATACCGTCACCAGCCGTCGGTTCAACCTGCACAATGACTTCGTGCGGGTGACGGGGCTCCCGGAACAGTTCGCGATGCCGGACGACGTCTGGCTCTACGCGACGGCGTACCGGCCCGCTCGTCGCCACGATATTAACGAGATCGATTTTTGGGCAGTCCCTCTGGCCGTCGGCGGCGCGCTGCCGCTGCTCCCCCTGGCGCTCAAAGGCACGCGCGCGGTGCCGTTCGACCTGGAGGCGACGTACACCGGGGCGAGGGAGGCGGCGCGCCTTTAGGCCCTCACAGCGCCGCCTTCCACACGTCGAGGTCCTTCTTGTCGAAGTTCCACAGCTTGCGGCCGGAGACGACCTTCCGGAACGCCGCCGGCGTCTTCACGTCGTAGTCGGCGAGCAAGACCCGCAGCCACTCCCGTTCCTCGTCGCTCGGCTCCCCGACGACGGCGTCGTTGCCGAGCGAAGCGATGTTCCCGCCGACGAAGACGGCCCCTTCGTACATGGAGTCCGCCAGAGCTTCGCCGGCGTCGCCGCAGACGACAATGCGCCCCTTCTGCATCATGAAGCCGGCCATGTACCCGCAGCCGCCCCCGATGAGGAGCGTGCCGCCCTTCATCGACACGCCGGCGCGCGCCGCCGCGTCGCCGCGCACGACGACGGTGCCGCCGCGGATCGACGCCGCCACGCCGCTGCCCGCGTCGCCGTCTATGACGAGGGTGCCGCCCATCATCGACTCGCCGCCGCCCCAGCCGGCGCTCCCGCGCACCTCGACGCGGGCGCCGTCCATCAGCCCGGCGACGTAGTAGCCGACACTCCCCTCGAAGACGACGCGGACGGGTTCCAACAGGGCGACGCCGAGGTTGTGTCGCGCGTCGGGGTGCAGCACGCGGACGTCGCGCGCGCCGGCGGCGAGGGCCTGGCGCAACTCGCGGTTGACGTCGCGGGTCGTCTTACCTTGGCAGTCGATGGTGAAGGACAAAGTCGCTCCTCCCGACCGAAGTTTCTCGGAGACGTCCGCTCAGACGGGCGGCTCCAGGCCCGCCGCGCGCAGGGCCACCCTCATCGCTTCGAGCTTCTTCGCCATGTCGTCGGCACGCTGTTTCTCCTTCTTCGCCCGCTGCTTCTCCCGCCGGGCCGCCTTTCCCGCGTCCAAGGCGCGCTGCTTTTCCTGCTCGGCGCGCTGCTTTTCCTGCTCGGCGCGCTCGGCGCCCGTCGGGATGAGATTCCCGTCCCGGTCGCACCAGCGCAGCCAGACGGCTTCGACGCCCGCGTAAGTGCCTTGCCACAGCGTGACGCCAAGGCCAACGCCGGGCAGCCAGTTGTCGGGCAGTGGGACATAGTCGGACCCCTTCCGTTCAAGGACGCGCAGGACGCCGCCGCGGAGATGATTATCGGGGTCGTAGATGACGTAATAGGCGATGCCGAGCGCGGCGTACCGCCGCAGCTTCAGCGTGTCCTCGTCGCCGCGGCGGTCGGACACGAGTTCGAGGACGACGTCGGGGGGCTTGCCGTAGATCCAGACGTGATAGAACCGGCCGGGGCGGGACCGCACGTCCGCGGGCCCCGTGACGTCCAGGCTCAGCAGGCCGTCGGGAAATAGGGCCGGGGTCTTGTCCCGGTAGATCAGCCCGACGTTGCTGAGGGCGAGAAACGGACGCCCCTCCCCCGGCCCGCCCCACGAGCTGTGCAGCGGTTCCACGAACAGCGCCTGTTGTCGCTCCGCGTACACGCTGGCCACGGGCGGTCCCTCCTCGTCGTCCCAGAAAGACAGATCGGGCAGCGGTTCCCAGTCCTCCAGCACCCCGTCGTCTTCGGGCCGGACGTCCGCCACGCCGTTGGCGGGAAGGGCCGGTTCCGCGAGTGCGCCGGGCCGATCGTGTTTCGCGCGCATCGTGCCTCCTTTAACTCGTCGCCGCCGCGCTGGCGGCGCGGACGGCCCACACCTTCATCGTCCCCGGCGCCGGCTCGCGGGCCGCGAAGTCGCGCCCCAGCGCCTGCCGCAGCGCCACCTCCTCGGTCGCGATGGCTACGAAGTCGTCCGTCTCGGCGACGACGAGCGGCTTGAAGCCGAAGCGGTCCTTGACGTAGGCCAACCCGTCGGCCCACGCCGCCAGGTAGCTGAACGACCCGTCGAAGTCGTCCCGCGACGAGCGCAGCGCGTCCTCGACCGACAGCCCCGCCGCCATGCGGTCGCGCAAGTAGATCCCGATCACTTCGGAGTCGTTTTCGGTGAAGAAGCGGTAGCCGCGCTGCTCGTAGCGGCGGCGCAGCTTGTGGTAGTTGGTGATGTGCCCGTTGTGGACCGTCGCCAGGTCGGGAACGCCGTGCGCCCAGAACGGCTGCGAGTGGCTGAGGTCGACGCGGCTTTCCGTCGACAGGCGCGTGTGGCCGATGCCGTGCGTCCCGCGCCCGTCACTGATCGCGTAAGTCTTTTCCAACTGGTCCGGCGAGCCGACCTGCTTGAACAGGCTCAGACTCCGGCCGACGCATAGCACCTCCGACCCCGGCAAGGCGCGGAGGATCTTTCCTTCGAGCGCCGCCGCGTCGGCGCCCGGGTCGACGAAAGCGAGGTAGACCCCGCTCTCGAAATGCCGGTAAGGCGAAACGCCCAACGGTTGGAGTGCCGCGGCCACCTGGTCCGGGGTCGGGCCGGGCGGGACGCTGAGGTGCAGTTGCAGGTCGTCGTGGCCGCCGAACAGGGCGACGCCCGCCGAGTCGGGGCCGCGGCACGACAGCGCTCGCAGCATGGCGAGGAGCGTCCTGCCGACGGGACGCTCCCTCCCGCCGCTCTTGTCGAGGAAGCCGATGATGCCGCACATGGCGTTTCCTGCTTGAGTCGGGGCGACGGGCCGATTATACACAGGTCAAGGGCCGATCCATACTCATCCTCGGCGGAAGCGGCCGCCCTTTCTCCGCGTCGAGGCCGACTCAAGGGGACTGCCGTGAACCGCGCCGCGCTACAAACCCAACTCCAGAAAGACGCCGTCGACTACCTCCTCGTCCAGTTCGTCGACCTGCACGGGTCGCCGAAGGTCAAGATGGTGCCCGCCGACTGCTTCGACGACGTGGCCGACGTCGGCGCCGGCTTCGCGGGCGGCGCCGTCTGGGGTCTCGGCCAGGACGCCTCCGCGCACGACATGATGGCCCGCGTCGACCCCGTCAGCTACACGCCGCTCCCGTGGAAGCCCGGCTTCGCCCGCCTCGCCAGCGACCTGTACGTCGACGCCAAACCGTACCCGTATTGCCCGCGCGTCAACCTGAAGCGCGTCCTCGACGAAGTGCGCGCGGCCGGCTACGTCTTCAACGTCGGCGTCGAGCCGGAGCACTTCCTGGTGACGCGCGCCGCCGACGGCCGCATCCAGCCGTGGGACCCGGCGCGCGTCGACACGCTGGCCAAGCCGTGCTACGACTTCAAGGGGCTGGCCGCCGCCTGCGACTACCTGCGCGACATGAACGACGCATTGCGCCGCCTCGGTTGGGGCGCCTACCAGGCCGACCACGAGGACGCCAACGGCCAGTACGAGATCAACTTCAAGTACGCCGACGCCCTGACGACCGCCGACCGCTTCGTCTTCTTCAAGATGCTCGCTGGCGAGACGGCGCGGAAGCACGGCGCGACCGCCACCTTCATGGCCAAGCCGTTCTCCGACCGCACCGGCAGCGGCGCCCACATGCATTACCACCTCGCCGACGTCGAAACGGGCAAGAATCTCTTCTCCGCGACGAACGACCGCCGCAACCTGGGCCTGTCGGAGTTGGCGTACCACTTCCTGGGCGGCGTCCTGGCCCACGCCCGCGCCCTGTGCGCCGTCACCTCGCCGACCGTGAACTGTTACAAGAGATTACAGCTCGGCCAGGGGCTCACCGGCACGCACTCCGGCTACACCTGGACGCCGGCCTACGTCACCTACGGCGACAACAACCGCACGCAGATGATCCGCACGCCCGACGCCGGCCACGTCGAGGACCGCACCGTGTCGGCGGCGTTCAACCCGTACCTCGCCTTCGCCGCCTACCTCTACGCCGGCCTCGACGGCGTCCGCAGGAAGCTCGATCCGGGCGAGCCGAACCTCGGCAACATGTACGCAATGAGCCGCGAGGAGATGGCGAGTAGAAATATCCGCGTGCTGCCTCAGAGCCTCGACGAGGCCATTGGGGAGTTGGAACGCGACGAGATCATCCAGGCAGGACTCGGACCCATCGCGCGGGAATTCCTCCGGCTGAAGCGGATGGAATGGAACGACTACCACCGCCAGGTGTCGGCGTGGGAGGTGGATCGCTATCTGACGATGCTGTAGAATGGGCGCCGACGGCGGCTTTAGCGAAGGAGGAAGCGATGGGATGGGCGTCGGAGCCTATCGCGCGGCCGCGTCGAGTGAACGAGAGGGCGATTCATGGATGCGATCCGGGTAGAGACCACAATTCAGACCGACGGCGAGTTGCGCCTGACCCAATTGCCCTGCCATAAGGGTGATCGTGTGGAGGCCGTCATCCGGGTTCTCGACTTGGCGCCGGAGCGGAAGAAGCGCGAAGAAGCGATCCAGGATCTCATCGCCCTTGCCAGGACGTTCCCGTTCCGCTCTCAGGGGCCGTACCCTTCGCGGGAAGAGCTGCATGAACGCGATTGACACGAAGCCCACCGACCGCATGTGGCGGAGCCACGACCTGAAGCCCTCTTACGACGTCGTCATCGTCGGCGGCGGCGTCCACGGCCTCGCCATCGCCTACTACCTCGCCAAGCGCGGCGTCACGAACGTCGCCGTCCTCGACAAGGGCTACCTCGGCGGCGGCGCCTCCGGCCGCAACACCGCCATCATCCGCTCCAATTACCGCACCCCGCAGGGCGTCGCCTTCTACGACGAGAGCGTCAAACTCTACGAAACGCTCGCTCTCGAACTCGACTACAACGTCATGTTCTCTCAGCAGGGACACCTGACCGTCGCGCACACCGACCGCGGCGTCACCACCTTGCGCGAGCGCGCCGAGACAAACCGCCTCCTCGGCGTCGACAGCTCGATTATTGGCCGCGACGAGATCGCGAAGCTCGTCCCCGGCCTCGACGTCAGCGACCGGGCGCATCAGCCGATCCTCGCCGGGCTCTATCACCCGCCCGGCGGCATCATCCGCCACGACGCCGTCGTCTGGGGCTACGCCCGCGGCGCCGACCGACAGGGCGTCGAGATCCACCCCCTCACCGAAGTCACCGGCATCCGACGCGAGAACGGCCGCGTCAGCGGCGTCGCCACCACGCGCGGGGCCGTCGCCACGCGCGTCGTCGTCAACGCCACCGCCGGCTGGTGTTCCACCGTCGCCCACATGGCCGGCGTCGAGTTGCCCATCGTCACCCACCCGCTGCAAGCCCTCGTCACCGAGCGGCTGAAGCCGGTGATGCACGTCGTCCTCGTGTCGGCCACGCTGCACGTCTACGTCAACCAGACCGACCGCGGCGAGATCGTCATCGGCGAGGAAATCGACCCGTATCCGAGCTATAGCATGCGCTCGACGCTCCGCTTCCTGGAGAACGCGGCGGCGCACACGCTGGAACTGTTCCCGTGCCTGGCGCGCGTCAAGGTGCTGCGCCAGTGGGCCGGCCTGTGCGACATGCCGCCGGACTTCGCGCCGATCATGGGCACGGTCGACGAGGTCGAAGGCTTCGTCCTCGACGTCGGCTGGGGGACATACGGCTTCAAGGCGGCGCCGGCGGCGGGCCTCCGCATCGCCGAGCTAATTGCGACGGGGCGGACCCCCGACGTCTTGCGGCCGTTCGCCCTGTCGCGCTTCGCCAACCTGCAACCGCTCGGCGAAAAGGCCGCCGCCGCGGTGTCGCACTGAGCCCAACCTCCCGAGGCCGACTCATGACCGCGACCGAGCCGGAATGGGACGCGCTCGCCCGCCGCGAGATCCTTGCCAACGGCGTCCGCCTGCACCTCGTCGAGGCCGGCGCCGGACCGCCGGTGCTGCTGCTGCACGGCTTCCCCGAGTTCTCCTACGGCTGGCGGCGTCAACTCCCCGCGCTGGCCGCCGCCGGCTTCCGCGCCGTCGCCCCGGATCTGCGCGGCTACAACCTCTCCGACAAGCCGCCGCGCGTCGCCGACTACCGCCCGGAAACACTGATCGCGGACGTCGCCGGTCTCATTCGTCATCTGGGCGGCCGCGTCGCGCTGGTCGGCCACGACTGGGGCGGCATCCTCGCCTGGGGCGTCGCCGCCCGCCACCCGGAATTGGTCGAGCGGTTGGTCATCCTCAACGCGCCGCACCCGGCGGCCATGCTCCGCGAGCTGCGCACCGTCCGCCAACTCATGAAGTCGTGGTACGTCTTCTTCTTCCAACTCCCGCGGCTGCCGGAGTGGCTGGTGCGCCGCCGCGACTTCGCCTTCCTGGACAAGATTTTTCGCCGCGACCCGACGCGCCCCGGCGTCTTCGGCGACGAGGACATTCGCCGCTACAAGGAGGCTCTGTCCCGGCCTGGCGCCCTGACGGCGGCGCTCAACTACTATCGCGCCGCGTTCCGTCGCGGGCCGCGCCGCCCGGGGTGCGATGTGCGCCGCGTCGACGTGCCGACCCTGCTCCTCTGGGGCGAGCAAGACCGCTATCTCGGCGTGCGTTTGTCGCAAGGCCTGGAAGAGTGGGTGCCGGACCTGCGTGTCGTGTACTTCCCCGACGCGAGCCATTGGATTCACGTCGAGGCGGCGGCGGAGGTCAATCGATGGCTGGTCGAGTTCCTGGAGCCGCTCGCGGCGAGGGTAGGATGAACGTCTCGATCCGTTACATGGCCCAGCTGAAGCACGCCGCCGGCGTCGCCCGCGAACAGGCGACGCTCGACGCGGCCTGTTCGCCCCACGAACTGGTGACGCGCCGGGCGGCCTGCCACGGCGAGGCGCTGCACCGCCTGCTCCTGGACGGCGCCGGCCGCTTGCACCCCACGATTCTTCTGTTCGTCGGCGACGAGCAGGCGACTCCGGCGGCGGGATACTTGCTGAAGGACGGCGATCAGATCACCGTCCTCGCGCCCATCGCCGGCGGCTGAGACGAGGCGACGCCATGCGGCCCGACGAACCGCTCTCCGACGAGGAACGAACGCGCTACGAGTGGCAGCTCCGCGTAACGGACTTCGGCGAGGCGGGCCAGCGGCGCCTCAAGGGCGCTTCGGTCCTCGTCTCGCGCTGCGGCGGCGTCGGCGGCGCCCTCGCCTACCAACTCGCCGCCGCCGGGGTCGGCCGCCTCGTGATCGCCCACGCCGGCGCCCTTCGCCTCGACGACCTCAACCGCCAACTGCTCATGTCGACCGACGGGGTCGGCGAGCCGCGCGTCGACCTCGCCGCCCGCCGCCTGCATGCGCTGAACCCGCACGTCGCGGTCGAAACCGTCGCGGAGAACGTCTCCGAGGCGAACGTCGAACGCCTCGTGCGCGAGGTCGATCTGGTGGCGTCGTGCGCCCCCCTGTTCGCCGAGCGTCTGCGGATGAACGGCGAAGCGGTGCGCCAGGGCAAGCCGCTCATCGACTGTGCCATGTACGAGTTGGAGGGCCAGGTGACGACCGTCGTGCCCGGCCGCTCGCCGTGCCTCGCGTGCCTGTATCCGTCGGAGCCGCCGCACTGGAAGCGCGCGTTTCCGGTGTTCGGCGCCGTCGCGGGAACGGTCGGCTGCCTCGGGGCCGTGGAGGCGATCAAGCTCCTCGCGGGCCTCGGCGAGCCGCTGCTCGGCCGTCTGCTGCTCTGCGACCTCGGCGACATGACCTTCCGCACGGCGACGTTCCGGCGCCGGCCCGACTGCCCCGTATGCGGACATCTCCGCGGGTGACGAATCATTCCGGCGAAGTCCCTTTCAGGCCGGAGCCCCGCGCGGCCGCGAAGGAAACCCGGACAACCGGATATCACGGCCCGTCAAGGTCCACGGATTCGCCGCCGGCAATCGTCGCGAGCAGTCGCAACTTGAAGCGCATTGTGTAAGAGACGTGGCGAGTCGAACCGTCGGCAAAAAGGAAATTGGCCCCGCCGGGGTGAAGGCTCCAGTAATGGTACTTATCACACTCGTCGCGCAAAGTGCCCGGCTTGAATGAATGAATGTACACCGGCCCGGAGCCGGGCCAGTCGACCAGGTCGCCGCCGCAGAGAGAGTCGTTCGGACTCGAGCCGGTATCGGCGGGAACCTCGAAATCCGTCACCGCTTGTAAATTGTCGAACGTGTGCGTCGTGTACCACCAGCCGAGACTGAGGGATTCGGGCGGCGGCCGCTCTCCGATCGCTATCGTATTGCTCAACCCGTCCGTGATCTCGAGCGGAGTCACTCCCCTGCCGCGCCCGAAAATTCCCGACCGCAAGTCGCCGGCGTAACCCGTCATGCCGACGTAGGACGTGTAGGCCGCCTTGGTCCCGGCGTTGTTACCCGAGAGACCGACGTGCGGCAACAGCAGTCGAGAGTCCGAGGGGCAAACGTAGAGCCGGACGACTGTGCCCAGCGGCTCGGAGTGAGGTCGCGTCCAGGGGTCGGGGTTGTCATTGTAAGCCCGCAGGGTACGAAGCCACAGGGGATCCTGTTCCACGAAGGGCAGCAGATAAACGTGCCAACTAATTCCTTGATAGGAAAAAGTGGACCCTTCCGCGTTGTTGGGCGCCGGGGACTGGGGGGGAAACCTTCCGAAGACAGACTGATGCGCGTGGAGCGCGAGGCCGATTTGACGAAGGTTATTGGCGCACGCGACGCGCGCCGCCGCGCCGCGCAGTGACTGGACGGCCGAAAGAATGAGGCCGAACAGGACGCCCAGGATCGCGACGACGACTAATAGCTCAACAAGAGTGAATCCCGAGGACCGGCGAGAACAGGGGACTGACAGGGGGCGCACCATTAGTAATCCCTCGCGAGAATGAAGGGATACGCCAAGCCGTATCCGGTGTCAGTCACGCGACCCCGTCGTGTCGCGACAAGTTGATTCATCGGCGAGACGTAAGAATAACCGGGAGCTTCAGGACCGCTTCCTTTTCCCCGCCGATCACTTTAAAACGCAGTTCGTAAGTGACTCTCGGCTCGGAGACGGGCGTGGGTCCGGAGTAGCGGATTGTAATGATCGGTGAAGTAGACTCTCCTGAATTCGCGACTCTCACGTCAAACGGTAGGTCGTCTTCGACCCGCTGGACCTTGACGGGGAACCCGCCGCGTGCCCGGCAGACGACGTTCGCGGAGTAAAGGGGCTCGCCGTTCGATTGGGCGCGAGGCAACACCAGCGCCCCCGGACTGAGTTGATACTCTTCCACCACCCGCGCCGAGGTGAGCAGCCGCAGGAACTCCTTGCCGTCGTTGAGAACGATTAGTTCGTCCTCGCAAATACACGTCTTGTCGGCTCTCAGTACGAGGTCCAGATTCCCGAGCAGGTGTTGACCCGGATTAGATTTCTCGAACATTTCCTTTTCGGACGCGCCGGGCGCCATAAATTCCACTGAAAAGAGTTCGGGGCGTGAGCAACTAATAACTCCGACGCGATCGGGGAACGACCCGTCGCTCCTCAACTCGATCCGTCTCGTTAGCGCCGTATTGACAGGGACATCGCCGAATACCGCTACCTGGGGTATTGAATACAGCCGAGCCACGGGAGTGAAAAAAATGCCGACTTGACGATGTCTCTCTCCAGACTCCCGAAATTGGACACTGCTGGAGCGCTTTACTCCCGGGTCGCCGGAAATCCGAATGTCGGCGTACACCTTGACTTCCTCGCGGGGGCCGAGGGCCATCTTGCCCACCTTTTTCTTGACGCCGTCTTGCATCTCATAAATGGTGACGCAAGAACAATCACTCCTGAACTCGTCCAAGACAGAGGAGGAAGCCGATTCATTAGTGATTCTAATAGGTACTTGAACGATCTCCCCGTTCTTGACGCTGCCCAAGTCAATCAGGTCTTCAATTGTTACTCCGGCCGATCCCGGAATTTCATTTTCGGACTCGGTATGTCTGCCGGGGAAAGTGACGCGACCGCCCCAGGCGACCAACGCGACAACGACGGCAGCGCCCAACACGAGGGCCGCCCCGATTTTTCGCCTACTTGTCATGTCTCTTATTCTCCCGCGCGTTGCTGACGCCGGACAGCTTAACGCGCCTGTCGCGACTTGATTCTCTTCCGCCATCCGACGAACGCACCGACCCCAATCGTGAGCGCTCCCGCGCCCAGCGCCCACCACCCCGCCGGTAGGCCAACCAGCCCTTTCTCGGACCGAGACGGCAAGGGCGGAGAGTAGGAGGCGCCTACTCGACGGGCTTCCCCGATCCGCTTACCGCTTGAATCCGCCTGGTAGTAGGTTCCGTCCAGTTCGTCGTAAACGAGCACTCCCGAAGAGGGCAGAGGCATTTTCGGAATCGGTGGTAAAGTTTCGTTGACCTTGATGTTCCTTATGTTCATAACACTCTCGGAAACGACTTTTCCCCCGTAACGCCTGACATCCGTCACCAGCGTCGGCACAAAGACCGACGGTTTGACTTCCGCCCACTCCTTGACCTCATGCTCAATCCTCCATCTCACCTCCCCTTCCGGGCCGCGAATTACATGGGCGCATCGTGCAACGAGCCAGTTTCGGTTTTGGTCGACCCATAACTCGTAAGTCCGGCCGCTCTTGTCGACGTCAACGACGAGGTGCGCCAACCGCCGCTTACCCTCTTCCACCCATTCTTCTTTCACGACCTGGCCTTTGTCGACTAACTCGAAGAGAGAGTAAACGGGATACGACGGCTTGCGGTATAAACCTACCGGCAGCGAAAACAGGCTCAATTCCCAGGCGTCCGTCTCGACGGCGCGCCGGCTCCTATCCCCCACCAGCATCCCCGCTTCACGTTTTTGCCTCTGTCGACCGGTTTCCGTGGTGAGCACGGTCGTTTTCCCGCCGTCCCGCCGAACGTCGGTGATTCGGCCCGGCCCGGTTTGTTCGGTCATTCGTACCTTCGCCCGGTCCCACCAATAAAGCCCCGTCCTTGCCCACTTTTCGCCTTTGGCGGTTGATTCGTAGTTCACTTCGGAGTAATAGGTTTCGATCATCTCGATCGACGCCTTGTTTCCGACCGCCGCCGTGCCGGCCAGTTCGCCCGCACCCGCGCGGGTAATCCCGCCGCAGACGACCAACAGAATGGAAGCGACGGACGATCGAGTCATGACGGCCATCTTTGCCCCCGAATGGTCGTACAAATTAATGCAACCTGGACGGTTGCCGCGGGTAGTGAAGTTTTAGTGCCGAAATATCCGTTCGCGCCGAAGCGGCCCGGCCCGAGCAGCGCTACAGAATCCTAAAGGATTCCCGGAAAATGAATACCCGAAGGGTAAACAGTTATTTCCGTAGAGGTTCTTCGACGGCTTGGCGGCGTGCGGGCAGAGCTTCTTCACGTCATGATGGCGAACATTTACGCGGAAGAACACTCTGCCCGCACGCTTCCCCTGTCCGAAGGGCGTCTCAGCACGAAGTGATCGGAGTATTCGCGCAAGCGCCGCCGATGGGCGACCATCCCGACCGGCAGTCGCCGGCCCCCTTCACGCCATTACCCGGACAGTTGACGAAGAAGGTCGCGACGCACCTTGTCTGGCCGTTTGCCGTACACCAGACGAGGACTACGTTTTGGGTGGGATCGGCACACACTTCGCCGGGATTTGTCGGAGTCATCGGGACGGTTTGGACGCAGTTACAAGGAACGAGTGCGCCTGTGTCACATTTTGTCA
>JBBROG010000026.1:0-45488 GCA_038229635.1 Gemmatales bacterium
GCGACAAGAACATATTTTCTGACCTCAAAAGAAGAATTTTGCGGCGATCCCGCGCCAGCTGCGCCGGCGCGAGGGCGGCCGGCGCGGCTCGCGCCGGCGCCGCGAGGGCTTCGGATGGGCTCGGCGCGGCGGGCACGGCCGAAAATCCGTCATAATTCGGCCCTTTCGGTGAGAAACGGGTCACAAAAGACTTTTCTTCGCGCCGTCATTCGCGATAACATCATTGCAAGACAGGCGGCTCGCCGCGATTCGCGCGACTCGCGCCTCACGCCCCCAGGCGCCGCGGCCGCCATCACAACATTCTCATTTGGGAGGAGTCACTGTGGCAAGCGCGAAGCAACTGACGAGCAAACTCGAGAAGCTCAAGACGCGGATCGAGACCCGTCAGACGGAGTTGGCGGGGCTGAAGGCCCAGCAGAAGGAGGCCAAGGACCAGCTGGCGGAGATGAAGAAGGCCGACAAGGAGAAGAAGGCCGCCGCCAAGGCCAACTGAGCAACTCTCCCCGGACCGCCTCGGGGCGAGGGCGGCGGCGAAGACGGACGTCCCGCCGCCCCCGCCTCGGGTAAGTCCGCCGTCAGCGCGGCACCTCGCGACGTATCTCCGCCACGATCACGTCCTCGTCCGGCCACCCCTTCGCCTCGACGACCTCTCTCCAGAACCGGCGAGAGATCAGCCGCACACGCATTCGTGACGCCTCCTCGGGGAAGGCGAACGTCGCGCGTTCCGGCCGGCCCGGTTCGAGCCGCGTGTCGGCGACGTCCGAGTCGGCGCCCCAGAACGGCGCCGGGCTGTGGCCGTCGAAGTCGCGCAGCAGCTTCGCGTACAGCCGGCCCGGTTTGCCCGCGAGACTTCGTCCCGCCGGCGCCGGCAGGGTCGGGCCGGACCGAGCCGCGAGGGACCGGCCGCTCGGGTCGCTCGCCTCCGCGACGAGGATCAGATGGCGATCGACGAACCCCGTCGGCAGGCGATGGCCGACGCCATCGGCGCGCACCTCGACGTCGGCGCGCACCGATTCGCCCTGACGAGTCAGTGTCAGCGACAGCGCCACGGCGCGGCGCAGCATCTCCTCCTGACTGCCGACGAACATGCGATGGTTGGCGAGCGTGCGCGGATCGCGTTCGACGCCGCCGCGTCCGGGGGCGACGTTCGCCATGCGCCCCGTCGGCGTCATGTGACAGCTTTGGCACTGCTTCCCTTCGCGCCGCGCCGGACTCGCCAGCCACTCGGACTAGGTGGTGTAAACGGGGACGCCGAAGACGACGCCCTCGTGACACGACGCGCAGTAGCGGCTATCGCGGTACAGCGGAGAGAAGGTGTCCTCGCCGCGGTCGACGTCGTCGAGCGGGCCGAAGAAGAGTTGTCCTTCGGCGGGGCGCAGGAGCTTGAGGTTGAAGCGGCCGTGCGTCAGGCCGATCTTGCCGCCGGCGACGTCCTGGACCTTATGACAGTAGTCGCAGTGGACGCCGCGCGCCGCCACGGCGCGGGCGTTGCGCAGGTCGAACGACGCCTCGCCGTCGAAGGGCATCGTCGGGACGTGACAGGCGTTGCACACGGCGGAGCCGTCGGGCTTGTCGCGCAACAGACTCCAGCCAACGTTCGGCTTGCCGTGCCAGTCGCTGCCGTCGTAGAGGTTGCGGAAGTGTCGTCCCGTCGCCGAGCGCGCGTGAGCGCTGGCGGACCACTCGCGGTAGATTTCGGCGTGGCAGTTGGCGCAGTTGTGACGTCCGGCGAGGTCGGGAGCCGGATCGACCCATTGATACTCTTCGTTGTCTTCGGCGGGGAGCCGCTTGAGCGTCAGCGTCAGCGGCGACTCGGCACGGGCGCCGGCGATGAGGTAGCCGTCCTTCGACGCGGTGACACGACCGGAGCGCCTCGGCAGGCGGAAGGCGCCGCCGCGGTCGCTGAGGGCGGAGATCGCCGTCGCTTTGAAGCGAACGCAGGCGCCGGCGACGGGACCGGCGGCGTCGCGCACGCTGCCGGAGAGCGTTGCCGGTGGAGGGGGTGAGGAACGGCGGCCGGCGACAAGCACGGTCGTCGCGAAGAGGGGAAGCAACAACAAGACGAGTGCGAGGCGGCGCGGCATCCCCTGAGGATACCACGCCGCACGCGATCTGGTACACTGGCGCGGGCGAGGGGGTTGCCGATGAGTACCGACTACGACGGCGTTTGGAAGGAAGCGCTCGACGAGTATCTCGACGCGGGCCTCGCGCTCCTGTTCCCGGCTGCGCACGCCGAGGTCGATTGGTCGCGCGGCTACGAGTCGCTGGACAAGGAACTCCAGCAGATCGCGCCGGAGTCGGAAGTCGGCAAGCGCTACGTCGACAAGCTGTACAAGGTGTGGCGGAAGGACGGCACGCCGGGCTGGATCCTGATTCATATCGAGGTGCAGGTCTGGCCCGACGGCGCCTTCGAGGAGCGGATGTTCGTCTACAACTACCGGGCCTACGACCGCGTGCGCCGCCCGGTGGCGAGCCTCGCCGTGCTGGCCGACGAGAACCCGAAGTGGCGGCCGTCGCACTTCGGCTGGACGGCGCTCGGCTGCACGCACGCGCTGACGTTCCCGCCCGCGAAGTTGCTCGACTTCCGCGGCGCGGAGGAGGCGCTGATGGTCAGCGCGAACCCGTTCGCGAAGGTCGTGCTGGCCCACCTGAAGACGCAGGAGACGCGCGGCGACCCGGCGGCGCGGCACCTGTGGAAGATCCGGCTGGTGCGGGCCTTGTACGAACAGGGGCTGAGCGCCGGCGACGTCCGCAAGTTGTTCCGGTTCATCGACTGGCTGATGGACTTGCCGCTGACGCTGGATCGTGTCTTCTGGCAGCAAGTCAGGCAGGTACAAGAGGAGAGAAAGATGCCATTCATTACGACGCCGCAACGAGTCGGCCGCCTGGAAGGACTTTTCGAGGGCATCCGCGTGTGTCTGAAAATCAAGTTCGGGGAGGCGGGACTGCAACTCGTGCCGGAGGTCGAACGCCTTTATGAGGCCGACAAAGTGGAGGCGGTTCTCCACGCCATCGAGGCGGCAAGCATGCTCGACGACGTCCGGAAGGTCGTGGCCGCGCAGTCGGCGGGCCAGGGGCCTTGAACGTGTGCGGCCCTCTCCCGGCGGGCGCCGGGGGAGAGCCGTGCGCGAGGATGCCGCGCCGACGGCGCGCTCAACAATCACTCCTTCGGGCGCGAGCCTTGCTCTTTCTGCTTCCGCAGCCGTTCTTTGAACCGCTCTTGATCCGCCTGGAGACGATCCAACTGGTTCAGGGCACGGTCGAGGTCGTCGCGGAGCTTCGCGTTCTCCTTCATTTGTTCGAGCGTCTTGCGGTCGATGGGCTTGCCGAGTTTGGCGCCCACCTGGAGCAGCTCGAACTCGATTTTCGTGTCCTCGATTTCTTTGAGAAGGCGTTCGATGAGCTTCTTCAATTCCTGGTTCTGGCGCGGCAGATCCTTAAGGTCGTCCGGGTCGCCGAGTCCCTCTTTCTTGACGGCGAGGATCTTTTCGGTGTCAAGGGTCTCCCCGCCGGCGCGCGTGATGGCGGCACGCAGGTTGGTCTCGTCGGCGTCCTTCGAGAGAAAGTGGACCGAGCCGTTCACGAAGACGGCGTTGAAGTCGCCGCCGAAGAGGCCGCCGAACTTGGGCAGCGGCTTGCCGGCGTCGTAGGTCAGGTCGTCCGGCTTCGTCCACTCGACCGGGGTTGCCGCCTCGGCGACCCAGAGCGTGTTGGCCAGGCCGTCGGGGAACGACGCCGGCAGGCGCAGCGCTTTCCCCGCCTCGAACCCCGCCCCTTTGCCGACGACGGCCTGGTAATACGTCATTCCGGCGTTCGCATCACGGGCGTCCTTGGGGACGTAAGCCATCGGCATCCGATCCAGGAGCATCTTGTTGTTAACGCTGTTCCAGGGTTCGTCGAGTTTGAAGAGCTTGAATAATCCATCATCTTGGAGGTACGGCAGGATGGCGACCCGCCAACTCAGGAGCGGCTTGCCGTTCGGGTCGGTGATCGCCGGCGCGGGCAGGTTGTTGTTGACCTCGGCATAGATATGCAGCGCGTTAGCGATCTGGTGCAGGCGGTGCTGACTCTCGCGCCGACGGGCAGCCTCGCGATAGTGTCTCGCGGCCTTCGAGTCGGCCTTGTCCTCCGGGGGTGTCGGCGCTTTCGCCGGGGAAGTTGTCTTTTGCCCGGCCGCCGCGGGTGCGTCGCCGCCGAGGAGACTCCGTCCGAACGAGGCGGACAGCATCCCCCCCATGCCGATCAGCAGCGCGAAGCCGGCGACTACTTTGAGTTTGCTCAGCAACATGGCTCGCAGCACTCCTTCCGTCAGTTCGGCGGCGCGGCTCGAAACGAGTCCGGCCATCGCCTTCCCCGCCGCGCGGGCCAGCGCGGCTCGGACCGTCGATTCCACCAGCGACGCCACGAGCGCCGCCTGACTCCGTCCCGCGACCAGCGCCAACGCTCCCGCCGACAGCGTCACGCCACGCCGCGTCAGCCGCGCCTGGAGCCGTTCCCTCGCTCGCGACAGGCGCGACAGGATCGTCCCCTTCGGACAGCCGAGCAGTCCGGCCGCTTCCTCGGTCGTCTTGCCTTCCAAATAGCAGTACACCACGGCGGCGCGATACTTCTCCGGGAGGCGATTGACCTCCTCGTCGAGGATGGGACGCAGGTCGCGCCAGGCGATCTCGTCCGGATCGTCCGAGGGGAGGTCGATCCCAGCTTGTTCGCGAGCCGCCCGGCGCGCGGTCGCCGTCCGCGCCGCGCGGGCGACGCGCAGGGCGACCTTGTGCAGCCAGCCCGCGACCGCCTCGCCCTGGCGGATCGTCCTCGCTTTGCGGGCCAGCGTCAAGAACGTGGCCTGAAAGGCGTCCTCGGCGTCCTCCTCGTGGCGAAGGAGGCGCCGACACAGGCCGAGTACCATCGAGCCGTGCCGCCAGACGAGCAGTTCGAAGGCGGCCTCGTCGCGCGCGGCGGCGAAGCGACGCAACAGCTGGGCGTCGGTCACGGCGCCGTCGCCCTCGGCGGCGGTGACGCGACGCAACCGGCGCAGCAGCGAGCGCAACGGGTGTTGGGACATGGCGAGGGATCTCCGGACGCGGGCGGTCTACCTCTCTTGAGGGGAGAGAGGAAGATGCGATTCCCTCAATTCTCGCGCGGACGCAAGCGTCGTCGTTCCGGGGGTGCGCGAGTACGCGACCCCCGGCTGGGATATGTAACCCCTTCGGGGTAGGGGCGGGGGCATTTTACCCCGAAGGGGTTGCATCCCACAGCCGGGGGTCGCGCAGCGCACCCCCGGAATCCTCGCGCACTGCGCGGACGCCGGCGGGCGAATCACTTCGCAGTCAGCTCGTCCTTCGGCACGAGGATGTGAACGGCCTCGATCTTGGCGCCCTGGGCGGCGTCCTGCACCGCGATGACGACGCCGTAGGGGACGTCCGGGCTGTAGTCGAGCAGCAGCTGCGTCTTGTTCGAGGCTTTCTTCAAGCGCGTCAGCGCCAGCACCAGGCCGGCGCGGTCGACCTTCTCGCCCTCGACCTTGATGACCGGCACGTCCTTGTCCGCCCCCTTCTCCATGCGGATCTCGACCTTAATCATCGTCTGCTCGACCTTCTCCTTCGTCACCTTCGGCACGCCGACGTTCTCCGCCGACAGGCCCGGCATCTCGAGCATCTTTTGGATGGCCGCGTAGCTCGTCGTCAGGATGAAGAAGACGAGCAGCACAAGGCAGACGTCGATGAGCGCGTTCATGTCGAGGCGCGTCTCGTCTTCCTCGGGCTTGCGCGGCGGCGGCTCGATGTCCATCGCCAACTCGGCCAGCTGCGGATGGTTCTCGATGGCCAGCCAGTGCGCGTCCTGCGGCCCCATGACCTCGTCGGTCGTCTCCCAGCGGCCGTCGAGCAGCCCCTGGACGATCTCGTTGAGCGACAGCCCCTCGACGGCGCGGGGCGAGCCTTCGTGACGGGCTTTCCAGTTCATTCCCCGCCTCCCTTCTCGCTGACGCTCTGGAACTTCGTGGCGATCTTCCGGCCGCGCTTCTCCAACTCGACCTGCACCTTGCGGACGACCCCCGCGGGCAAATCCTCGTGGCCGCGGACCAGCACTTCGGCGGGGCGGTCCCTCTCTTTCAGCTTCTCGTCGAAGCGAGCCATCAGCTGCGGAAGGGTCGTGAATGTCTTGTCGTCGTCGGCGGGCGGGCGGTCGCCCTCGCCGAGGGAGTAGACCGGCTCGCCGTTGCCGCCCCGGTCGATGCCGACCCAGAGCATGGAGGGTTCGCTGCGCGTCACGCCGGAGACGGCGGGCGGCGTCGGGATGTTCGAGGCCAGGACGACGCCGGTGGTCGTCATGATGAAGAAAACCAGCAGCACCAGGCTGACGTCGATGAGCGGGATCATGTCGACGTCGTCGTCGTCGTCGTCGTGGCGGTGACGCCAGGTGAGGTCCATCTCGACCGGCTCGAACGCTTCGGCCTGGTCGTCGGCGCGGAACGGCTCGGACCGCGGCAGGTAGGCGGCGAACGAGGGACTGTCGCCGACGCGCAGCCACTCGGCGGTGCCGGAAGGGCGCAACTTGTCGTCGGCGAGGAGGCGGCCCTGTTGGAGCCAGTCGGTGACGATGTTGTACGGCACCTCGCGGTAGACCGTGTTCGTCTCGAGGATCCAGGCGTCGAGGAAGCGGCGTTTTTCGGCCATGATGGAGAGATGGGGTCGAAGGGCCGCTTGCGGCTTAGCAAGAGTGCGAAGCCGCAAGCGGCGAGGATGGGGTTCAGGTCCGCGCCGCCGCCGCCCGGCTCACGGCGGCGCTGCCCTTAGGGTATGGCTTGCTCGACTGGATGAGGAGGATGAGCTTCTGGGCGGCGCTCTTCATCTTCACCTCGAACTTGCCGATCCACGCCTTGAAGAGGACGTGGCTGAAGACGAGCGGGATGGCGGTCATCAGGCCGAGCGCGGTCGCGAACAGCGCCAGGCCGATCGACTCGCTGTGCGCCGTCGCGCCCTCCTTGGAATTCTGCAGCTTCTCGAAGGTGCCGATCATGGAGATGACCGTGCCGAGCAGGCCGACCATCGTGGCGATCTTGGCGATGGCCAGGACCGTCGGCAGCAGGAAATTCAGGTCGGGCAGGATCTCCAACTCGATGGCGCTGGCCATCGAGCGGCGCATCGCGGCCATCCCCTGTTTGGACGTCTCCAGCCCGGCGGCGAACAGCTTGCGCGGGATGGCGTCGGTGCGGGCGCGGCACATGCGCAGGGCGCCGTCGACGCCTTCCTTCTCGAGCTTCTCCTGGAAAACCGGGAGAAACTCGTTCATGTTCGTCCGCGCGTTGAGGTTGAGCAGGATGCGCCAGATGACGAGCGTGAGGGCGGCGACGGACATGATGCCCATCGGAATGGCGAAGATCCAGTCGTTCCTGACGAACTTCAGAAATGCCGACATGCCGTTACTCTCGCTTGACCCGGGGAAACCGACCCAATTCTTTGTACCGCCGGAGGCGCCGCGTCGCCAGGGAAAAAACGCCGGCGACGCACGCCCCGCGCGCGATTCGCGCCGGCGTCCCGTGACGCGGACGCGAAACGCAGTCGGAAATCGCCCCGGAGCGCAAGTTCTCGTCGCCGCGCCGTTTTTTCGGAGGATGCCGTACAGGCGGAAGGCGGACGAAAGTCGCTTGTCTCGGCGCCGGCCCTCCGTCTATGCTGGAAGAGGCCGGCAACTTATACTCGTTGCAGGTAACTGGGCGGGACGGACCGGCACACGTGCTCGTCCCCCGACCCGCGGTCTCTCTTCTTTCCTCGCGAGGTCGATCATGGCGAAAACCGTTCGCGTGGTGTTGGCGGGGCTCGTGGCGGCAGTCGCCGTGGCCGGGTTCCTTGCCTCACCCAAGCAGTCCAACGCGCAGCAGTTCTCGTTCCCACGGCCGGGGGCAGTCATCGGAACCATTCAGGTTTCGATGGGTCAACCGCTCGGCCAGTACAACTTCAGCCCCCAGTCGGGCGTCCCGGTCTGGCAGTTCGGGCAGCAGTATGCCATGGGCGGCGGCGGCGGCGGGGGCGGCGGCTTCGGCGGCGGCGGTGGTGGCTTTGGCGGCGGACAGGGAGGCTTCGGCGGCGGCCAAGGCGGCTTCGGCGGCGGACAGGGCGGCTTCGGCGGTGGCCAAGGCGGCTTCGGTGGCGGACAAGGAGGCTTCGGCGGGGGCGGCTTCGGCGGCGGACAAGGCGGTTTTGGCGGCGGTCAAGGCGGCTTCGGCGGCGGACAGGGCGGCTTCGGCGGCGGACAGGGCGGCTTCGGCGGCGGACAAGGCGGCGGCTTCGGCGGCTTCGGCGGCGGCGGCGGCAAGATCGGCTTCAACGGTGGTTCGGGACAGTAACGACTCCCCGCCGCTCGCGGCTTCGCAGTTGCGAAGCCGCAAGCGGCTCAATTCCTTTCTCACTCCTCCTCGTCGTCCTTCATCTTCGCCTTGCTGACGATCTGTTGCTGCACGTTGGCCGGCACCTGGTCGTAGTGGCTGAACTCCATCGTGTACGAGCCCTGCCCCTGCGTGATGCTGCCGAGCACGGCGGCGTAGCGCATCACCTCGGCCAGCGGCGCCTTCGCGGCGATGACCGCCAGGTCGCCCGGCAGACTGTCCTGGTTCTCGACGCGCGCCCGCTTCGTGTTCAAATCGCCGAGGATGGCGCCCGTGTACTTCGACGGCGCCGTCACCTCCACATTCACGATCGGCTCCAGCAGCACCGGCCGGGCGTTCAGCACCGCCTTCTTGAACGCCTGGCGCCCGGCCGTCTTGAACGCCGCCTCGGAACTGTCGACCGGGTGGTCCTTGCCGAAGTAGACCTCGACGGCGACGTCCTGGATCCGATACCCCGCCAAAGCGCCGCTCTCCAGCAGCTCCTTGCACCCCTTCTCCACGGCGGGGATGAACTGGATCGGGATCGTGCCGCCGACGATGTGGTCGATGAAGCCGAAGTTGTGCGCCGCGTCGTAGTGGCTGCTGTCGACGCGGACCTTCTCGAAGTGCGCTTTGTTGGCGAACTGCTCGAAGAACTCCTCCTTGCTGGTGATCTCGCGCGGCAGCGGGTAGACGCGCAGGTGGACCTCGCCGAACTGGCCGCGGCCGCCGGACTGCTTCCGGTGGCGATAGTCGGCCTCGCCCTTGCCGGTGATCGTCTCGCGGTACGGAATCTTCGGCTCCTTCGTCACCACTTCCAGCTCGAAGCGCCGCTTGAGCCGGTGCTGGATCACGTCGAGGTGCAGCTGGCTCATGCCGGTGATGACCATCTCGTGCGTCTGGGCGTCGCGCGAGACAAGGAACGTCGGGTCCTCGTTGGCGATCTTCTGCATACTGGTCGAAATTTTCTGCTCGTCGCCGCGCGACTTCGGCTCGACGGCCAGGCCGAACATCGGCGTCGGGAACGTCAACGGCGGCAGCTTCGGCACGTTGGCGTTGGCGCCGACGGTGTCGCCGATGTGCAAGTCCTCGACCTTGGCGACGGCGATGATGTCGCCGGCGACGGCCTCGGTGACCGGCTTTTGCTCCTTGCCCTGCATCAGCAGCAGTCCGCCGCTGCGTGCCCCCTTGCCGGTGCGGGCGTTGAACAGCTGCTGCTCGCCGGTGATCTTCCCCGAGAAGACGCGGAGGAAGCTGAGGTTGCCGACGAACTTGTCGGTGAGCGTCTTGAACACCTGGGCGACGAACTCGCCGGATTCGCCCGGTGTGAGAGCGACTTCCTCGGCCTTGTCGCCGCTGCCGCGGACGGCCGGGCGCGGGCGGGCGTCGAGGGGCGATTCGCAGTCCTCGGCCAGGGCGTCGAGCAGCTCGGCGACGCCGATGTCGAGCCCCTTCTTGGTCGACGTGCAGAGGATCGGGACGACGGCGCCGGTGGCCAGCGCGTGCGGCAGGGCGTGTTCCAACTCGGCGTCGCTGACGTCGCCCTCGTTGAGGTACTTCTCCATCAGCGCCTCGTCGCTCTCGACGATGGCGTCGATGAGCTTGGAGCGGGCGGCGGCGAGGTCGACGGGGCAGGTGGCGGGCGCCGTCTCCGGCGGGTGCAGCACGCTGATGTCGCCGGTGAACTGGGCGCCGACGCCGACCGGCGCGTCGAGCAGGACGCAGCTCTTGCCGAACGAGTCCTGAATGGCCTTCAAGAGGGCGTCGAAGTGGATATTGTCGGCGTCCATCTTGTTGATGACGAGGACGCGGGCCAGGCCGCGCTTGCCGGCTTCCTGGAACATGCGGCGGGTGTTGACCTCGACGCCGTTGGGGGCGGAGATGACGATGACGGCGGTCTCGACGGCGTTGAGGGCGCCGAGGGCGGCGCCGGCGAATTCGGGCTTGCCGGGGGTGTCGAGGAGGTGAACGCGCTTGCCCTTGTGGTCGAGGTGCAGCACGCTGGCGTCGATCGAAAACTTCTGCTTGTGTTCCTCGTCGTCGTAGTCGGACACGCTGCTGCCGTCGTCGACGCTGCCGCGGCGGCCGACGGCCTTGGCGGCGAACAGGAGGGCGTCGGCGAGCGACGTCTTCCCCGACTGGGCGTGTCCTACCAGGGCAATGTTGCGGATGTCCTCGACTTTGTATTTGGCCATAGTAACCTCGGGGAGTGCGAGGTTGGCCGCCGCGGCTATGCGCTTTCTCGGCCGCCGGCCGCCTCGCGTAGCACGTCACGCAACTCCAGCCGGCCCTCGTAGAGGGCGCGGCCTATGATACAGCCGGCCAGCCCGAGACGGGCCAGCCGGCGAACGTCCTCCAGGGTGGTCACGCCGCCGGACGCGATGACGGGGACGGGGACGGCGCGAGCCATCTCCGCGAGTCCTTCCAGGTTGGGGCCTTCGAGCATCCCGTCGCGGCCGATGTCGGTGGCAACGATGGCGGCCAGCGGCCATTCGGCGCATTGCCGGGCGAGGTCGAGCGCCGACGTCCGCGACACTTCGAGCCAGCCGTCCGTGGCCGCCATGCCGTCGCGGGCGTCAATGCCGAGGACGATCCGTCCGGGGAACTGGCGCGTCAGTCCTTCGAGCCACGCGGGGTCGCGCAGGGCCTTCGTGCCGAGGATGACGCGGTCGACGCCCCAGGCAAGAGCTTCCTCGACGTGAGCCTCGCTGCGCAGTCCTCCCCCGAACTGACAGGGGACGCCGGCGGCCGCGACGATCGCGCGGACGCTCGCCCCGTTGACGGGCCGTCCTTCGCGGGCGCCGTCGAGGTCGACGAGGTGCAGGTACTGGGCGCCGTCGCGGACCCAGCGCCGGGCCATCGCGGCCGGGTCGTCGCCGAAGACCGTTTCCTGCTTGTAATCCCCCTGCCGCAGGCGGACGCACTGCCCGCCGCGGAGGTCGATGGCCGGAAGGACGAGCACCTGGCATTACCTCGCGGTCATGGATCCTGATGACGTCCGCCACTGTAAGGGGGCGTTAGGGAATTTGCAAGGGGCCGTGAGGAAATGATGACGGCCGCTCGCGGCTTCGCAGGGGGGCGAAGCCGCGAGCGGCCGTCCTTCTATGCCGGCTGTACGGGCGACACACGCGGCGCTCGGCGCACAACCGCTTTTTCTTGCCCGGATCCCCGTGGCGGCTCGGCGGGCGGACGCTACAATGACGCACTATATCCTTTGTCCCTCCGGGCCTTTCGCCTGAAGGTGGTGGTCGTGTCCAGTCTCATGGGTTCTCCTCGGTCGTCGGGCCAGGGCTGGGTAGCAACGATGGAAAAATGGTTGTGCTGGGGCTCGATCGGCGTCGCCGGCTTCCTGCTGCTGCTCTTCCTCCTCGACTTCGCCGCCGGATTCCCCTTCGGGGGCCTGAGCAAGGCCGTCGACATTTTCGGCGTCCTCGCCAGCGGCCTGGTCCTGTTCCTCGGGTGGGACGCCATGCGCGACTTGCGCTGACAACCGGCTGTCACTCGGCGCCCGCGAGGGCGACGAGGGCGGCCACGATTCCTTCCGCCGTCGCCTCCCGCGCCTCGGCCGCCACCGGCCAGCCGAGGCTTCGCACGTCCTGGCTCGTCACGCGACTGATCGTCACCAGCTTCACCGCCCCGGCGCGGATGCGCTCGTGGGTCGCCGCGTCCGCCAGTCGAGCGAGGCCCCGCGCCACGTTGGAGCTGGTCAGGGTGACGTAGTGGATCTCGCCACTCCGCAACGCCTCCAGAACCCGCCCGTCGGCCTCCACTGCATCGACCTGCGCGTAGACCGCTACCTGATCGACCGTCGCCACCTTCGCCAGTTGCTCGCGCAGCACGTCGCGGCCGCGGTCCGCGCGCGCCAGCAAGACGCGCTGTCCCGCCGTGCGCTCCTTGAGAGCCTCCGCCAGCGCCTCGGAGTTGTATTCGGCCGGGACGACGTCCGGCTCCAGGTAGTAGGAGCGCAGGGCGTCCGCCGTACTCGGGCCGATGACGGCGAGGCGGACCGAGCCCAGGACGCGCAGGTCGCGGCCCATCGTCCGCAGCCGCCGAAGGAAGGCGTGGACGCCGTTGGCGCTTGTGAAGACGAGCCAGCCGTAGAGGTGCAGTTGTGACAACGCCCTGTCAACGGGCTCCCAGTCGGGCGGGTCGCGCACCTCGACGGTCGGCAGCAGGTACGGCGCGGCGCCGAGCGTTTCGAGGCGGCGCAGCAGGTCGGCGGCCTGGTGACGCGGCCGTGTCACCAGAACGCCCTTGCCGAACAGCGGCAGGCGCTCGAACCAGTCGACCCGGTCGCGCAGGCCGACGACGGAGCCGACGATCGTCAGCGCCGGCGCGGCGAGGCCGGCTGCCTCGACGGCGGCGGCGAGGCCGGACAGCGGCGCCGTGACGGTGCGCTGCGCCCCCGTCGTCGCCCGGCGGACGACGGCGGCCGGCGTGTCGGGCGGCTTGCCGTGGTCGATCAGAGATTGGGCGATGGGGGCGAGCCGCGCCACGCCCATGTAGAAGACGAGGGTGCCGGGGAAGCGCGCCAGAGCCTCCCAATCGAGAGTGCTTTCAGGTTTGTCGGGGCATTCGTGTCCGGTGACGAAGGCGACGGCGCTGGCGTGCTGCCGGTGCGTCAGCGGGATGCCGGCGTAGGCCGCGGCGCCGAGGGCGGCGCTGACGCCGGGGACGATCTCGAAGGGGACGCCGGCCGCGCGGAGGACGTCCGCCTCTTCGCCGCCGCGGCCGAAGACGAGCGGGTCGCCACTCTTGAGGCGCGTGACGCACTTGCCCTGTCGCGCCGCGTCCAGGAGCATTTGGTTGACCCGCGAGGCCCGCTCGGGATGCTGGCCGGGGAGGTCGGTGACGCAGAGGTGTTCCGCGTTCGGCGCGTGGGCGAGCAGGGCCGGCGGTACAAGGCGGTCGTACAGGACGAGGTCGGCGCGGCGCAGGCACTCGACGGCGCGCAGCGTCAACAGGCCCGAGTTGCCGGGGCCGGCGCCGACCAGGAAGACGCGCGGTTCGTTCATGCCTCCGCCCGTTTCCATCCCGGTCGTGTCCGGGGGTGCGCTGCGCGACCCCCGGCTTTGGGATGCAACCCCTGCGGGGTAGGGCCGCCGGCATTTTACCCCGAAGCGACTGTGTTGGCAAACCGGGGCCTAGGACGCACCCTGAACGGAAACTTCCCTTGATTCTCGGGCGGGAAATGTCGATAGGGAGCGCATTCTCCCCGAATAGGTCGATGGTCCCATGCGCTACGTCACTCTCGTCGCCGTCGTCGTCGTCTCCTTACTCGGCGGTTGCAGTTCGCGTCAAGTGGCTCTCCTGCCGCCGGACACGGATCGCCAGGAACTGCTCGCGACGATCGCGCGCACGATGAAGGATCCGACGCCGGACCACCTCGAAAAACCTCCGACGGGCGTGACCTTCGGCGACTGCGTGAAGACGGCGGGTATGGTCGGCGTCGTCGCCGCATACATCATCGTCTGTATCCCGTTCCTCATCGCTAGCAAGGGCAGCAGCGGGTCGTTTACCCCCTCGTTTCCCTCGTCCCTCAAGGATTTCTTATCCGAATAGTCGGCGCGACCACTTCCCGCTCCCGACGCCGTAAGTCCTTGTCACCTCCGTGTCGGCGCCGGAGTTTGCTCTTCCGGGACGAATTGCCATAATAAGCGCGGGAATCGCGCGAGGATCCTCCCTCGCGCGGCCGGGCGGCGAGTGTGCGAGGGCCTCACCTATGTCCGAGGCGCGGGACGTGCGGGCGCTGGTGCAAGACGTCCACGCCCGCTTGCAAGAGCGGCGCGTGTCCGTGGCGGTCGTCGGCGACCTCATTCTCGACAAGGCCATCGAGGGCACGGCGGGCGGGCGGCATCCGGAGACCAATTTCCCCATCCTGCGCGACGCGACCGCCCAGGAGAGCCTCGGCGGCACCGGCAACATCGCGCTGACGTTGGCCCGCCTCGGCGCCGACGTGACGCTGTTCGGCATCATCGGCGCCGACCTGCCGGGGCGACAGCTCGAAAACCTCCTCGACCGCCAACCCTTCGCCGACCACCTGATTACCGAGCGCGGCTGGCCGACGCCGCAAAAGGACTGGATCTACGAGCGCCAGGGGGCGCGCGTCACGCCGGCCTTGCGCATCGACTACGACCGTCCCTTATCGGGGACGGCGCGCGAGGAGATGGTCGGCGAGTTTCGCGCCCGCTGCCCGGCGAAGGTGGACGCGGTCATTCTGGTCGACCACGGGCTGGGGAGCATCGGCGCCGAGTCGCTGGCGCTGATCGGCCTGGCCAGGGAGCGCGGGGCGACGATCGTGGCCATCCCGCGCTCGCCGGTCCTGCGCGGCCAGCCGGTGGACGCGATCGTCCTCAACGCCTCGGAGATGAAGCAGCTCGCCCGCGCCGACGACGAGCCGCGGGCGCTGGCCGCGCACTACGCCCGCGACTACTCGCAACACGTATTCCTCGCCCTCCTCGGGGAAGGGATGCTGGTCTGTCCGGCGGGCGGGCCGGCCGACGGCACCCTGATCGAGGGCTACCCGCTGGACAACCCCGACTGGATGGGGGCGCGCGACATGGGCGCGTCGACCCTTGCCTTGGGTCTGGCGCTGGGCCTCGACCCGGTCGACAGCGCCCGGCTGGCGGCCCCCTTCCGTCACCTGGTCGCCTCGCAGCGCGGCAACGGCCGCGTCCTGTGGCGCGACGTCTTCCGCTTCGTCGGAATCGAGTAATCAAGTGGTCAGTGTTCAGTGGTCAGAAAGGCATTTACTGAACACTGAACACTGAACACTGAACACTGAACACTGAACACTGAACACTGACCACTACCTTTGTGAGGCGTCATGAGTCAGCTGGAGTTTCGACCGGGCCTGGCCGACGTGCCGTGCGCGGAGTCGGCGATCAGTTTCATCGACGGCAAGCGGGCGCGCCTGGAGTACCGCGGCATCGCCGTCGAGACGCTGGCCCGCGAGAGTTCGTTCGAGGAGACGTCCTGGCTGCTGCTCAAGGGCGAGTTGCCCACGCAGCGCGACCTGGCCGACTTCGACGACCAGCTGCGCCACCACCGCCGCATCAAGTACAAGCTCGAAGACCTCATCAAGTGCCTCCCCGAGACGGGGCACCCGATGGACGCCCTCCAGGCGGGCGTCGCGGCGATGGGCATGTTCTACCCCTCGCGCGACGTCGGCAACGCCCAGAGCAACTGGGAGTCGGTCGTGCGGCTGATGGCCAAGCTGCCGACGGTGGTCGCGGCGTTCCACCGACTCCGCTTCGGCGACAAGACGATTTCGCCGCGCGACGACCTGTCGCAGGCCGCCAACTTCTACTGGATGCTGTTCGAGCGCGAGCCGTCGCCGGCGCAGGCGCGCGTCCTGGACGCCTGCCTGATCCTGCACGCCGAGCACACGATGAACGCCTCGACATTCAGTGCCCGCGTCACCGGCTCGACCTTGGCCAACCCGTACACGGTCGTCAGCTCGGCGGTCGGCACCCTGACCGGCCCGCTGCACGGCGGCGCGAACGAGGAAGTGCTCGAGATGCTGCGCGAGATCGGCTCCGTCGACAACGCGCGGCCGTGGCTCGAGCACGCCGTCGCCAACAAGAAGAAGATCATGGGCTTCGGCCACCGGGTCTACAAGGTGAAGGACCCGCGGGCGACGGTGTTGCAGGAGTTGGCCGAGAACGTCTTCGCCGAGAGCAGCCGCCCGCCGCTGTACGAGTTGGCGGTGGAGGTGGAGCGCGTCGCCGCCGACATCCTCGGGCCGAAGGGGATTTACCCGAACGTCGACTTCTACTCGGGCAGCGTCTACCAGGCGCTAGGCATCCCGACCGACCTGTTCACGCCGATCTTCGCCATCGCCCGCGTCGCCGGCTGGCTGGCGCACTGGCTGGAGCAGCTGAAGAACAACCGCATCTTCCGGCCGGAGCAGATCTTCGTCGGCAAGAACGACGTGCCCTATGTGCCGCTGGAGAAGCGGCCGTGAGCGCGTTCCGGGGGTGGGCGTCGCGTACCCGCGCACCTCCGGAATCCCTCCTACCGTGTCGCAGGAGCCAGCATCTCCCCCGCAGCCAATAACGCTTGCACGTCGTCGAAGTCGACCGGCTTGACCAGATGATGATCGAAGCCGGCCTCGCGAGAACGACGGCGGTCGTCCTCCTGACCGTAGCCCGTCAGCGCCACCAGAAGCGCCTCTTTCGTACCCGCCTCGTTCCGCAGCCGCCGGGCCACTTCGTAGCCGTCGAGGTCCGGCAAGCCGATGTCCAGCAAGACGACCTCCGGACGCATGGCCAGGGCCGTGACGAGAGCCGTCGCGCCGTCGTGAGCGACCTGAACTTCGTGGCCCCTCATTTTCAGCAGCAGCGCGAGGCTGTTCGACCCATCCCGGTTGTCGTCCACCACAAGGACGCGGCGGGGAGACGGCGGGATCCTCAAGCCGTTGTCCTCTTCCTCGGCGTCTGCCGCGGCGGGCGGCTCGGCCAGGAGGGGCAGACGAACGACGAACTCGCTGCCCTGCCCCAGGCCGGCGCTGAAGCCGCGGACACTGCCGCCGTGCATCTCGACCAGGCTGTGGACCATCGTCAGGCCGATCCCCAGCCCTCCTTGCGCGTGGGCCAGGGAGTGGTCCGCCTGGGTGAAGAGGTCGAAGACGCGCGGCAGCATCTCGGCGGCGATACCCACGCCCGTGTCCCGCACCCGCAGCACCGCTTCGCCGCCCTCGCGCTCGACCGTCAGCCGAATCCGTCCCCCCTCGTCCGTGTATTTGGAGGCGTTGTTCAGCAAGTTCGCCAGGACTTGCGTCAACCGCATCGGGTCCGCGTCCAGCCAGGCGGGCTCATCCGGGAGGGCGACCGTCAGCTCGTGCCGGCGGTCGTCGAGGAGCTGACGGCTCATCTCCACGGCGCGGGCCACGACCGCGGCCACGTTCACCGGCTCTTTGTGCAGTCGAACCTTGCCGCTGGTGATCCGGGAGACGTCGAGCAGGTCGTTCACCAGGCGCGTCATGAGGGCCGTCTGGCGTTCGATCACGTCCGTGGCCCAGGTCGTGTCGGGCTGGTCGGGGCCTAGCCGCTGCAGAATGTGGAGGGCGTTGCGCAGGGGGGCGAGCGGGTTGCGCAACTCGTGGCCGAGCATCGCCAAGAACTGGTTCTTGCGGAGGTCGGCCTCGGCGAGCTGATTGCGCAGCCGCGTCATCTCGGCCAGGCGGTCCGCTTCGACGGCTATCTGGTGGCGGCTCTGGAGGGACGTGCGGGCGAGGTTCGCCAGCAGGTCGGCGTACACGCGCAGGGTCGCCTGTTTGACGGGATGTTCCAGGCGGGCCGACCGCCAAACGTCGCCCGGCGGAACTCCGAACGCCTTGGCCGCTTGCTCCAGCGGCAGTTGTTCGGGGTACTGGTCAAACACTTGGCCCGCGACCAGCGCCCCCAGGAGCTGTTCGCCCAGGCGCAGCGGTACGGCGAAATGCACCAACCCCGTCCGGTCCCGCACCGTAACCACACCGCCCGTCGCCAAGGCGTCGGCGACACAGGTGCAGGGGTCGAGCAGGGCGAGGGAGAAGGGACACGTGCCGGACTCCGGGGGCGGACGTCCCGCGCTCGGCCTGTGGGCGTGCAAAAGCAGCCACGTCTTTTGCGGGTTCTGGCACTCGCCCAGCAGACGGCCCTCCTCATCGGTGAGGGCCACCGCCAGGTTCGTGGCTCGGGCGAACGTTTCCAGGCTCTCGCGCCAGTGCGCCGGGTCTAACAGGTGGGCGCGCAGGGCGGGCGGCAACTCGGCGCGATCCGTCGGCGGTGAGGGGTCGCCTCTCGCTCTGTTCACGCTCCGCGCTGTCAGAGACATGGGTCACTCCTACTCTCTCGTCCCCAAGCTCTGCTTGGGGACGCCGGTCGCGAAGCTCCGCTTCGCTAATGAAGGCCCGATGGGAAGCAGAGCTTCCCGACCTGCGTTCCCAAGCGGAGCTTGGGAACGAGAACACGGCGATTAGCGACGCTTCCGCGAAGCGCCGCTAATCGGGGTCGTTGCCGTCCCGCGCCGCGGCGACGCGGCGCGTCGGGGCGCGGCTGAGCAGGCCGTTATAGCTCTGGAACGACAGCACGGGCAACGCCTCGCCCTCGACGGGGGGCACGAGGTGAATGCCGCCTTGCCCGATCGTGTACTCGCGGGTGTCGAATAGGTGGGCGCAGCCCCGCGCCTTGGCGACCGTAATGGCCCGGCGCAGCGTGTTGCCCAACTCCACGAGGTTCAGCAGGATGATGTTGTCCACGATGGAACTGACGGCGTAATCCGGCATGTACTGCGACAGGCCGAACAGTTCCGGGTTCTCGTAGTTGAAGAAGGTCGTCATCAAGTGGTGCTTGCTGTAGCCCACGAGGGCGTGGATGAACTCGCGGTACGTCCGCTGGTCGCCGACGGCGCTGCTATAGCTCGTCATGCCGTCGATCAGCAGGCGCTCGATCTTGTGCTCCTCGATGGTGCGGATGATCCGGTCCAGGTGGGCGTCGATCTCCAGCTCCTGCGGGGACTCGAAGAAGACCTGGATCGTGCCCTTATCTAACTGCTCGCGCAGGTTGAGGCCAAGGGCTTCGGCGTTGCGGATGATCTGGGCCGGGTGCTCGTCGAGCGAGACGAGCAGGCCGCGCTTGCCCTGTTTGACCGCCCCTTCCAGCAGCAGCTGCACGCCCAGCACGGTCTTGCCGACGCCGGAGATGCCGACGACCATCGTGGTCGAGCCCTCGTAGAGGCCGCCGCCGATCAGGGTGTCGAGGGCCTCGACGCCGATGACCGAGCGCTTGGCGGAGGAGGTCGGCTGCGTCGTCTCGCCGGGCCGCCGGGCCTGCACGCGGCGGAACACCTCCAGCCCCTTGCCGCCGGTGATGCGCAGCGTGTGCTGGCCGGCCTCGAAGTTCTGCCCCCGACTCTTGGCGATCTCCAGGCTGCGGTGGGTGCCGCGATCCCGGTGATCGCGCTTCAGGACGATCACGGTGTCCGCCAGGAACTCGGCGACCTCCAGCGTGGCGCCCTGCGCCCCGTGGTCGAGGACCTCGTGCGAAAGCATCGCCGTCAAGTTCTCGCGGTGCAGCCCTTCGATCAGCTGCTGGAGCAACTCGCGGTAGGAAGCGTCGCCGTTGCCATTGCCGTTCGTCAAGGTGCGCAGCAGCGAAATGCCGTCGATGAAGATGCGGTGCGCGCCGATCGCGGCGGCGGTTTCCAGCAGCAGGCTGTCGGGGGAGCGCAACTCCTGGTTGAGCACCTGGGGGCTGGTGAAAATGATTTTCAGCTTGTTGCGCCGCTGCAGCTCGTCGAGGTCCCAGCCAAAACCGCGGGCGTCGCGGATGAGCTTCTGCGGGGCACTCTCGAACACCACGATGACGCCGGGCTCGTCGTACTCGGTGATACCGCGATAGATGAACTCCACGCCCAGGAGGGTCTTGCCCGTACCGGGCGCACCCTCCACCACAAGGACGTTGCCCTCAAGGATGCCGCCCAGGAAGATCCCGTCCAGGCCGTAGATACCCGTCCGGATCAGATCACCTTCAGCCATGTGCCAGTTCTCTCCGGGCCGCGCGAACGAGGAGCGCCGTCATTGTGGTTCGTCGGGCCGCCGCGCCGGAGCGCTTTCGCCAGGAACAGACGCCCGGCGCGGTCGTAGGCCAGCGCCATGAGTCGGTCGAGATGGTCGCCGCGGCGCGAGTCGTCCGGGGCGGCGAACTCGTACAGGCGCACCCCCTGGCTGACCCGTGACCGTTTCACAAGACTCAAGGACTCCAGGGAGTCGAGCGCGGCGACAACCTCATTCGTCGAGTAGCCCAGCAGTTGGGCCACATGTTCCGCGCTGGCCAGACTGGCATGATGGCGGTACAGGAAGACCAGCGTGTCCCACTGGCGGAGCCATTCGACGCCCAGTTCCTTCAGCCAACTCTCGACCTGAAGGGCCGTCGGGTTCTGTCGCTCCATAGGCGTTAGCCATTTCGTTAGCGAAACGAAACATAAGTCGGAGAGGCGGAGACGCCTCAAGGACCGCGCCGAATGTGGTTTCGGAACTCACAGGTCATTCTAGGCGAAACGCCTAGCTCGTCAATCTTTTTCTCGCGCCCGGCGGGAGCGCCGGGCGCGTGCGCGGATTCGGCACAAAAATTGCTCATTCGTGGCTCCCGAGTCGCAGCCAGATCCTCGCCTTGGTAAACCTTGCTCCGCCCGCGCCGCCCCGGACGCCGGCCCTCAGCCTTCAGCCCGCGGGAGGCCGCTGATTTATGGAATGGACTATCGGAAAAATCGCGAACGCCGCGTTCGCCCTGGCCCTGGTCGTCCTGGCCGTGAACGCCTGGGTGTCGTACCACAACACCCGGCAGATGGTCGAGAACGACGCGTGGGTGAGCCACACCCATCAGGTTCTCGCCGCCCTGGACGGCGTGCTGGTCGCGATAACCGACGCGGAGACGGGCCAGCGCGGCTACCTCCTGACCGGCGAGCCGGAGGCCCTGGCCCCCTTTGAGGATGCCACGGCCCGCATGGAAGCCCAGCTGCAACACGTCCAGGACTTGACCGCGGACAGCCCGCGCCAGCAGGACCGCCTGGCCGCCCTGCGGGGGAAGGTCGGCACGCGCCTGAAGTTGCTCGGCGCGAACATCACCCGCCGCAAGACGGCGGGGTCCGGCGCCTGGGACGGAGGGGGCTTCCGGCAGGGCAGGGAGGTCATGGACGACATCCGGCAGTCCGTAGCCGACATGAAGGCGGTGGAGGACGGCCTCTTGGGGGAGCGGGTCCAGTCGTCCCGGGCCAGCTTTCACAAGGCGCTGCTCACGTTCTTCCTGGCGACCGGCGTCGCGATGGGGGTGATCGCGCTGGCTTACGTCCTGCTCTACCGGGACACGGCGGCCCGCAAGCGGCTGGCGGCGTACAACCGGCTGCTGCTGGATTCGGCGGGCGAGGGCATGTACGGCATCGACCTGGAGGGGAAGTGCACCTTCCTCAACCGGGCGGGGGCGAAGATGCTGGGCCTCGAACCGGAAACGGCGCTCGGCCAGAACATGCACGCGCTCATCCACCACAGCCACGCCGACGGCTCTCCCTACCCGGCGGAGCAGTGCCCGGTCTTGCGCGTGCTGCGCTCGGGCCAGGGCGGTCGGGTGGACAAAGAAGTATTCTGGCGGTCGGATCGGTCTTCCTTTCCCGTCGAGTATTCCTCCTTCCCCCTCGTGGAGGACGGGGACCTCCGGGGGGCGGTCGTCACCTTCGCCGACGTGACCGCCCGCAAGCAGGCCGAGGAAGACCTCCAGCGCAGCTACGCCCTGAAAGGGGCCGTCCTGCAAACGGCGCTCGACTGCGTCATCACCATCGACCACCGGGGCCAGGTCGTCGAGTGGAACGCGGCGGCGGAGAAGACGTTCGGCCGCCCGCGCGCCGAAGTCCTGGGCCGGGAGCTGGCGGAACTCATCATCCCGCCGGCCCTGCGGGACCGCCACCGCAAGGGACTGGAACACTACCTGGCGACGGGCGAAGGCCCCATCCTCGACCAGCGGATCGAAGTCACCGGCCTGCGGGCCGACGGCAGCGAGTTCCCGGCGGAGCTGGCGGTCACCCGCATTCCCTCGGACGGGCTGCCGCTGTTCACGGCGTACCTCCGCGACATCACGGAGCGCAAAGAGACCGAGGCCGAGCGTGCGGAGCAGCTGCGTCTGTCCGCACTGGCGGCGGACGTGGGCGAGGCGGTCGTCCAGAGCGAGCGGCTGCCGGACATGCTGCGCCGCTGTGCCGCGGCCCTGGTGCTGCACCTCGACGCCGCGTTCGCCCGCGTCTGGACGCTCAACGAAGCGGAGCAGATGCTGGAGCTGCGCGCCAGCGTGGGGATGTACACGCACCTGAACGGCCCTCACGGCCGGGTGCCGGTCGGCCAATTCAAGATCGGCCTCATCGCCCGGGAGCGTAAGCCCCATCTGACGAATGCCGTCGTCGGCGACCCGCGCGTCGGCGACCAGGAGTGGGCCAGGCGGGAGGGGATGGTCGCCTTCGCCGGCTACCCCCTCATCGTGGACGGGCGTGTCGTCGGCGTCATGGCCCTGTTCGCCCGCCACGTCCTCTCCCCGACCACCCTGCGGGCGATGGCCTCGATCGCAACCTCGGTCGCGCTGGGGATCGAGCGCAGACGGGCGGAGGATGAACTCCTCCAGGCCAAGGAGGCGGCCGAGGCCGCCAACGTCGCCAAGAGCCAATTCCTGGCCAACATGAGCCACGAGCTGCGCACCCCGCTGAACGCCGTCATCATGTACAGCGAGTTGCTCCAGGAGGAGGCCGAGGACGAGGGCGTCAAGCAGTTCATCCCCGACCTGGAGAAGATTCGCGCCGGCGGCAAGCACCTGTTGGCCCTGGTCAACGGCGTCCTCGACCTCTCCAAGATCGAGGCGGGCAAGATGGATCTGTACCTGGAGACCTTCGACGTCCGTACAATGGTGGACGACGTGACCGCCACGGTGCAGCCGCTGGTGCAGAAGAAAGACAACCGGCTGGACGTGCGCTGCGCCGACGGCGCGGGCGAAATGCACGCCGACCTCACGAAGGTCCGGCAGGTGCTGTTCAACCTCGTCTCCAACTCCTGCAAGTTCACCGAGAAGGGGACGGTGACGCTGGACGTGGCCCGCGCGGAAGAGGACGGCCGCGACGGGGTGACCTTCCGCGTGAGCGACACGGGCATCGGCATGACGCCCGAGCAGGTCGCCAAGCTGTTCCAGCCTTTTACGCAGGCGGACGCCTCGATCACCCGGAAGTACGGCGGCACCGGCCTGGGGCTGACCATCAGCAAGCGCTTCTGCGAGATGATGGGGGGCGACATCACCGTCGCCAGCGAGTCGGGCGAGGGAACGGCTTTCACCGTTTGGCTGCCGGCGCGCGTGGCCGCGCCGAGGGAGCCGGTGGGGCGGACGCCCGCCGCGCCCGCCGAAGCCGGCCCCGCGGGCGCGGCGACGGTACTCGTCATCGACGACGACCCGGCGGTGCGCGACTTCATGACGCGGTTCCTGACTGTGGAAGGAATCCGGATCGTCGCCGCCGCGGACGGCGAGGAGGGCCTGCGCATAGCCCGGCAGGTCCGACCGGCCCTCATCTTCCTGGACGTGATCATGCCGCGGATGGACGGCTGGGCGGTACTCACCGCTCTCAAGGCGGACCCGCAGCTAGAGGACGTGCCCGTCGTCATGCTCACCATCGTCAACGAGACGGAAATGGGCTACATGCTGGGCGCCTCGGAATACCTGACCAAGCCCATCGACCGGGAGCGCCTGGCGGCGGCCCTCCAGAAGTACCAGGTCGGCGACCAGGGGGCGCAGGTGCTGGTGGTCGAGGACGACGAGCCGACGCGGCAGATCCTGCGGCGGACGCTGGCCAAGCAGGGGTGGACGGTGGCCGAGGCCAAGGACGGCCGGGCCGGGCTGGAGCAGGTGGCCCGGCACAAGCCCGAGCTGATCCTGCTCGACCTGATCATGCCGGGGGTGGACGGCTTCGAGTTCCTCGCCGAGTTGCGCCAGAACGAGGCGTGGCAGGCCATCCCGGTCGTGGTCCTTACGTCCAAAGACCTCTCACCCGAAGAGCGCCTGCGGCTCACCGGCCACGTGGAGAAGATTTTGCAGAAGGGGGCGTACACGCGCGACACGCTGCTCCGCGAGGTGCGGAAAGCGGTGGCCCTGTACACCGGCGGCGCTCCGGCCGCGGCGGACAGCGTACCTGCCGCCGGGGGGGGATAAAATATGTCAAAGATACTTATTGTTGAAGACAATGAGGAGAACCGGGACTCGCTTTCGCGCCGGCTCCAACGCCGGGGCTACGAGATCCTCATCGCGGCGGACGGCAAAATCGGGCTGGCGATGGCGCAGGCCGAGAAACCCGACCTGATCCTCATGGACATGAACATGCCCGAGTTGGACGGCTGGGAGGCCACGCGCCAGCTGAAGGCGGCCGCGGAGACGCAGCATGTACCCGTGATCGCGCTGACCGCTCACGCCATGTCGGGGGACCGGGAGAGGGCGCTGGGGGTCGGTTGTGCCGACTATCACACCAAGCCGGTGGAGTTCCCCAAGCTGCTCACCCAGATCGAAGCCCTCCTGCAAAACAAGACGACGACGTAGCGCTCGTCCGGGGGACGAGTCGGAGGGGAGGGTGCCTTGAGCGACGACGCGAAGCTGAGTCCTCCTGGCGAAACGGACTCGCGCGGCGAGGCGGAACCTTTCTCCTTGCTGGTCGTGGATGACAGCGAGGCGAACCGGGACGCGCTGAGCCGGCGTTTGCAGCGGCGCGGGTACGCCGTCACGGTCGCCAGCGACGGCGCCCAGGCGCTGGCGCTGATCGCGCAAGGGCACTTTGACCTGGTGCTGCTGGACATCATGATGCCCGGCCTGAACGGCCTGGAAGTCCTCCAGCGCTTGCGCCAGACGCACCCGGCGACGGAACTGCCGGTCATCATGGCCTCGGCGAAGGACCAGAGCGAGGACATCGTGCGGGCTCTGGAACTCGGCGCCAGCGATTACGTGACCAAGCCGATCGACTTTGCCATCGCCCTGGCGCGGGTGCGAACCCAACTGGCCCTGAAGCGCTCGGTCCAACAGGTGTTGGCTTTGGAGCAGCGGCTGAGCCACCGGAACGCGGAGCTGGAGGCGTCCAACGCCCGCATGAGGCAGGATCTGGAGGCGGCGGCCAAGATCCAGGCGGCCTTCCTGCCCAAGGCGCTGCCGGCCCTGCCGGGGCTGAACTTCGCCTGGTCCTATCAGCCGTGTGAGGCGCTGGCGGGGGACTTCTTGAACGTCTGCCCGCTCGACGACGCGCACGTCGGCGTCTACGTCCTCGACGTGAGCGGCCACGGCGTGGCCGCCGCGCTGCTCTCGGTGACGCTCAGCCGCGTGCTGTCGCCCGCGGCCGACGCGGACTCCGTCCTGCTCCGTGTCGGAGGCCCGTCCGAGGAGCGGCTGGTCCCGCCGGCCGAGGTCGCCGAGCGCCTGAACCAGAAGTTCCCCTGGGACGCGGCGACGGAACAGTTCTTCACCATCGTCTACGGCATCGTGGACGCGAAGGCGGGGCAATTCCGCTACGTGTCCGCGGGCCACCCGGGGATCGTCCGCCTGGGGCGGGAAGCCGAACCGAAGCTCCACGCGGCGGCCGGGTTTCCCATCGGCCTCGGGGGCGGCTACGAGGAACACACGCTTCCACTGCAACCGGGGGACCGCCTCTACCTGTACTCGGACGGCGTCACGGAGGCCATGAGCCCGGACGGGCACCTCTTCGGCAACGGGCGACTTTTGCAAGCCCTCGGCCGCGGGCGCACGGCACCCCTCCAACAGAGCATTTCTCTGCTGCTCGACGACCTCCGCCTGTGGTGCGGAGGCGCGCCCTTCCGGGACGACGTTTCCGTCCTCGCGGTCGAGGCGACTTAGCGCCTGATACGGTTGCCGACCACGAAGCCCATGAGCCCGGTCAGGAAGATGCTCAGCAGCGTCTGGACCCCGGAGAGCAGGTAGGCCAATTCGTTGCGTGGCACCAGGTAATCGGGAGGGTTGCCCGGGGAGGTCATGGCGGCCAGGCTGAAAAGGGCCAGGTCCGCCGGCGCGTAAGTGGGTGCCCGGACCTCCCCGGCGGGCGTCTTTTCCACGCGCAGCACCGTCCCGGTCAGGCCGTAGGCGGGGATAAAGAGGACGTAGGCCACAAGGAGGGTGCCGAGTACCCGGGGGACGCTCTCACCGTAGTCGCACACCCACTCGACGAGCTGGTCGCCGGCGTACTTCACGGCGAAGCCCGCGGCCTCCCCCCGGCGGCGTTCGGCCCACGCGGCCCGCGCCTTCTGCCGGGCCTCGCGCTTCTCCATGCGCCGCCGGCGCCCGTAGGCCCAGCGGGCCGCGTCGTGGTCGCCTAGCTCGTCGAAGTTCCGCTCCAGCGCCAGGTAGCCCTTCCGCGCCAGCCCGTACTCCGCGCTCACCTCCTCGCCGATGGCGCCCGCGAGTTGCTCCCGGTCCAGCCGCGTCTTCTCCAGCCGGGCGTCGCAGGTATGAACGTGGGCGAGGGCGCAGCCCGTCAACTCCAGATCCTGGAGCTTCGCGTCTCGCAGCACCGCGCCCTCCAGGTTGGTTCCCCCGAGCGCCGCCCCGCGGAGGTCGGCTCCGCGGAGGTTGGCGCCTTTGAGATTGACCCGCTTGAGGACGGCGCCGCGCAGGTCCACGCCGGCCAGGTCGGTCGCCGGGAAGTTCGCCTCCTCCAGCGTCGCTCCCTGAAGGTCCGCTCCGCTCAGGTCGGCCCCCGCCATGTCCGCGCCCCACAGGTCCGCCCCTTGCAACCGGGCCTCCTCCCACACGCTCCCCTGGCCGCGGGCGAAGCGGAGGCTGGCCTTGCGTAAGTCGGCGTCCTCGAGCAAGGCGCCTTGGAGGTTCGCCCCCCCGAGGTCCGCCCCCTGGAGGTTGGCGCCGGTGAGATCGGCGGCCGCGAGGTCGGCCTCTTCGAGCAAGGCCCCTCGGAGGTCGGCGTCACGCAGGCTGGCGCCGCGCAGGTCGGCCCGCCGCAGGTTAAGCGCCTGCCGCTCCTTATTCCACCAGGCGGGGTGGTTGCCGGCCGCCTGGACTCGAGCCCGGAGGCGTTCGCGCCCGAGGTCAATCCCGTCGAGCATCGCGCGCAGGCCGCCGCAGGCGGGAAGTTCGAGTCGCCCTTGCAGGTGTTCCTCGACGAGCCGAAGGCCCCTTTCGGCTCGCGCGGCGGGGTCGGCGGCGGCTAGCTCTCGGTAGAGGGCCGCTCGATCTTCGCCGGCCGAGGAGTCGGAGTGGTCTGCGGTCATTAGACGGATATTTTCGGGGGGCTTACTTCGTCTTCGCGAGGGCGAGCGCCTCGCGGACGATGTCGGCGGCGGTCAGGCCGTACTTGGCGAGCAGCGCGTCCGGCGCGCCCGACTCGGCGAACGTGTCGTTGAGCCCGACGAAGCGCATCGGCACCGGGTGGTGGCGGACGACCGACATCGCCACCGCGCTGCCGAGCCCGCCGTGCAACAGGTGCTCCTCGGCGACGACAATGCGGCCGGTGTCGCGCGCCGCCTTCAGCACCGCCTCATCGTCGAGCGGCTTGACGGTGTGCATGTCGAGGACGCGCGCCTGCACGCCTTGCCCCGCCAGCGTCTCCGCCGCCTTGACCGCCTCGGCGACCATGAGGCCGTTGGCGATGAGCGTCACGTCCTTGCCGTCGCGGAGTTGGTTCGCCTTGCCGATGCGGAACGACGCGGCGCCGTCCTCGTAAATGATCGGCACGTTCGGCCGGCCGGCGCGGAGGTAGGCCGGCGTCGTGATCCGCGCCAGGGCGGCGACGGCCTGCATCATCGACGGCTCGTCGGCGGGGACGACGACGGTGAAGTTCGGCAGCGAGCAGGCGAGCGACACGTCCTCGATGCCCATCTGCGACGGGCCGTCCTCGCCGATGCTGATGCCGACGTGCGTGCCGACCACCTTGACGTCGAGGTGCGGGAACGCCACCGACATGCGCAGCTGGTCGTAGGCGTTGCACATGACGAAGGCGGCAAAGCTCGCCAGCCAGGAGCGCTTGCCCGACGACGCCAGGCCGGCGGCGACGCCGACCAGGTTCGACTCGGCGATGCCGACGTTGAAGAAGCGAGCCGGGAACTTCTTGCCGAAGAGTTCCGTGCGCGTCGAGTTGTGGACGTCGCCGTCGACGACGACGATATCCGCATGCTCCTCGCCGAGTTTGGCCAGCGCCAGGCCGAACGCCTCGCGCGTCGATTTGCCCATTTTCATGGTGTCAACCTCTCCGTTTCGCGCGCCCCGCCGCTTGCGGCTTCGCACCGAGAGCCGCGAACGTGTCACGCCCCGATCAGCTCCAGCGCCTTCTTCGCCTCGTCGGGCGTGAGCGGCTTACCGTGGTGGTTCGGGTCGCTCGTCAGCAGCCCCTGAATGGGGTAGCCCTTCACCGTCTTCGAGATGATGGCGCTGGGCCGCCCCTTGGCCTGCTTCGTCTTTTGCAGAGCCGCCAGCGCCTCGCTCATGTCGTTGCCGTTGATCTCCTGAACCGACCAGCCGAACGCCTCCCAGCGCGGCGCCAGCGGCCGCAGGTCGAGGACTTCGGCGGTCGGGCCGGTCTGCTGAAAGCCGTTCTGGTCGACGATGGCGACGAGGTTGTCGAGTTTGAACTTGCTCGCCGACATGGCGGCTTCCCAGACCTGCCCCTCGTCGATCTCGCCGTCGCCGGTCATGACGTAGACGCGCGCGTCGTAGCCGTCGAGCCGGGCGGCGAGCGCCATGCCGACGCCGAGCGACAGCCCCTGGCCCAGCGAGCCGGTCGACGCCTCGACGCCAGCGAGGCGGCGCATGTTCGGATGTCCTTCGAGCGGGCTGCCCAGCTTGCGCAGGGTCGGCAGCAGGTCCTTGGAGAAGTAACCGTCCTCGGCGAGGACGGCGTAGAGGAGCGGCGCCGCGTGCCCCTTGCTCAGGATGAAGCGGTCGCGCTGCGGCCAGGTAGGGTTCTTCGGGTCGTGGCGGAGGACGCCGCCGAAGTAGAGGGCGACGGCGATCTCGACGCCGGAGAGCGACGACGTCGGGTGCCCGGAGCCGGCGGCGGTGGTGCTGGTGATGATGTCCTTGCGAACGCTCTTGGCGCGGGCTTGCAGGTCGGCAAGTGATGGCGTGCTGGCTGCTGGCACGGTCGGCCCTCCCGTCGGTCGTCCCCGGCCGCCGCCGCTGACGCGATGCCTGGCGCGAGCGGCCGCCGCGCAGTTGAGCATATCGCGCCACCCGCGCCCGGACAGTGGGACCACGACCTTTTTGGCCGGCGGTTCGCGTCAGCGCGGCAAGCCCGACTTGACCGGCGGGGGCTTCTGAACGCGCGACGCGGACGGGCCGCGCGCCGCCGTCCCTGGGGTGACGGGATGAGGGGCGAAAATCGGCCCCGAGAGAATCGTCCAGATGGCGACCAGAGCCGTCCAGCGGAGTTGCATCGGCGTTCCTCGCGCCCGCACGGGGGACGTGTGGGTAAAGGGAGAAGAGTCGTGGGAAGGAAGCAAACAGGATGCCGGGCCGTGTCCCAGGCGCCGGGCGTCGGCACAACCTATTGCGAAAAGGAGACTTGCGTGTCGAACGGCCTCGCGACATCGCTCTCGAGTCGCGCAAGCCCTGTTGCGGGACGCTTACGCGGCACACATCTTGCTCATTCCCCCACGCCTCGCGTCGAGGCTTCCCGCCCGCTTCAAGACTGGAGAACGCCGATGAAGCGTTATGACGAGACTCTGATCGTGCCCATCGAACACCTGGAACGAGCGATGGCCGCCCCGGTTCCCGGCAAGGAGCGCGACTGGGCCGAAGGCGTGGTCGGCGCCCTCGAAGAGACGGTGCAAGCGCTGCGGCGCCACGCCGCCGCAACGGACATGCCCGGCGGCATGTACTCGAAAGTGGACCTGACGCGGCCCACGCTCGCCCGTCAGGTGGGCGGCCTGCGTCAGGAGCACAGCGACTTCCTCGGACAGGCGGTCTCTCTGCAAGCGGAGCTGCGCGGGACGGCCGAGACCTTCCGGCCCGCGCGCGAGGCGGGCGTGCCGAACGGCGCGCTGCCGGCCCCGTCCGGGGCGCGCGGTGTGCCGGATTTCGGCGCCCTGCGCGCGAAGGCGGACGAGTTGTTGAAGTCCCTGCGGCGCCACCGCGACGACGAGGCCGCCCTGGTCATCGAGAGTGTCACGACCGACCTCGGCGCGGGCGATTGAGGCGGGTCGAACGCGCGTCGTTGCGGCGCGTCCCGTGCCGGCGATTCGGATACAATTCCCTGGTGATGAGAAAGGAGGGCCGTTCATGGGTCTCAAACAAAAGCGCGCTGTCTCCCCGGCGGAACTCCCCGTCCCCACGGATTTCTGGAAGCCGACCAGCCTGGAGAAAATGGCCGACGAACAAGGGGGTAAACCGATTCAGCGTCTGGAAGAAGTCTTGGGCGGGGGCGGCGACCTTTGGCGGAGCGACGCCGAACTGGACGAATTCCTTGCCCGGCTGAGAGAGCGGCGCCGGAAGGGAGGATGACGGGTGGCCACGCGGCTCCTGGACACGAACATCGTCTCCTACCTGATGAAGGGTCACACGCTGGCCGACGCCTACCGCTCCTTCCTCGAAGGCCACGCCTTGGCGATTTCGTTCATGACGGTGGCCGAGTTGTACGAAGGGGCATTCCGTGCCCGCTGGGGAAGGCGCCGAAAAGACGCTCTCGAAGTAGCTCTCCACTCCTATCGCGTTATCCCGGCTTCGCCCGAGGTATGCCGGCGCTGGGGGGAAGTCCGTTCCGAAAGGCGTCGTCAGCCGATCTCTCCCGAAGATGCGTGGGTCGCGGCCACGGCTCTCGTTCACGGTTGTCCGCTCGTCACGCATAACGCCGCCGACTTCCAGGACATCGCCGGATTGACTGTCCTTTCGATTCGCGCCTGATACAGAGCCGGCTGGCGCCGTGCCGGCCTTCGGTTACAATGCCGCCTTGCCCGGCCGACGTTGGCCTGTCCTTCCCAGATGCCACGGAGACGGCTCGTGACCGCCACTGCTTATCGCAACCTCGTCGACCTGCACCGCCGCCAGGCCGAGCGCTACGGCCCGCGCGTCGCCCTCCGCTTCAAGCGCCACGGCCTTTACCAGGACGTCACCTGGGAGCACTACCGCGCCGACGCCGTCGCCTGCGCCGCCGCCCTCGTTGACGCCGGCGTCGGACCCGGCGACCGCGTCGGCCTGCTCGCCGAGAACCGCGTCGAGTGGCTCGTCGCCGACATGGGCCTCCTCGCCGCCGGCGCCGTCAACGTCCCGCCGCACGCCCCGCTCACCGCGCGCCAGGTTCAATTTCAACTCCGCGACGCCGGCGTGTCGTGGCTGTTCATCTCCGACCGCGAACAACTCGACAAGGTGCGTCACGTCCGCACCGAGTTGCCCGAACTGCGCGGCGTCGTCGTCTTCGACCCCGGCGCGGCGGGCGAAGGCGCCCTTTCCTGGCGCGGCTTCTTGCAGCACGGCCGGCGGCTGCTGCCGCGCCTGGCCGACGAACTGGCGCGGCGCGAGGCGGCGCTCGACGCCGACAGCCTGGCGACGATCATGTACACGTCGGGCACCACCGGCAACCCGAAGGGCGTCATGCTGACGCACGGCAACCTCCTCAGCAACGCCATCGGCACCGGCGCCGCCAGCGAGGTCGGCGCCGAGGACGTCTTGCTCAGCTGGCTCCCCTACAGCCACATCTACGCCCGCACCGTCGACCACTACATGGGCCTCTACCTCGCCATGACGCTCTGCCTGGCCGAGTCGCAGGAGGCGCTCGTGCTGAACCTGGCGGAGGTCCGGCCGACGCGCTTGACCTCGGTGCCGCGCTTCTACGAGAAGGTCTACGCCGCCGTCGCCTCGCCCGACCCGGAACAGACGGGAAAGCGGCTGCGCAATATCTTCGGCCCGCGCATCCGGGAGTTGTCGTCCGGCGGGGCGCCGCTGCCGCGCGCCATCGCCGAGGCGTACCAGGCGGCGGGGCTGCTGCTCCTGCAGGGCTACGGCCTGACCGAAAGTTCGCCGGTCATCGCCTTCAACCGGCGGTCGGCGCACAAGCTCGCGACGGTGGGTCAGCCGATCCCCGGCGTCGAGGTGCGTATCGCCGACGACGGCGAACTGCTGACGCGCGGGCCGCACGTCATGAAGGGTTACTGGAACAACTCGCGGGCGACGGCGGAGGCGATCCAGGACGGCTGGCTGTACACCGGCGACCTCGGCGCGCTCGACGCCGACGGCTTTCTGTCCATCACGGGGAGGAAAAAGGAACTGTTGGTCCTGTCGAGCGGCAAGAAGGTGATCCCGAGCGAGGTCGAGGGGGCGCTGCTGGCCGACCCGCTCTTCGACCAGGCGGTCGTCTACGGCGAGGGACACCAGTTCCTGACGGCGCTCGTGGTGCCGAACTGGGACAACCTGCGTCGCGCCCTGCGCGCGGACGGCACGCCGCTCGACGGGCAGACGGAGGACGAACTGGCGGCACACCCGGCGGTCGGGACGCTGGTGGCGCGGCGGGCGGAGGCGGCGCTGCGCGACCTGTCGCCGTGGGAGCGCGTCAAGAAGATGATCGTGCGGGCGAAGTCGTTCTCCGTCGCGTCCGACGAACTGACCGTCAGCCTCAAGCTGCGGAGAAACGTGATCTTCGATCACCACAAGGCCGAGTTGGAGGCGCTGTACCGCGCGTAGAGGGCGTCTCGGCTCGAGGCACCTACGCATCGCGCGCGGCCTCTTCCAGTTGGGTTGGCAAATCTCTCGCCTTCGCTGTAAAATCCCATGCCGAAGGAACCTGGGAGGTCACGGACGACGCCGGACCTACCCTGCGGAACGAAGAGGCGGCGCGGCCGCCCTGTCCACCCCAGAGCGGGAGGTGATCCGGTCATGCCCCCATCGGCCCGAATCGGTTCGACGCTGCTCGCCGCCGCCCTCTGCGCCGCCGGCGCGCGCGCCCAGGCTCCCGGCGGCGACCGTCCGGAGCCCGCGTCTCCGTCGCGCCCCGAGACGCGCGAACAACTCGACCACCGTGAAGCCCTCAAGCTGTACGGCCGGGCGATGCTCGCCGAGCGCCAGAATCGCCTCCTCGAAGCGGTCCGCCTCTATGAGCAGGCGACGCGCCTCGACCCGGAGGCGTCGGCCCCCCTCAAGTCGCTGGTGCCGCTCTACCTCGCCCTCGACCGCCTCGACGACGCCCTCGTCCTGTGCAAGAAGGCGACCGACCTCGATCCCGCCGACCACGCCACCTGGCACCTTTACGCCCGTCAGTTGCGCGCCCAGAATCGTTTGCCCGACGCCGCCGTCGCCCTGGGCCGAGCCCTCGACTGCGCGAGTCTGAAGGAACACCCGGATCTGCGCGCCCAGATCGCCTTCGACCTCGGCGCGCTCCAGGAAAGCCAGCAGGACTTCGCGAAGGCCGAGGCGGCGTTCGTCGAAGTCGTCCGCGTCCTCGACAACCCGGCGGCGCTGCTGGAGCAGGGCGAGTTCAGCCGCGACGAGATCGACGGCCAGGCCGCCGACACCTACGAGCGCCTCGGCCGCGTCTGCGTCCGCGCCGGCAAGCCCGAGCGCGCCGTCGATTACTTCGTCAAGGCGCGCGACAAGGTCAAGGACAAGGACCCCAACCGCGCCAAGCGCCTCGCCTACAACCTCGCCGAAGTCCACCTCGCCCGCGCCGAGTGGGCCGACGCCCTGCGCTCCCTCGACGAATTCCTCGAAACGCTGCCGCAGGGCACCGACGCCTACCGCGCTAAAATCAAGGCGCTGGAGAAGCTCGGACGCCGGGAGGACGTTCTGCTCGCGCTCGAGGCCCACGCGGCGCGCGACCGGCACAACGCGGCGCTGAAGCTGCTCCTGGCGGAACAGTATGGCGCCTCCGGCGACACCGACCACGCGGTCCGTCTCTACGACGAGTTGGCCAAGTCGTCGCCGGGACCGGACGTCTACCGCGGTTTGTTCGCGCTGCACGCCGGGGCCAGGCCGGCGCGCCAGGACCTCGTCTTGAACCTGCTGGACGAGGCCCTCAAGCAGGGCGCGGCCCCCGAGGACGGGGGGAACGCGGACGCCGACGCGGCGGCGCGCGGCCGCTCGATGCTGGCCGTGCTGCGCGAGAGCCCCGACCTGGTCCGCGGCCTGCTCCCCGTCGCCGGAGAGCGGCTGAAAACCGGGGGGAGTCTCGCGCCGCAGACGGGTTACTTCCTCGGCGTGCTGGCGGCGCGGACGCGGCAGCTCGACGCCGCCGAGCAGATGTTCCGCGCCGCCCTCACCCAGCGCGGCGGCGGGCGCGGCAACCGCGGCTTTAGCGGCGACCTCTACGACAACCTGCTGCGCGTCCTGAACCTGGCGCACAAGCACGAGGCCGTCATCGCGCTGTGCCGCGAGGGGCTGGAGCAGGCGCCGAACATCTACCCCGAGTTCTTCCACCGCCAGGCCGCCGAGGCCTACGCGCACCTGGGCCGCGCCGCCGAGGCCGTCGCCGCGGCCGACAAGGCGGTGGACGTCAGCCCCGACGACCGCCGTCTCTCCAGCCGGCTGACGCGCGCCCACGTCCTGGCGCAGGTCGGCCGCTTCGAGTCGGCGGTCGCCGAGTGTCTCGACCTCCTGAAAAGTACAACGAAGACCGCCGAAGTGCGCCGCGTCCGCCACCAGCTTTCCACGGTCCACTCGATGGCGCACCAGTACGCCCCGGCGGAGGAGCAGTTGCGCCTGCTGCTCCAGGACGACGCGGACGACGCCTGGGCGTGCAACGACCTGGGCTACTTCTGGGCGGAGCAGGGGAAGAACCTGGACGAGGCGGAGAAGTTGATCCGCAAAGCGCTGGAGTTGGACCGCAAGAATCGCGGCACCGTCGTCGACGACGCCGATAAGGAGAACGCGGCCTACATTGACAGCCTCGGCTGGGTGCTGTTCCGCCGCGGCCAATTCGACGCCGCCCGCAAGGAGTTGGAGCGTGCCGCCGCCCTGCCCGACGGCGCCGAGGATCCGGCGGTGTGGGACCACCTCGGCGACGTCCGCGCCCGCCAGGGGGACGCCGCCGGCGCCGCCGCCGCCTGGCGCAAGGCGGTCGAGCTGTGGGAAGTCGTCCGCTCCCGCCCGAAGGACGATCATTACAACGAAACCAGGCAGAAACTGAGACAGTAGTTCTCAGTCCTCAGTACTATTCACCGAGGAGGTAGGCCCATGTCAGGGCATTCGCACTGGGCGACGATCAAGCACAAGAAGGGGGCCATCGACGCCAAGCGGGGCAAGCTGTGGAGCAAGCTCAGCCGGGCGATCATCATCGCCGCGAAGAACGGCGGCGGCGACCCCACGATGAACCTGAAGCTGCGCTACGCCATCGACAAGGCGCGCCAGGTCAGCATGCCCCGCGATAACATCGAACGGGCCATCAAGCGCGGCACCGGCGACGTCGACGGCATGGTCTTCGAGGAACTGACCTACGAGGGCATCGGCCCCGGCGGCGTCGCCGTCCTCGTCGACGTCCTCACCGACAACCGCAACCGCACCAACGGCGAGGTCCGCAAGATCTTCGAGCGCGGCGGCGGCAAGATGGGCAGCGCCGGCAGCGTCGGCTACCTGTTCGAGCGCAAAGGTCTCTTCGTCGTCCCCGCCGACAAGATCGACGAGGACACGCTCATGAGCCTCGCCCTCGACGCCGGCGCCGAGGACGTGAAGCGCTCCGGCGCCAGCTGGGACGTCATCGCCGACCCGACCAGCTTTGCCCAGGTGCAGGAGGCGCTTCAGAAGGGCGGCGTCGTCACGACGCAGGCCGAAATCACGCAACTGCCGAAGGTGCCCGTCGACGCCGACGTCGAAGCCGCCGGGAAGGTGATGCGCCTGCTGGACGCGCTCGACGACCACGACGACGTGCAGAACGTTTACACGAACCTCAACATGACCGAGGAGATGGCGGAGCAGTTGAGTAGGGAAGGATAATTTGCCGCTCGCGGCTTCGCACTTTGCGAAGCCGCGAGCGGCTCACGCGCCGCGCCCCGCGATCAACCCCGCCAGGTAGTTGACCGCGTCCCCCTGCGCCCGCGCCACGTCCGCGAGCGCCTCGTGGTTCCCCGCGCGCTGGCACAATTCCTGGACGTTCGGGCACGTCAGCCGGCGCGGGTCGACGTTCGTCAGGTGTCGGCGCGCCACGTCGAGCGCCTCCTTCGGCCGCCCTAACCGCAGCAGTAGGTTCACCAGCACCTCCGCCGGATAGCTACCGACTGTATCCGGATCGGCCTTGTCCGCCTTGGCGCGGAAGTGGGCCAGCCCCTCCTCGACCTTGTCGCCCGCCAGGACCGCCAGGTAGACGCCGTAGTCGGCATACTGGTCCTCGAACGGTGGGTCGGAGGTGTAGACCAGTTGCCCCGGAATGTGCCTGCCGTAGTCGCACAGTTGCCGGGCCAACTCCATCTCCGGTCCGGCTTCAAGTTGAATGCTCATCTGCACCACGGCGCCGAGGTGCGACACGTCGACGTGGGCGAAGCCGTCGGCGAACAGCGACTCGCGGCCGGCGAGCAGTTCGCGCACCGTCGGCCGCTCGTCGTCGTGTTCCGGCATCTTGCCTTCCTGGCGCTCGATGTCGGCCAGGAGTCGTTCGCGCAGCTCCGCGTACAGCCTTCGCACCAGGCGGCCGACGCAATACTGCTTGACGTCTGGCGGGTGCGGCAATTCCTGGCTGCTCATCGTCGTGATGGCGTTGCACAGGCCGTAGCGCTCCAGGATCCAGTCGAAGCCCTTGCGCGGCTGGAGCCCCTCGTAGAAGGCGAGGTGGATGAGCGGCTGCAAGTCGTCGTCTTCCTTGGGGCGGTGGGCTTCGAGGGCCTTCACGACCGGCTCGGGCTCGCCGAGCATACGGAAGTAGAACCAGGCGTCGGCGATGTTGCCGTCGTCGAGGTACAGCCCGCCGACGTGGCGGCCGGCCTCGCGGATGGCGTCTTCGTAGCGGGCGTGCAGCGGCGGCGGCATGTCGGAGGCGGGGCCGGTCGGGAACGGCGTCGCTCCCAGCTCGACGCGCCGCTTCATCAGCAGGGCGTAGAAGAGGTTGCGGTAGTCCTTCTCCTGGCGCAGGCGTTCGCCGAGCCGGTCAACGGCCGCCTCCGGGCCGCGCTCGCTCAGGGTGTGCTTCAGGTCGTCGAGGGTGCTCTGTTCCACGGTCGTCGCCTCGGGGGTTGCGTGCGCTGGTCCCTGTTTTCACTACGCCCTTCGCGCGGAGACGGCAACGGATTCCGGGGGTGAGCGCGTCGTTCCGGCGCGTGTCCTCGGGGTCCGTATTGACCCCACCTTCGCGCTTCTGCTATACCACCGTCCGCACGGCATCCCGTGGCCCCCTTCGCGGGCGGCGCCCGGCCGTGCTTGCACCCGCGTTTCCGAGGACTGTCATGGCGCCGAAGACCGCACTCGTTACCGGCATCACCGGCCAAGACGGGAGCTACCTGGCCGAGTTGCTGCTCGAAAAAGGCTACCGCGTCTGCGGCGTCGTCCGCCGCTCCAGCACCGAGACGTTCCAGCGCATCGAACACCTCCGCGACCGCGTCCAGCTGCTGCAAGCCGACCTGCTCGACCAAAGTTCGCTCGTCCAGGCGCTGCGCGAGGCCCGGCCCGACGAGGTCTACAACCTCGCCGCCATGAGCTTCGTGCCGACGAGCTGGCAGCAGCCGGTGCTGACCGCCGAGTTCACCGGCGTCGGCGTGACGCGCCTGCTGGAGGCGCTGCGCCAGGTCTGCCCGGAGGCGCGCTTCTACCAGGCGTCGTCGAGCGAGATGTACGGCAAGGTCCACGAAACGCCGCAGCGCGAGGAGACGCCGTTCCACCCGCGCAGCCCCTACGGCGTCGCCAAGGTCTACGGCCACTTCATCACCGTCAACTACCGCGAGAGCTATAACCTGTTCGCCTGCTCCGGCATCCTGTTCAACCACGAGTCGCCGCGGCGCGGCCTGGAATTCGTGACGCGGAAGATCACGCACGGCGTGGCGAAGATCCGCCTCGGCCTGGCGAAGGAACTGCGGCTGGGCAACTTGCAGGCGAAGCGCGACTGGGGCTTCGCCGGCGATTACGTCCGCGCCATGTGGCTGATGCTGCAGCAAGACAAGCCGGACGACTACGTCATCGGCACCGGCGCGACGCACAGCGTCGAGGAGTTCGTCCGCGTCGCCTTCGACCACGCCGGACTCGACTGGAAGGCGCACGTCGTCGTCGACCCGCGATTCTACCGACCGGCGGAAGTCGACCTGCTGCTGGGCGACCCGACGAAGGCGCGGCGCCAACTCGGCTGGGAGCCGGCGGTGAGCTTCGAGGGGCTGGTGCGCACGATGGTCGACGCCGACCTCGCGGCCCTGGGCGGCGGCGCGGCGCGGCCGGCGCGGCGCGCGGCGTGACTTCGCCGCTTGCGGCTTCGCACGTGCGAAGCCGCAAGCGGCGAAGGGCGAGTATCCACGGGAACGGAGTCCCCGCATGTCCACGAACGGCCTCACGCATCACCGCGGCGCCCTCGCCCCGGCCGAAATTGGCGTCGACGCCCTGACGGCGGTCATCGGCGAGGAGATCGCCCGCCACCACGGCCGCAACGGCCACGGCGGCGCCCACGGCCACGCCGCCCGCTCCGTCGTCGACTGGAACCGCCTGACGAACGACCTCGACCTCGCCGAGGAGAACGCCCACGCCGGCGCCGCCCTGCCGCCGATGAGGAGCCTCAGCGGCCTGAAGCGGCGCGTCGCGCGCTTCGTCGCCCGCGGCGTCCTCTTCTTGTCGCGCGTCGTGACCAACCGTCAGCGCCAGTACAACCTGTCGCTGCTCAGCGCCGTCCGCGACCTGACGTCCGGCCTGCGCCGCTTCGAGGAGGAGCAGCGCCGCCAGCTGCAAGAGAACTGTCAGCGCTTGGAAACTTTGGCCAACGAGCAGGCGAAGCGAATCCGCGTCCTGGACGGCAGCCTGGCACACGCCCGCGCCGGCCTGGTGGCGCAGGAGCGGCGCCTCAACATCCTCATCGAGGAAGCGCGGCGGCGGCTGCCCGAGCCGTTCGACGAGGGGCAGCTGCGGCGCTTCGTCAGCGAAGAAGACCACGCCACCGAGGCGCTTTACATCGCGCTGGAGGACGAGTTTCGCGGCAGCCGCGAAGAAATCAAGGAACGCCTGCGCGTTTACCTCCCGTACCTGGCGGACGCCGAAGCCGGCACCGAGGCGCGGCCGCTGGTCGACGTCGGCTGCGGCCGCGGCGAGTGGCTCGACCTGCTGGACGAGGCCGGGCTGCGCGGCCGCGGCGTCGAGACGAATCGCGTCCTGGTGAAGGAGGGGCGCGAGCGCGGCCGCGACGTCGTCGAGTCCGACGGCATCGCCTACTTGCGCACGCTGCCGGACGCGAGCCTCGGCGCGGTGACGGCGTTCCACGTCCTGGAGCACCTGCCGCTGCCGGTCCTCCTCGCCTTCCTCGACGAAATCGTGCGCGTCCTGAAGCCGGGCGGCGTCGCGATCTTCGAGACGCCGAACCCGGAAAACATCGTTGTCGGGTCGTGTAACTTCTTCATTGACCCGACGCACCAGAAGCCGCTGTTTCCGGGGACGATCCGGCTGATGGCCGAGCAGCGCGGGCTGGTCAACGTCGAGTTGTTGCGGCTGAAGGAAGGCCGGCTCGAAGACCCGGTGCGGCTGCTGCCCGACGACCACCCGCTGGCGCCGAACCTGAACCCGGTCATCGAGACGTTCAAGCTGCGCTTCTACGCGGCGCCGGACCTGGGCCTCGTCGGGCGCAAGGCGAAGTGACATTCTTCCCCCCTCTCCCCTTTGGGGAGAGGGGGGCCTACGCCGGAACACCATGCGAATCCTCATTACGACCGTGCAAGTGGCGTTCGTGCGCGGCGGGGCGGAGGTCCTGGCGGAGGGCCTGCGCGACGCCCTGGCGGCGGCGGGGCATGAGGCGGAGGTCGTGGCGGTGCCGTTCAAGTGGTACCCGCCCGAGCGCATCCTCGACCTGATGCTCGCCTGCCGCCTGCTCGACGTCACCGCCAGCTGCGGCGCCGCCGTCGACCGCGTCATCGGCCTCAAGTTCCCCGCCTACTTCGTCCGCCACCCCAACAAGGTCCACTGGGTCCTCCATCAGCACCGACCCGCCTACGACCTCTGGGACCACGAGTGCGGCGACCTGATTCGCTTCCCCAACGGGACTCAGGTGCGCGACGCGATCCGGGACGCCGACCAGCGCCTGCTGCCCGAGGCCAAGGCCATCTACACCATCGCCGGCAACGTCAGCCGCCGCCTCAAGGAGTACAGCGGCCTCGATTCGACGCCGCTGTACCACCCGCCGCGGCACGCCGACAAGCTCTTCTGCGCCGGCTACGACGACGCTTTTTTCTTCCCGAGCCGCCTCGGCCCTCTGAAGCGACAGGGACTCGTCCTGGAGGCGCTGGCGAAGACGAGCCGGCCGGTACGCGTCCGCTTCGCCGGCGCCGGCGACGCCGGCAGCGGGCAGGCGGAACTGGAGGCGCGGGCTCGCGAACTCGGCGTCGAGGGCCGCGTGGAGTGGCTCGGCCGCGTCGACGACGAGCGCATGCGCCGGGAGTACGCGCGTTGTTTGGGAGTGATCTTCCCGCCTTTGGACGAGGACTACGGTTACGTGACGCTGGAGGCGATGCTGTCGTCGAAGGCGGTCGTGACCTGCGCCGATTCCGGCGGCCCGCTGGAGTTCGTCGTGGACGGCCGGACGGGGCTGGTGGCGGAGCCGACGGCCGAGGGGCTGGCGGCGGCGCTGGACCGGCTGTGGGGCGACCGCGGCCTGGCGCGGTCCCTGGGCGAGGCGGGGCGGGCACACTACGAGGCGCTGGGCATCTCCTGGGACACGGTCGTGCAGAGGCTGGCCGCATAACGGCCGGCCGCCGACCTTGTCGGAAGGAGTGAGGCGCCAATGAGAGTACTCATCGCGACCGTGAAAGTCCCGTTCGTCTGGGGCGGGGCGGAGGTCCACGCCGCGGGCCTGCGCGACGCTTTGTCGGCGGCGGGGCACGAGGCGGAGGTCGTGGCGGTGCCGTTCAAGTGGTATCCGCCCGAGCGCATCCTCGACCTGATGCTCGCCTGCCGCCTGCTCGACGTCACCGCCAGCTGCGGCGCCGCCGTCGACCGCGTCATCGGCCTCAAGTTCCCCGCCTACTTCGTCCGCCACCCCAACAAGGTTCACTGGGTCCTCCACCAGCACCGGCCCGCCTACGACCTCTGGGACAGCCCGCTCAACGAGATGCGCGACTCCCCCGGCGGGGCGCGGGTGCGGAACGCCATCCGGGAAGCGGATCGGCGGCTGCTGCCCGAGGCGAGGGCGATCTATACCAACGCCGCCAACGTCAGCAAGCGACTGAAGAAGTACAACGGCCTCGACTCGACGCCGCTGTACCACCCGCCGCAACACGCCGACAAGTTCTACCGCGCGCCGGCGGAAGACTTCTTCTTCTTCCCCAGCCGGCTGGAGGGGCTGAAGCGCCAGGCGTTGGTGCTGCGGGCTTTGGCGCACACCCGCCAGCCGGTGCGCGTCCGCTTCGCCGGCGCCGGCCTGCGCCCGGACAGCCTCCGCGAGCTGGAGGCGGAGGCCGGGCGCCTGGGCGTCCGCCGGCGCGTGGAGTGGCTGGGGCAGGTGAGCGAGGAAGACAAGCGCCGTGAGTACGCGCGTTGTTTGGGTGTGATCTTCCCGCCTTTGGACGAGGACTACGGCTACGTGACGCTGGAGGCGATGCTGTCGTCGAAGGCGGTCGTCACCTGCGCCGATTCCGGCGGCCCGCTGGAGTTCGTCGTGGACGGCCGGACGGGGCTGGTGGCGGAGCCGACGGCCGAGGGGCTGGCGGCGGCGCTGGACCGGCTGTGGGGCGACCGGGGCCTGGCGCGGTCCCTGGGCGAGGCGGGGCGGGCACACTACGAGGCGCTGGGCATCAGCTGGCAGCGGGTCGTCGAGAGGCTGGCCGCATGAAGATCAACTGGTTCTCCCCCCTGCCGCCGGCCGGCACGGGCGTCGCCGAGTACGCCGCGCACCTCCTCCCCGCGCTGTGCGACCGCGCCGAGGTCGTCGTCTGGACCGACCAGGAGCGCTGCGACGTCCTCGACGCGCGGGCCGAGGTGCGCCGCTACCAGCCCGACCAGATCGCCTGGGCCGACCTGAACCGCGCCGACCTGAGCGTCTACCACGTCGGCAACAACCAGGAGCATCACGGCGGGCCGTGGCTCGTCAGTCGCCGTCAGCCGGGCCTCGTCGTCCTGCACGACGTCAGCCTGCCGCACTTCTTCGTCAATCTCTACCGTCAAAGACTGAAGGACCGGGCCGGCTACTGCGCCCACATGGAGCGCGTTTACGGCGCGAACGGCCGCGCCCTCGCCGCCGAGTTCTGGGACCACCGCGTCCCGCCGGAGTACGTGGCCGAGCGCTGCCCGCTGACCGAGCTGGCCGTCGAAGGCGCCCTCGGCGTCTTCGTCCACACGCCCGCCGCCTACGAGGAGTTGAAGCCGCGGCGGCGCTGGCCCCTCGCCTGCCACCCGCTCGCGTACCGCGCGACGCCTCGGCCGGCCCCGCCGCCGCGCGACGGCATGCCCTATCAGCTCATCGTCTTCGGCCACATCAGCGCCAATCGCCGCCTGGAATACGTCCTGGAGGCGCTGGCCCATGCGGAGCGGCGCGACCGTTTCCACCTGCACGTCTACGGGTCGTTGTGGGACCCGCGGCACATCGAACAGCTGGCCAAGGCGCCGGCGCTGCGCGGCCGGGTCACGCTGCACGGCTACGTCGCCGACGCCGAGCTCGACGCGGCGCTGGCGTCGGCACATCTGGCGATCAACCTGCGCTTCCCGACGCTGGGCGAAGGCTCGATCAGCCAGCTGCGTATCTGGGACCACGCCCTGCCAACGCTCGTGTCGCGGGTCGGCTGGTACGCGACCCTGCCGGCGTCCGCGGTGGCCCACGTCCGCCCCGGCCATGAAGTCGAAGACGTGCGCCGCCACCTCGACGACTTCCTCCGCGACCCCGCGGCCTTCGCGCGGATGGGCGAGTGCGGGCGCCGCTACCTGCAAGAGCATCACGCGCCGGGGGCCTACGTCGAGGCGCTCCTGGGACTCTGCGAGGAGGCGCGCCAGTATCGGCCGCGCGCCCTGAGCTACTACCTCGCCGAGCGCGCCGGCGCCGAGATGAGTGCCTGGTGTACCGACAGCGCGAAGGCGCTGCGGCCGGTGGCGGGGCAGATCGCCCGCCTGGTCGCGTGAGCGGCGAGCCCGGCGCGGTTGTCGTTGACACCGGCTCGCCGTCGCGGGTATAGCTCGGGCGGGACACGCGGACCGGACCCGTGAGGACAAAGATGGATCGTGTCTACAAGTGCCTCGCCTGCGGGGGCTCCGAGGTAACGACGACCGCGACGGCCTGCACCTGTCGCGCCTGCGGCACGGCGTACCCTGTCCGCGCCGGCGTGCCGCTGCTGATGCGGAACGTCTCCTGGCGGCCGTCGGGCTTCGCCCTGGGCGACGACCTCGGCCGCGCCGTCTGCGGGGCCGTCGGCATCGAGCCGGCGCCCGACAAGGTCGCCGGGCTCCGCGAAATTCTCGCCTGGAATTACGACCTGCCCGACGTCGGGCTGACCGCCGAAAATAATTACTTTCTGGAGCGCGTTCGCGCCACTCTCGCCGCTTCGGGCGCGGGCAACGACGAGGCGGTCGCCGCCGCCGCCCCGCGCCAGAACTTGCAGGAGAGCTTCGCCGACTGCCCCGTCAACGAAGACGTGCGCGCGGCCTTCACGGCGCACCACATCCCGGACCGCCTCCCGCCCAACAAGAAACTGTCGGTCAACGTGCGCCTGACGAACACGGGCCGCTCGGTGATCTCGTCGCGCGGCCGGAACCCGGTCAACGTCGCCTACCACTGGCGCGAGCCCGGCGGCCGCTCCCTCGCCCGCGAGGGAATCCGGACGCCGCTCCTGATCGACCTCCGCCCCGGCCGCTCGCTGACGCTGCCGATCCTGGTGCGGACGCCGCGGCGCGAGGGGCCGGCGTGCCTGGAACTGACGCTCGTACACGAAGGGCGCCGCTGGCTCGACGAGTTGGCGGCGGCCGTCCCGGTCGAGCTGCGCCGCGACGCCGCCGAGGCGCCGCCGGCGCACTGGCGCGTCACCAAGACGGGCAACGAGAACTACGCGCTGGACCACGTCGTCGGCCGCGACATGGTCCTCGCCGAGGTCGAGCGGCGCCGCCGGCCCGGCCTGCGCCTCCTGGAGGTGGGCGGCTGCTGCCACCCGCAGATGGGGACGGCGGGCTGCGAGCTGTACAACGTCGACATCGACGTGCAGACGCTGCAAGTGGGGGCGCTGGCCGCGCCGCGCGACGTCCACTTCGTCGCCGCCGACGCCGGCGACATGCCGTTCGTCGACGGCTGCTTCGACGGCATCGTCATGTTCGCGACGCTGCACCACTTCGTCGACCCGGCCGCCGTGCTGCGCGGGCTGCGCCGCCTGGTGAAGCCGGACGGCTTCCTCGCGGTGATGTGCGAGCCGTGCAACCACGCCCGGCTGCCGCACGCCGACCCCGGCTACATTCGCGAGTTGGAACAGGGCATCAACGAGCAGAGCTTTTCGCTGGACGAGTACGCCTTGATGTTCGGGCGGGCGGGCCTGTCGGCGTATGACCTTGTGGTGCATCGGTCGTCGCTGAAGGCGCTGCTGCGGCCGACGGCCGAGGCGCCGCGCCGCGACCTGGCGCCGCTCTTGCCGGCAGACGTCCTGCCGCCGCGGCCGGCCGGGACGCTGGGCCGGTTGTGGTCGTGGGTGCGCCGCGCGGGCTGAGGAGGGGGCATGAGGAACTACCTGGCGGCGGTGTGGAAGTGCCGCCACTTCTGGCTGTCGCTGGTCCGGATGGACCTGTCGACGCGCTACCGGCGCTCCGTCCTCGGCCTCGGCTGGTCGCTCCTCCAGCCGCTGGCGATGACGGCGACGATCTGCCTGGCGCTCTACGTCCTCACCGGCCGCAGCGTGCGCGAGACCGCCGCCTACGTCATGAGCGGTCTGGTGACGTGGAATTACCTGCTCAGCTGCGCGCTGCATGGCTGCCGCTGCCTGCACGGCGGCGAGTCGTACATCCGGCAGTACCCGGCGCCGCTGGCGATCTACCCGCTGCGGACCGCCCTCGGGGCGATGGTCCACTTCCTCATCGCGCTGGGCGTGGTGGTCGTGCTGACGTGGATCCTGAACGGCTCGCTGGCCAACCTGCCGGCGCTGGCGACGCTGCCGCTGAGCCTCGTCGCCCTGCTGCTGCTCGGCTGGGCGATCGCGCTTTTGGCGGGCTTCGCCAACGTCTTCTTCCAGGACACGCAACACCTGTGTGAGATCGGCATGCAGCTGCTGTTTTACGCGACGCCGATCCTTTATGAGGTTCAATTGCTGGAGGCCCGCGGCCTGGGTTGGCTGGCGCGGGCCAACCCGGTGTTCAGCGTGCTGGAGTTGGTGCGGCAGCCGATCCGCGACGGGGCGGCGCCGTCGGCGTTCACGCTCCTGGCGGCGGGCGCGACCGTCCTGGCCGCCGTCGGCGCCGCCGCGCTGACGCTGGCGCGGCACGAGCGGCGGCTGATCTTCCGGCTGTGACCGCCGCTTGCGGTTTCGCGCCCCCGCCCCCCAGGCCCCGGCGCGCAACCCCCACCGGGGGCGGTTAATCCC
>JBBROG010000027.1:0-45119 GCA_038229635.1 Gemmatales bacterium
CCACGCGGACGTGTTCATGTATTGAACCCGCGGAGCGGGTGACGGATGGTAGCCTGGGTGGAGCGCAACCCGGGGACAATTTCATCTACGGCTTGGCGCCCGAAAAACAAGTCGAGGGCGACGCGGTGGTGAGAGTGCCCCGGTTGAGCCATGCGGCTCACGACGTTCGTGTCGAGGAGGACGTTCATTCGCCCCGTCCGTCGTAAAGGCTTTCGCGGCTGTCGTCCACGAAATGCTCGACCCGAGGATGGCTCGCGGCCCACTCCCGAAGGGCCTTCGACCTCTCCTCGGGCGTGGACAATCCGGGCGGGTAAGAGACGGTCGGTTCGGCCGTCGCGACCGCCTCACGCACGGCCAAGCCCTGGAGGTATTCCGCCAACGTCTGGCCGCTCTTCGTGGCCCTTTCCGTCAACTCGCGTTCGACGGCCGGCGGCAAGTGGAAGGTGACTGTCATCGTCGTTCCCGCTTCGCGTGTTGCTCCACGACACACGCCGTCCATCGTACCCACGGACTCCCGGCCCGTCGACCGTCTCTCACACCCGACCGAAGCGCCGCGAACCTTGACGCCCGACGCGACGTCTCGGATGCTAAGCAAAGACGTCGCATCACGAACGCCGAGGGTCGGTCCCATGAGCGCTGCAAGCGAAGAATCGTTCCCCTTCTCGGACCTGGCCCTGTCGCGGCGCCTCGAAGGGACCGAGGCGCGAGCCGGCGCGGCCTTCATCGAGACCAGGGCAAAACTTCAGCCCGAGAGCGGCGCGTGCCGGGTCGAAGTCGCCGGCGCCTACGCCGTCTACGACGGCGCGGCGTCGCCCCTGACGCAGACCTTCGGACTCGGCTTGTATCAGAAGGTGACGGGGGTCGAGATGGACGCCCTCGAAGCGTTCTTCCGCGAGCGCGGGGCGCCGGTCTACCACGAGGTCAGCCCGCTCGCCGACGCCGCCTTGCCGGTGCTGCTGAGCGAGCGCGGCTACCAGCCCTTCGAGTTCACCAGCGTCATGTTCCGCCCGGTCCGCCTCGGCGCCCGCGAGACGTCGGCACGAAACGAGAACATCCGGGTGCGATTAATCGGTGACGACGACGTGGAGCCGTGGGCGCGGACGATGGCCGAGGGTTGGGCCGAACACGCCGAGTTCGCCGACCAGATGTTGGACATGGGGCGCATCAGCGCCCTGAGACCGGGCGGCCGCGCGTTCGTGGCGGAGATGGACGGCCGGGCGGTCGCGGCGGGCGTGCTGAGTATCCACGACGGGGTGGCGCTGCTGTGCGGGGCCAGCACGATCCCGGCGGCGCGGAACCGGGGGGCACAACTGGCCCTCCTGGAGGGGCGCCTGCGCGCCGCCGCCGAGGAGGGTTGCGACCTGGCGATGATGTGTGCCCTCCCCGGCAGCGCCTCGCAGCGCAACGCCGAGCGGCACGGGTTCCGCATCGCCTACACGCGCGTCAAGTGGCGCCTGCGGGGGTAGGGAGACGGTTGCGATCCGCCACGGCGAGAGAATCACAACTCATTGCGCCGCGAGAACGAGATCGCTTGAAGGCCGGCGCCCACGACAACGCTGACGCTGAACCGGTTCCCGTGGCAATTGACGTCCAGCTCGTACTCCCCGTCCGCCAGGTTGTGGAAGACGAAGTCCGTACCGTCCCCCGTCGGGGTTGCCGCCGCCGGACTTATCGGCGCCCCCGCGGGGTCCGTCGGCCGTTCTCCTCCTTACGAGCTGGGGAATAGTTCCTGCCCGTCATCGGTGGACGCCGCCTCTCACGAAATTTTTTCCTCGGATTATTTCTTGCTTTTCAAAGCGGCCCAGACTAGCATGAGCTTAATTCTAGGCTCGCACTGGTCGTGGGCACCTTCTGGAGTGCCTTAAGGACGGTCGGAAGGTCAGGTCGCCGCCTGAGTGCGTGTGTTTGCACCACTGTCACCCGAGAGGCGGATCGACGCTAGATAAAGGTGGACAAATGCCCCCCCCTTGTCCCAAAAGCGCTGGTTGCTCATTTTGGGCGCGATTGTCCTCTCGTGCGCGGCGGCCTACCAACTAGGCTCGAAGACTAAGGAGGCCGTGCCCTCGGCTCCGCGCGAGTATGAAATCGACGGCCTCGTCGTGGCTGCTTCGTCTCTCGACTTGGGCGAGGTGTGGGAAGACAAGGACTTTATCTGGGTCTTACCGATTCAGAATCGCACGGACCGGATTATTAAGATTTCCGATTTCTCACTTTCCTGCGGGTGTATGGAGGCGGCCGAGAAGTCGCTGACGATTCCGGCGCACGCGACCGAGCGCTTGACCTTGAAGCTGGACCTCAACCGACGGGCGGGCTATGAGATAGGCCGGGCGACTCGTCCGTTCGTCGGCGAAGTGACTCCCATCCGAACCGGCAGCACTCGTAGAGAACGTGTGCGCCCCTGGCAACTGCACGGAACCGTCAGGAGCCGTGTGACGTTGAATTATTCCGCACTCGACTTTGGAGAGTTGACCGCACCTGGACAGAAGCCGGTGACGCGCCACGTCATGGCGACGGCGCATGTCCCGACGCCGCGACTTGTGGCCGGCGTGGACCCGGACGTCCTTAGTGTCCGGATCGAGCCTCACCCGGAACTCGCGAACACATTTGACGTAGCTGTTACCCTCAATTCTTCGCTTTCCCCCAGGCATTTCAAGACGAAAGTTGAACTGCGATTGCTCACGCCCGACGGCGAAACCCTACCCGGAGTCACTCTACCCGTCGAGGGCGATGTGCGGCCGGGGGTCGGGCTGTTTCCGGCGGTTCTGGCGTTCGGAGGGAGGCAAGTCGGGGATAGTGCGGAGGCGGACGTCGTCTTGCGGGCGCCCGCCGGAGTTGAGGCTGAAATCGAAAAGGCGGAAAGCGACGTCCCGCACGTCTCCGCCGAGTCGATTCGCGTCGATAATACCTTGGCGGGCCGGGCCTGGCGAGTGAGTTGGAAGGTGGCCAAAGAAGGTCACCAGAGTCATACGGTCTACTTCTCGATCAGAAAAGCTGACAAGAGTGTCGAGAAAATCGGATTGGAAGTTTCCTGTACCGGGCTCGCGACGCGCGACGAGTGACTTTCGTGCCGCACGAGAGGGGCCTTGACATGAACAAGCCGGCGTTGTCCCGATTGCTGCTCCTGACGATGGCATCACTCGCCATCCTGTTACCCGTTCGCGCGAAGGGCGGTGAAGAAGACGACCCGCGCCTGGTCAAGATATTCGCCGACTGGCGAAAGCGGCGAGAAAGTGTCCGGGGCATTCAGTGCAGTGTGCAAGGGGAACGAGTCTTCCCCAGAGGATCATTCGTTGACGATTTTGGCGTGCCCGTCAAGCCGGAATCGCCGCCGCGGGACGTCATCCTGCCGATGAGTTGGTCGCTGCATCTCGACTTCCCGACCAATCGCCACCGGCTCGAAGTCGAGGAACGGGACTATGATCGTCGCACGGGCAGTAGCAAACGCAAGGTCTGGATTAATTTCTTTGACGGGTCCGCGCTCCAATGGCGAGAGCCTCAGGAAGCCGCGGATAAGGGCGCCGGGGGAGCGGCGTTGCAGAAACCGGATGGGGGAGTTTATACGGGCAACCTCAAGGGCGCGGCCTTCCAGCAGCGCTTCTGGCCCGTGTTTCTGGCGTCCGGAGTCGTAATGCTTCCCGGCGAACTCATCTACCCGGGTCAGTTAACTCCGCCGATGGACTCGAGTGCTTGCTCCGTCCACGGGCAAGCCGTTCGCGAAGGGCGCCCCTGTACCGTCGTACGAGGGTTTAACAAGAGCGCGGAAATCGCGTATCAAGAGTACTGGGTGGACGTGGATCGAGACAGTTCGGTCGTCCGCTTCCTGATCGGCTCGAAAGGGCGACCGGCGTGGGACATGGATGTCCAGTATGAAAAGAGCAAATCCGGGTGGCTGCCGAAGAGTTGGACGATTACGGTCTTCGAGGAAAAATCGCGAGTGAACCAACTGGAACGCTTTCGCGTGAAACGCATCGAAGTCAATCAGCCGATGAATGAAACGGAATTCCAGTTCCCCGTCCAGCCGGGTATCCTCTTGAGAAAGACGGATATGGGCGAAGTGGACAACGGGATTCCGGTCCCCGTCATAAAAGACAGCCACTTTTACCGCGCGGACGAGAACGGCGACCTGACGGAGGTCGTCATTGACAACGGGACGGAGCGTCGGAAGATCTCCGCGTGGTGGCTGATAAGCTTGGTGATCGCGTCCGCAGTCGTCGTTCTAGGGGTAGTCCTGCGCCGAAGAATGCGGCCGACTCGACCAACTTGAGGAAGATCGTTCACCGACGCTTGGTAGGGCATTGTGAACTCTCATTCTCGGAGGTACTAGCAGCAATCTCGTCAAGGACGCTTTTTCCGTCATCGCGACGGAGCGTTTTTGTTCGTGCGCGACAAGATGCGGTGGTCGCACGCGGATAACGAGTCGTCGCCCTGGGAGGGTATTCAGTCGTGAGAAAGAAACTTAACATCGGCCTGATCTGGCTGATGCTGCTGATCGTCTTCTTTCTGGCAGGCAATAAGCCGCTCCAAGCCGATCTTCCGGCCTGCAAGGGGTGTCCTTGCAAGGAGATGATCGCGTGGCGAACGCTGAGTTCGGAGGGGGTGGCAGGCGCGTACGCACTCGGGTACAAACGCGATGACGGGGGTGGGGTGCTTACGCCTGTCCAATGGGCTGTTTGGTTGTCCAGCCCCCAGTCTGACGCCTGCCCCGACAACGTCAACACGGGCCAGAACGATGGCTCGGGAAATACTTACCGAGAGTATAGGTATGTCCAGACAAAATTCGTCTGTGACTACAAGGGTTCCAGTGGCGTAATAATCCAAGATTCGCCGAGTGACACGGCGGCCGGCAGTGATCAGGGTTTTAAGTATACAGGACGCAATACGTGCGTCGATGGGAAGAAAACGGACTGACGGCCAGAGGAATGCCGAGTCCTCAGAGATCGCCGTGTCAATGGCGAAATGAATAAGCGCCGGGGCGCGATGTTGAAACGCCCCGGCGCCTATTCTCGATCCATTCCTTCGCCGATTCCCTGACGGGGCGCCGCATCAAATGAATAAGACAAAAACTCCTCGGGGATTTACGCTCGTGGAGTTGATCGTCGTGATCGCGATCGTTGCCGTCCTGATCGGTCTGTTGATTCCCGCCGTGCAACGGGTGAGAGACGCGGCGAATCGCAGTCGGTGTTCCAACAACCTTCGGCAAATCGGGTTGGCGTTTCATCACTACCACGGCGTTTTCAACTTCTTTCCCCCTGGGGTGAGTGATCGGTCCGGCATCGATCCCTACCCGTTCATGAGTTGGAATACCCGGCTTCTTCCCTACCTGGAACAGGACGCTCTGTGGAAGCAGACGACCCAGGCGTATGCCCAAAACCCAACCTTCCAGAGCGACCCCCCGCACTCCGGCCTGAGTACGGTGATGCTCGTTTACGCCTGCCCGTCCGACGGCCGCGCCCTCCGCGTCGGATCGACCGTGGGAGGAATGAAAGTCGCGTTCACGACTTACCTCGGCGTGTCGGGAAGCAATCAATTCCGCGGGGACGGCCTCCTCTACCTCAACTCCCGAACCCGCTTCGCGGATATTCTTGACGGAACGAGTCAGACACTGATGGTCGGCGAGCGCCCGCCGAGCGCCGACGGCCGTCTCGGTTGGTGGTATGCCGGGAACGGCCAGGCGGACGACGGCTCCGGCGACATGGTTCTCAGCGCGCGCGAGCGCAACGTCGCTTATTACGGCCCCGGTTGCCCGCGCGGCCCGTACGCCTTCGGGCCGGGCCGTTTCGCCGACCAATGCGCCGCCTTCCATTTCTGGAGCCCTCACGTCGGCGGCGGCGCTCAGTTCCTTTTCGCCGACGGCTCGGTTCACTTCCTGCGCTACTCGGCCGACGCGATCCTACCCGCCCTCGCCACACGAGCGGGCCGCGAAGCCGTCACCGTCCCCGACTGACCGCTCCTCTGTCCTTCCGATCATGACGACCCGAGGAACGCAAGCGGCTCAGCCCCCTTGCGACCCGGCGCGCCATCCGCTAGCCTGACCTCGGAGTCCGCGAGTTCCGGCCCTCCCTTTCTTCGCACCCACCGGCCAGACCGCTCCGGGCTCCCCCGTGTGAGAAACCCCGCCGTCGGTCGTCATTTGAGGACGGGACACTCCTGGCGTGTTCCGGCCCTGGCATTCACGGAGCCGTCCTGATGAAGACGTCAGCCTTCCTCGCGGCCGCCCTCCTCGGACTGGCCGCCCTACTCGTCGGCACGCCCGCCCGCGCGGACGAACTGCCGAAGGAGTATCAGGACTGCATCAACAAGGGCCTCGACTGGCTGGCGAAGCAGCAGTACGCCGACGGCCACTGGGACGCCCAAGGCGGACAATACCCCGTCACCATGACCGGAATCTCCGGCATGGCGATGCTCATGGAAGGCAGCACCATCAAGGAAGGCAAGTACGCCGAGCGCATCCGCAAGGCGGTCGACTGGCTCATGGCCCGCAGCATGCCCAACGGGATGCTCGGCAACCCGAACATCCCCGGCGAGGCTGGCCGCTACATGTACGGCCACGGCTTCGCCCTGCTGTTCCTGTCGTGCGTCTACGGCGAGGAGGACGACGGCGACCGGCGCCGCCGGTTGGAGGACATCATCACTCGCGCCGTGACTTTCAGCGGCCGCGCCCAGACGACGCGCGGCGGCTGGGGCTACATCTCCGCCGCCGACGGCAGCGATTTCGATGAGGGCTCGGTGACGATCACGCAGGTGCAGGCGGTCCGCGCCGCCCGCAACGCCGGCATCGTCGTCCCGAAGGAGATCATCGACAAGGCCGTCAAGTACCTCAAGGACAGCACGCAGAACGGCGGCGTCATCTACAGCCTGGCCGGCGGCGGCGGCGGCGACGGCCGGCCGGCGCTGACGGCGGCGGCCATCTCGTGCGGCTTCAGCGCCGGCGAGTACAACTCGCCGCTCGTCAAGTCGTGGTTCAAGTTCTGCCAGCAGCACATCCCGCTCCTCGGCGGCGGCCGCTTCGGGCACGACGAGTACACCCACTACTACTTCGCCCAGGCCGTCTACGTCCTCGGCGACGAGGGCTGGGCGAAGATGTTCCCCGAGTCGCGCGAGGGCGACCGGCTGACCTGGACCAAGTATCGCAAGTCGACGTTCGACAACCTCATCCGCAGCCAGGGCGGCGACGGCAGCTGGAGCGGCGGACACGTCGGCCCCGTGTTCATCACCGCCGTCCACCTGACCATCCTGCAGCTCGACAACGCGACGTTGCCGATTTATCAGCGCTGAGCCGCGAGCGGCGGACCATTCCCCCAGCACCTACGAGACGACTCATGAGTGACGCCTTCTCCCCCAAGATCCACAACCCCGACACCTCGACCGAGGTCCTCGCCGCCGACGACATGGATTCGGTTCGCCGCCTGCAACAGGGCTTCAAGGACATCAAGGAGCAGCTGGCCCGCGTCATCGTCGGCCAGAACGAAGTCATTGAAGAGCTTCTGATCGCGCTGTTCAGCCGCGGCCACTGCATGTTGGAGGGCGTCCCCGGACTGGCCAAGACGCTCATGATCTCGACGCTGTCGAAGTGTTTGTCGCTGTCGTTCAGCCGCATTCAGTTCACGCCCGACCTGATGCCCAGCGACATCACCGGCACCGAGGTCATCGAGGAGAACCGCTCGACCGGCGCCCGCGAGTTCAAGTTCATCGCCGGCCCGCTGTTCGCCAACGTCATCCTCGCCGACGAGATCAACCGCACGCCGCCGAAGACGCAAGCCGCCCTGCTGGAGGCGATGCAGGAGCGCCAGGTCACCGTCGGCCGCGTCCGCCACCGCCTTGACGACCCGTTCTTCGTCCTGGCGACGCAGAACCCCATCGAGCAGGAAGGGACTTACCCGCTGCCGGAGGCGCAGCAGGACCGCTTCATGTTCAAGGTGTTCGTCAAGTACCCGTCGTTCACCGACGAGTTCGAGATCGCCCGCCGCACTACGGCGCTCGTCAGCGAGGAGATTTCGCCCGTCCTCTCCGGCGAACAGATCCTGTCGTTGCAGCGGCTGGTGCGGCGCGTGCCGGTGACGGACCACGTCATCCGCTACACGCTGGCGCTGGTGCGGCAGACGCGCGTCGGCGAACCGGGGACGCCGAAGTTCGTCAAGGACTGGCTCTCCTGGGGCGCCGGCCCGCGCGCCGTGCAGAACCTCGTCATCGGCTCCAAGGCGCGCGCCCTGCTCAACGGCCGCACCCACGTCCAGACCGACGACGTCAAGGCTCTCGCTTATCCGGTGCTGCGGCACCGCATCCTGACCAACTTCACCGCCGCCAGCGAAGGCGTGACGAGCGACACGGTCATCAAGAAGCTGCTCGAGGAGACGCCGGACAAGGACAGCGACCTGACGCGCGACGAGCGGTTCAAGAAGATCTTCGCTAGTTAGTTGCTAGTTGCTAGTTGTCAGTTGCTAGAGTGGCAACGGGTCCGCGGAGGACGCCGATGAAACAGCACTATAAGGATCTGATCGCGTGGCAAAAGGCGATGGACCTCGTCGCCGAGGTGTACCTCGCGACGCGGGAGTTTCCGACGGAAGAGAGGTACGGGCTAGTGAGCCAGCTACGCCGAGCCGCCGTGTCCATCCCGAGCAACATCGCGGAGGGGCAGGGCAGGCTAACGACGGGCGAGTTCCGTCATTTTCTGGGCCAGGCGCGAGGTTCCCTGTGCGAGGTCGAGACGCAGTTGCTGATCGCCCACAAGCTCGGCTTCCTGGCTGACGTTCAGCCCATCCTCCTCCGCCTCGCTGAAGTCGGCCGCATTCTCAACGGCCTCATCAGTTCTCTAGCAACTAGCAACTGACAACTAGCAACTACTCCTATGGCGACCGCAGCAAAGACCGACGACCCGCGCCGTTTCCTGCACCCGGAAACGATCGCCCGCATCTCGCGCCTCGACCTGCGCGCCCAGCACGTCGTCGAGGGCTTCATCTCCGGCATGCACCGCAGCCCGTTCTTCGGCCACTCCGTCGAGTTCGTGCAGCACCGCGAGTACACCCCCGGCGACGACATCCGCCACCTCGACTGGAAAGTCTGGTCCAAGACCGACCGCTATTACATCAAACAATACGAGGCCGAGACCAACCTGCGCTGCAACGTCGTCGTCGACGTCAGCGAGTCGATGCACTACGGCCGTGGCGCCCTCAACAAGTACGCCTACGGCTGTACCATCGGCGCCTGCCTCGGCTACCTGCTGCTCCGCCAGCAGGACGCCGTCGGCGCCATCACCTTCGACTCGGACGTGCGCCAGATCGTGCCGCCGCGCAGCCAGCAGCGCCACATCGACGCGATCTGCAAGGCGATGGACGTCAGCCGGCCGCGCGAGAAGACCGACGTCGAAAAGATCCTCCGCCGCGTCACCGAGAGCGTCCCCAGCCGCGGCATGATCGTCCTCATTTCGGACCTTCTTGTCGATCGCCCGGCGCTGTTCCGCGGCCTGGAGATGCTGACGCAGCGCCGCCACGACATCCTCGTCTTTCATGTGATGGACGACGACGAACTGACCTTCCCCTTCGCCGGCACGACGCGCTTCGAGGGGATGGAGGAGCTGCCGCAACTGACCTGCGACCCGCGCGCCCTGCGCGACGGCTACATCGAGGCCCTCGAAGAGTATCTGGTCGAGGTGCGGCGCGGCTGCACGCGCGTGGGCATCGACTACGCCCTGGTGCGCACCGGCGACACGCTCGACGCGGTCCTCAGCAAGTTCCTGCACCACCGCATGGCCGTCCGCGCCTCGGCGAAGATGGGCTCGCACGCGCAATGACCGTGCCGCTCGCGGCTTCGCAATTTACCAAGCCGCAAGCGGCTAGAGAAGGCATCCCCACCATGTTCGACGTGTTTCTGCACCCGGGGTTCATGATCGCCGGCCTGGCCCTGGTCAGCGCCCCGATCATCATCCATCTCATCAACCGCATGCGCTTCAAGCGCGTGCGCTGGGCCGCGATGGAGTTCCTCCTCAAGTCGCAGAAGCGCAACCGCCGCCGCCTCATCATCGAGCAATTGATCCTTTTAGCGCTCCGCTGCCTCCTCATTGCCCTGGCCGGCTTCCTCGTCGCCCGCTTCGTCGGCAACATCATCAACACCGAGAGCAGCACGCTGCACCTCGTCGTCCTCGACGACACCCTCAGCATGAACGACCGCTGGAAGGAGGAGGGCGACGAGAAGAAGGCGTTCGACGTCGCCAGGCAGCGTGTGCGCCAGCTCGCCAAGGACGCCGCCACCGCCAACTCGCCGCAGCGGATGAAGGTCGTCACCCTCTCCAATTTGGAGAATGTGATCTTTAGCGAGCGCCTCAACGACCAGTCGCTCGCCGACCTCGGCAAGAAGCTCGACGACGTGCGGCCGTCGCTGCTGCACGTCAAGCCGGCCGAGGCGGTCAAGTGGGCGCGCGAGCAGGTTGGCGCGGCGCAGGAGCCGCAGCGCTACCTGCACTTCGTCAGCGACCTGCGCGACGCCGACTGGTCGGGCGCCGACGCCGACGCTCTCGCCCAGGAGGTCGACGGCCTCACCGGCACCGGCACGCGCGTCCTGCTCCTCGACGTCGCCCACCCCTACCGCAGCGAGAAGCAGCCGGTCGCCCTGCACCACGACAACATGGGCATCACCGACCTGCGCCCCGAGACGCGCTTCGCCGCCGAAGGGATGCCGGTCCAGTTCACCGTCACCATCCACAACTACAGCGCCGCCGAGCGCAAGGCCGTCTTCCTGGAGACGCGCGTCAACGGTGAGGTGCGCTTCGAGGCGACGCAGCCCGTCGACGTCAAGGTCGGCGAGACGAAGCACACGTTCATGATCGGCTTCAACAAGCCGGGCTACAACCAGGTGGCCGTGACCCTCCAGGGCGAGGACGCCGGCGTCGAGGCCGACAACACGCGAATCGCGGTCGTCGAAGTGCGCAAACAGGTCCCCGTCCTCATGGTCGACGGCAGCGAGGCGAACCCGAACGTGCAGAAGGACTCGTACTACGTCGCGACCGTCCTCGGCGTCGCCAAGGGCTACACCGCGGTGCAGAAGACGGCCCGCGACCTCGACGACCTCGACCTCGACCCGTACCCGTGCGTCTACCTGCTCAACGTGGCGACGCTCGGCGAGAAAGCGATCAAGCGCCTCGAAGACTACGTTACGCGCGGCGGCCGCGTCGCCTTCTTCGTCGGCGACAAGGTCCGCGCCGGCCACTACAACGAGGCGCTCTACAAGAACGGCCAGGGCCTCTTCCCCGTGCCGCTCGCCGCCCGGCCGACCGACAAGCTCGAGACCGACGAGAAGGTGAAGCGCCTGTTCGAGAACCAGTACCAGGTCTACCTGCGCGACCCCGACCACCCGATTTTCCGCGAGGCGGCGCAGGCGAAATACCGCGAAGTGTTCAAGTTCCTCCTGATCGATCAATACTGGCCGGCGCTGCCGCGCTTCCAGTGGAACGCCGACCCGAACAAGGTCAAGGAGCTGGTGACGCTGCCCAACCGCAAGTCGCTGGAAGACTACCGCTTCCGCGCCGCCGAGCTGAACAACCAGGTTCCCGTCGGCGACGAGAAGCACGAGAAGTACCGGCCGGCGCTGGAGGTCCACCGCCGCGCCGTCCGCGACTCGCTCGCCGGCGACGCCCTGTTCACGCTCGGCAACGCCCTCGAACGATTGCTCAACGACCGCGGCAACCCGGCCGACCTGACGAAGTTTCCGGACTTGAAAGAGTTCTGGGACCTGCCTGAGAACCAAAAGCTGCGCAACGAGCTCAACGCCCTGCGCGAGACGGTCCAGTACGGCGACCCGCTGGTGCTGACGAACCGCTTCGGCAAGGGGCAGGTCGTCGCGTTCCTGACGACGGCGGGCCGCGCCTGGAACGACTGGGCCGGCGGCTGCCCGGCGTCGTGGACGTACCCCATGACGATCCTCGACCTCCAGAAATGGCTCACCGGCACCGGCGAGGAGAGCAATTATAACGTCGGCGACCCGCTCGAAGTCGTCGTCGACGCCGGCCGCTACGAGCCGAAGGCGAGCGTCGAGTACCAGCCGCCGCCGACGGCTCCCAAGGGCGAAGGCGCCGCGGCCGAGCCGGCGCGGGGCGACCGGATTCCGCTGAAGGACCTCGCCGGCGCCACCAAGGACACGACGCTGACGTTCTCCTTCGCCGACGCGCGCCAGCCGGGCGTCTACTTCCTCAAGCTCCAGCCGAAGCCGGCGCCGGGGCAGGCGGCGACGGACCCGGAAGAGAGGGCGTATGTCTACAACGTCGACACGGAGAACGAGGGCGACCTGAAGCGCGCCAGCAAGGAGAGCGTCGAGCGCTCCGGCGGCGCCGGCGAGCGCGGCCGGGTGATGCTCGTCACGCCCGACATGGGGCTGCGCGAACACGTCGCGCCGAAGCGCAAGGACGCCTCGGAGACGCCGTGGCTGTACCTGGTCATCCTGATGGTGCTGATCGTCGAGCAGGCGCTGGCGGTCCACCTGAGCTTCCACCTCAAGGGCGGCGAGTCGATGCTGCCGCCGATGATGCGCGGCGGCGGACAGCCCGCGGCGGCGGCGGAGGCGGCGTGACTTGGCCGCTCGCGGCTTCGCACTTGCGAAGCCGCGAGCGGCGGAGAACCAACGAGTCAATCACCCATGAACGATAATAATACGACCCAGACCAGCGAATACGTCGCGCGCCGCCTGACCGAGTCGTTCAACCTCTTCGGCCGCGAGGTCGAGGGCACGGTCTGGCTCTGGATCCTCGTCCCGCTCCTGCTGGTCGGCGCGATCTACGTCGTCTGGATGTACGTCCGCGACGGCCGCTCCATCGGCTGGTTCTGGGGCAGCTTCCTCGCCGCGTTGCGCCTTACCGTCTACGGCATCCTCGCCGCCGTCTTCCTCCTGCCCGCGCTCCAAAATTGGGAGGAAAGCAAGACGCAGTCGAAGGTCGTCCTCGGCGTCGACGTCTCCACGAGCATGACGCAGACCAAGGACGACCTGCCGTCCGAGTCGGTCCCCTACGAGCGGATGCCGACGCGCCAGGACAAGGTGCTGAGCCTGCTGACCGACCCGAACGTCGCCTTCTTCAAGCGCCTGACGGAGCGCAACCCGGTCACGGTCTACCGCTGGGGCCTCGGCGTCGATGAGGAATTCCTGAACCTCCGCGACGGCCGCAAGTGGACGCGCAAGGAGTGGGAGGAGTTGACGCGCGGCACCGGCGACGAGCCGAAGCCGGAGGGCGTCGTCATGACCCGCGAGGACTGGTCCGGCTGGCTGAAGCCGGCGTTCGACCAGGCGCCGGCCGACAACCTGGGCGAGGACGACAAAAAAGCGTTCACGGAGCGTCAAGAGCGGCTGAAGCGCCTCTTCGCCGGCACCAACGTCGGTGAGGCGGCGCTCGGCCTCCTGACGCGCGAGATCAACAACATGGTGCAGGGCGTCGTGATCTTCACCGACGGCCGCAGCACGCAGGGGGCGCCGCAGGCGTTCAAGGACCTCGCCGACCGCGCCCGCCGCGCCAAGATCCCCGTCTTCGTCGTCGCCGTCGGCGAGGACCGCCAGCCGGTGCGCATCGACATCGCCGACGCCCGCGGCCCCGACGCCGCCCGCCCGGAAGACCCGTTCCCCATCAGCGTCGACGTCAACGGCGACGGCCTCGCCAACCGCGAAATCACCGTCTTCCTCGACGTCTACAAGCCCGGCGCCAAGCCGGGCAAGGACCAGCCGTTCAAGACGCTGGAGAAGCGCGTCACCTTCAAGCCGGCCCAGCCGCCGCGCGCCCAGGCCGAGTTCCCCGTCGCCCCCGAGGAGTTCGGCGACGCCCCCATCGACAAGCCCGACGCGGAAGAGAAGCCGGCGGCGAAGCCCGAGGCGAAGCCAGCCGACAAACCCGCCGCCAAGTCGACCAAGCCGGAGTTGATCGAGGGCGAATGGAACTTCGTGCCGCGCGTCGCCAAGGACCGCGCCGAAATCTTCGCCGGCAAGGAACACACGCGCGAGCCGGTCGTCGTCAAGGTCATCAAGCGGCCGATGCGCGTGCTGCTGTTCACCAGCGTCGCCTCGCGCGAGTACCAGTTCGTCCGCTCCATGATGGTCCGCGAGGCCGACAAGAAGCGCGTCGAATTGTCGATCTACCTGCAGGGCATCCCCGGCCAGAACCGCCGCACCGGCGTCGTCCAGGACGTGCCGCCGGAGCGCATGCTGACGCGCTTCCCCGACCGCCTCGACACCAAGGACAACGAGGACCGCGTTTACAACCTCGCCAACTACGACGTGGTGGTCGCCTTCGACCCCGACTGGACGGAGTTGTCGAAGGAGCAGTCGGCCCTGGTCGAGCAGTGGGTCAGCCAGCAGGGCGGCGGCCTCGTCGTCGTCGCCGGGCCGATCCACACGTTGGAGCTGGCCCGCCCCGGCGCCTCCGGCGTCAAGACCGGCACCGACCCGCAGCGGATTAAACCGATCCTCGACCTCTACCCCGTCGTCCTCAAGGACGCCCGCCTGGAGAAGGAGCGCAACTCGTCCGAGCCGGTGCGGCTGAAATTCCCCGGCGCCGACCCGGACATGGAGTTCTTGAAACTGGACGACGAAGATCCCAAGAAGAATCCGCTCGACGCCTGGGGCGAGTTCTTCTTCGGGCCGAAGGGCGACGGCAACCGCGTGCTGCGCGGCTTCCACGGCTTCTACCCGGTGCAGAAGCCGAAGGAGGGCTGCGTCACGGTGGCCAGCTTCAGCGACCCGCTCGTCGCCGACGCCTCGGGGCGCGAGGCGCCGTACCTGGTGTTGCAGCCGCGCTACGGCCGCGGCCGCGTCGTCTGGCTCGGCAGCGGCGAGATGTGGCGGCTGCGGCAGTACCGCGAGGTCTGGCACGAGCGCTTCTGGACCAAGCTGTCGCGCTACGCCTCCGCCGGCAGCGTCGGCCAGGGGACGCGGCGCATCATCCCCAACCTCGGCAAGACCTTCCCGGCGGGGCGGCACATCGACGTGCAGGCGCAGATGTTCGGCAAGGACCTCAAGCCGCTGTCGGCGACGGCGCGGCCGAAGATGGCCCTCAAGCTGCCGGCGGGCGTGACCGACAAAGACCTCCCGCTGGAATACGAAATGTCGCCGAGGGTGTCGCCGGGCGAGTGGGAGGGCTGGTTCAACGGCCGCTTCCTCGTCAAGTCGCCGGGCGAGTACGGCCTGGAAATGCGGCTGCCCGACAGCAACGAGGTGGCGGTCAGCAAGTTCACCGTCGTCGAGGTCAACCCGGAGTTGGAGAACACGCGGCCCGACCTCGGCGCCATCTACGACCTGGCGAGCGACGCCGACGACGTGCTGGCGCGCCTGGACGACGCGACCAAGGCGCAGCTGACGCGCGCCCTCGCCAAGTTCAAACCGGTCGAGAAACCCGGCGAGAAGTCGGCGGCGGCCGTCGGCGAGAAGGACAAGGTGCGTCTCGTCTTCGACCTGAAAACGGCGGAATTGATCCCGGACTGCATGCAGACGCGGCAGAACGTCGTGCGCAACCGCGGCGCCGTGCTGGACCTGTGGGACACCGGCGTGCCGCTGTGGCAGGTGCTGATGGGCACCGGGGCGTTTTTCGGGGCCGTGGCGGCGCTGCTGGTGGTGCTGACGCTGGTGCTGCTGTCGCTCGGCAAGCCGGTGCGCGGGCTGCTCATCGGCGTGGCGGTGATGATCGTGCTGGCGCTGCTCGGCGCCGGCTTCGGGATGTACACGAAGGAGCAGGCGGCGCTGACGATGTCGATCGTGCTGGGCGTCGTCGTCGCGCTGCTGTCGGTCGAATGGCTGACGCGCAAGCTGTTGCGGCTGGCGTAACCCGCCGCTTGCGGCTTCGCACTTGCCAAGCCGCAAGCGGCTCGCGTTGGAGTCTCACATGGCCACCGTCACCCCCCGCAACCTGAGCGAATCCCAGCAGCGCGTCCGCTCTCCCCTGGAGCGCGTCCGCGGCACGATCCGCCTCTACGTCGCCCTCGAAGGCGCCGCCTTGCTGGTGACGCTCCTCGCCCTCTGGTTCTGGGTCGACCTCGCCTTCGACTACGGCTTCTTCGCTGGCTTCCGTTTCGACTGGGTCCAGGAAGTGCCGCGGCCGCTGCGCGCCGCCTTCCTCGGCGCCTTGTTCCTCGGCGCGGTGTTCGCCGTCCGCAGCGGCATGATCGTCAGCCTCGCCGGCCACGAGATCCGCACCATCCTCCGCACCGCCTTCGCCGCCGGCGGCGGACGCCACACCCTTCCGGTCTGGCTGCGTCTGCCGCTCGTGTCGATGACGGTCGCCCTGTGCGCCTGGCTCGGCTCGCTGGTCGGCGGCGACGTCACCGGCGCCCTCGCGGCGGGCGTCTCCGGCGCCGTCGTCACCGCCCTGCACGAAGCGCTCGGCGTGCGCGGCCGCTCGTCGATCTCCGCCTGGTTGCGCGCTGCCAGCGCCGGCGCCGGCTGCTTCCTCGGCGGTTACTTCGGCTTCCTGCTCGGCGGCGCCCTCGCGGAGGTCGCCGGCGCCGTCGTCGGCGCCGCGCTGGTCGCCCCGCTCGGCGACGCCGCCGCCCTCGTCGTCCTGGCGGTCAACGTCCTGCTCGTCCGCCGCCGCTGCTATCTCGTCCCCTTCGCGATCCCGATTCTTCTCTTCTTCCTCGCCCTCTGGTACGGCGCCGGCGTCCTCGCCGACGCGACGGGTCCGGTCGGCTCGGCGCTGCTCGTCGCCCTCTTCCTCGCCGGCCCGGTGCTGTTCGTCGTCGTCAAGCGGCTCAACTACGACTTCCACGACGACGCCCTGGCCCTCGTCCTGGAGCGGCGCTTCCCGCAACAACTCGGCGACCGCCTCATCACTGCCGTCGAGTTGGCCGACTCGAAGGCGGCGGCGAAGTACGGCTACTCCGAGCCGATGATCGTCGCGACGATCCACGACGCCGCCGAGCGCGTCGGTCAAGTTCCCGTCCGCGAGGCGTTCGACTGGAAGCGCCTCTGGACGCAGGGCGGACTCGTCGTCGCCCTGACGGCGGTGATGTACGGGATCGCCGGCGTCGTCTTTTGCCTGCCGGGCTGGGTCGACGGCAGTCGTAGCGGCACCGCCGCCGGCTTCGGCCACTTCCACGACGTCGCCGGCCTCTGGGTCGAGCGCAACGTCCTCCTGCAAAACACCATCTGGCCGCGCCAGGCCCACCTCGAAGTGATCGACTGGCCCGAGAGCGGCGACCTGCGCGTTGGCAAGGATCAGGCGGCGCCGTCGCTGCGCGTCCGCGCCGTCAAGTGGGTCGTCGCCGACCCCGGCTCGAAGGAGGGCTGGCGCGCCCTCGCCTGGAACGACCTCGTCCGCCGCCCCGACCTGCTCGGCGAAGAGGTCAAGGCGGACCTCGTCCCCCTCAAATGGGGCGAGCCGCGCGACCCCGACCGCGGCTGGACCGTCGACGAGATCGACCTGCGCCTCGAAAAGCAGGAGGCGCGCACCGACCCCGACGTCCCCGCCGACAGCGTCCTGGCGCTGGGCAACGTCCTCGACCGGCTCAAGAGCCGCGCCGCCGACCCGGCCATGAGGCGCACCCTACGCGTGCTGAAGGTCCCCGGCGCCGTCAGCGTCGTCTACCGCGGCGCCAACGGCGGCGGCGAGATGACCTTCCAGCGCCAGGGCGATAACGAATATAGCGGACAGTTCACCGACCTCAAGGAGAGCATCCGCTTCACCGTCCGCGGCGAGGACTACTCCACCAAGACGCTCTACGTCACCGTGGTGCCGACGCCGTCGCTGGTCGAGCTGGTCGTCGACGAGTACCGGCCCGCCTACATGTTCTACCGCGTCGCCGGCGGCAAATCGGACCTTCTTAAGGGGAAGAAGCAACTCGTCAAGGGACGGCAGGTGTCGCTCTACGGCGGCGACACGTCGCGCATCGACCCGGTGGCCGCCGGCAGCGACCTCGTCCTGAACGCGAAGTCCGACAAGGAACTGGTCAGCGTCCGCATCGCGCCGCCGCGCAAGGGCGTCGCCGAGGTCAAGGCGGACGTCGAGCTGCTCGACCCGCGCACCTTCCGCGTCCGCTTCGACGCCGTCCGCGCCACGCCGGAGCGGCCGCTGTACGACTTCTACTTCGAGTTCAAGGACACCGACAACGTCACCGGCCTGCGGCACATCGTCATCAAGCCCATCGAGGACGCCGTGCCGGACGTCGACGTCAGCGCCGAGATCGTCCGCAAGACGTCGCAGGGCTACCTGGTCACGCCGCTAGCGCGCATCCCGCTCCGCGGCAAGGTGTCGGACGATTACGGCCTCGAATCGCTGGAATTCGCCTGCACCTACGGCAAGATCGACAAGGGTGCCGACGGCGGCGTGCGCGGCGTCCTCGCGATCAGCGCCCTGCATTGGGTGCCGGGCGGGTTGGGCATGGAGTTGGCGGCGGCGGCGCGCCTCGCCGCCGTGACGCGCGACGCCAAGGCCGCCTCCGCCAAGGCCGAGGCCGACAGCGGCGTCAAGAAGTACCCCATCGTGCCGTTCGCCCAGCTCCTCGCCAGCCCGAGCCAGCGCCGCGAATTCTGGACGATGGAGCAGATCGACAAGCAGCTCGCGGACAAGCCGCCGGAGCATCAACTGACGAAGTTCTACGAGCTGCTCGCCAGCGAGCGCGACCCAGTGCGCGAGCCGGAATACTTCTTCAACACGGAGCGCCTCGGCCTCAAGGTGGACGAGACGCGCGACATCCAGCCGCGCTACCGTATGCAACTGTGGGTCGAGGCCGTCGATAATGACGTCGAGACCGGCCCGCACCGCGGCCTCAGCAAGGAGAAGCTGACGTTCCTCATCGTCTCCGAGAACGAGCTGCTGTCGGAGATCGCGAAAGAGGAAGAAGGGCTGTACACCAAGCTCCTCGACCGCGTCAACAACTTGCAGGAGGGCGGCGCCAAGCTCGACCGCATCAAGGAAGACCTGACGGCGGCGGCGCTGAAGGCGGAGCAGTTCGGCGGCATGGCCGTCCGCACCGACGACGTCGCGCAGACGGTCGAGCGCGCCGAAGGCATCATCGGCGAGGTCCACGGCGATTACCGGCGTATCCTTCAGGAGATGGTCGTCAACCGCGTGCAGGCCGGCATGATCGACCGCGTCGAGAAGCAGATTTGCAACCCGCTGCAGGACGCCCTCGAAAAGGACTTCCCTTCGGTAAAGCAAGGACTTGCCGACCTGCGCAAGGCGCTCGACGGCGAGGGTGATTTGTCGGCCAAAACGGCGTCCGGACGCAAGGCGACCGACGAGGCGCGCGAGCGGTTGAACACGTTGGTCCGCAAGCTGACCGGCGTCCTCGACCAGATGCAGCAACTCGCCGGCATCAACGAACTCATCAAGATGGTCCGCAACATCGAGCAGCAGGAGGTCGCCACGGGCGACACGCTGAAGAAGCTCAAGAAGCAGCTGGAGGATGACATCCTCAAGGGGCTGGAGGGGCTGAAGTAAGCCGCTTGCGGCTTCGCAACGCGCGGTGCGAAGCCGCAAGCGGCAAATGGAGCGTGACACGCCCCCTCCGGGTCGGTTAAGATGTTGGGTGGGGCCGGGCGGATCGTCATAACTCGTGTGACGCGCGGCACGCGAGACCAAACACCACTGGGGGAAAGCCCCCGGCTCACGGGAGGAACGAGTCCATGATGCGTCGTGTACTGGCCTACTTGTTCCCGACGGCCGCGGCGCTGGCCGTCCTCGTCGGCATCGACGGCGCCCAGGCGGACGACACCAAGGAGAAGGGCAAGCCGGCGATCGACAAGAGCAGCCCGGCTCTCGACACCAAGGCGACCAAGGAAGAGCTGGCCATCAAGCAGCTCCAGCTCCAACTCCAATTCAACGAGTTCAAAGCGACCCTGCTGCGCCTGGCGCAGCGCATGGCCGTCAGTCCCAAGGCCGAGGACAAGGAGAAGGCCAAGGTCCTCAAGCTGGCCGTCGAGAAGGCCAACGAGGAGGGCGTCGAGCAGAGCTTCGACAAGCTCGTCGCCATCCTGCGCAACACCAGCGCCCTGGAAGCGAGCCAGGTCGATCAGGCGGTCACCGAGAACGAGCAACTCACGGCCCGCATTCGCGCCATCCTGCAACTGCTCCTGACCGATAACCGCGACGAGCAGCTCAAGCGCGAGCGCGAGGCGGCGATGAAGCGCCTCGAAGAGTTGAAACGCATCATCCGCGAGCAGGAAGTCACGCGCAACAACACCGAGATGGGCCGCAAGGGCAAGGAACAACTCGGCAAGGAGCAAAACAAGGTCACCAACGACACCGAGTCGCTCGCCAAGGGTTCCAACAAGAGTGGCTCCGGCGCCGAAGGCAAGGCCGGCAAGGGCGAAGGCAAGGCCGGCGAGGGCAAGGGCGAAGGCAAGAACGACACCAAGGACGCCAAGGGCGGCGACAAGGGCGGTAAGGAAGGCAAGCCCGGCGAAGAGAAGTCGGGCAAGAAGGACGATAAACCCGGCGAGGAGAAGGGCGACGCCAAGAAGCCCGGCGTTCTGACGCTCCCCGAGAAGGAGAAGAATGCCGAAAACAAGGGTGAGGGCAAGAAGGGCGACGGCGAGGCCAAGCCCGGCCAGAAGAGTGAAGGCAAGGGCAAGGGCGACGGCAAGGGCGAAGGTAAAGGCTCCGAGAGCAAGGGCGAGGGCCAGGGTTCGGAGAGCAAGCCGGGCGGCGGCAAGAGCGGCGGCCAGGGCCAGCAGCAGCCCGGCGGCAGCAAGCCCGCCGACCCGCAGCAGCAACAGCCGCCGCAGGAACCGCAGGACTTCCAGGGGAAAAAGCAGATCCAGGAAGGCAACGAGTTCCAGAAGGAGGCCGAGAAGGACCTCAACAAGGGGAACAACGACGCCGCCTCCAACAAGCAGGGCGACGCCCTCAAGAAGCTGAAGGAAGCTCAAAAGAAGCTCGAAGACCTGCTGCGGCAGCTCCGCGAGGAGGAGATCGAGCGCATCCTCGCCGCCTTGCAGATGCGCTTCGAGCGTATGCTGGCCATGCAGACCGAGGTGCGCGACAACACGGTCGGCCTCGACAAGGACATCCAGGCGCGGCCCGGCGCCAAGCCCGAGAACATCGACCGCCAGCGCGGCAACGAGCTGGAGGAGAAGGAGCAGGGGATCATCAAGGAGGGCAACGAGGCTCGCCGCCTGCTGGAGGCGGAGGGCTCGGCCGTGGCCTTCCCGGTCGTCCTCGAAGGCACCATCGAGTACATGGTCAACGTCGCCCGGCGCCTGCGCGCGACCGACACCGGCGCCGTCACCGTGACCATCGAGAACGAGATCATCGACAGCCTCAAGGAGATGATCGAAGCCCTCAAGAAGGCCCGCCAGGAGAATCAGAAGAAGTCTCAAGGCGGCGGGGGCGGCGGGGGCGGCGGCAGCCAACCGCTCATTGAGGAGCTGCAAGAGTTAAAGATGATCCGCAACATGCAGCTCCGCGTCAACCGCATGACGGAAACCTACTCGAAAGAGTACGAGGGCGAGCAGTCTCCCGACCCGAGCAAGGTCAAGACTCCGCAAGAGCGCGACAAGGCCGAGATGCTTCAGAAGGAACTGAAGGGCTTGGCCGACCGGGAGACGAAGATCGTGGAAGTCACCAACAACCTGTACAAGGGGAAGAACAAGTGAGGATTTCTCGCTGGTTCTCGGCCCCGGCGCTGGCCGCCGCCTTCCTGACGGGAAGCGCGTGGGCTCAGGCGCCGCCCGAGAAGAAAGCGCCGAAGGAGATCGCTTCCTTCGGCACCCTCCGCGCCGTCGACGCGGAGTCGGCCCGCACCCAGGCGGAAGCCTGGCTGAAGGGCGTCGGCAAGGCCGACGACGCGACGCGGAAGGCGTTCGCCGAAATCTGGACGGCGGACCGCCCCTTGTTCGACAAGGTGGCGGAGACGCTGACCCTCGGCGACGCCGACGCGAAGAAGCTCCTGTCCGAGGCGCGCGACCCGCAAGTCGCCGCTCCGACGGAAGTGCCGGCTCTGTTGAAGGACGCCAAGCGGCCGACCTTCTACCGCGCCAACCTCGCCCTGGCCTACGCCAAGGCGCTGTCGAACCGCCGCGTCTACGAGGAGGCCCTGGAGACGCTGAACTCGGTGAAGGCCGAGCAGGTCGTCGACCCGGCGGCCTACCTGTTCCACAAGGCGGTCGCCGAGCACGCCCTGACGAAGGGCCGCGAGGCGAACAACACCATCGTGCGGTTGCTCGACGACGTGTCCGACGCCCCGGAGCGCTACAAGACGGTCGCCGCCCTGATGGTGTTCGACATCCTGAGTTGGAAGGACCGCGACCTGGGCAGCATCGCCCGCAAGATGGACAACATCGAGCGGCGCCTGGACCTGTCGCGCGGCGGGCCGACGACGAAGAAGCTCCAGAAAGACGTCGTCGCGCGGCTCGACGAGATCATCAAGGAAATGGAGAATCGGGCCAAAAACGGGGGGTCCTGAAGCAACGGCGGATCCTGACCCAGCGGTGGTCAGCCCGGCGGTCAGCCGGGAAATAACACGCAATCGACTTCCCCGCAGAACGACAGTTTTGGTGGCAACGGCAGCGGGCCGGGCCAGGTCGATCCCAAGAAGCTCAGGGAAATCGCCGAAGTCTGGGGCAAGCTCCCCGAGAAGGAACGGGCCAAGGCGATGCTGGAGTTGACGCGCGACATGCCGCCGCGCTACCGCGAAGTGATCGAGAAGTACTTCAAGGAGATCGCCAAATCGAGTGATGGCGGCTCCCGGTAAGGGGTAACGCTCTTGCGGACGCGCGGGGCCGCGGTCACTCCTTCGGACGTGATCGCGGCCTTGTGCGCTATACGACGTCTCAGTAGTCCTCGTGAGGGGAGATGGCGGATGAACGAGCCGTGGCGGTCGCGCATCACGATCGAACCGGGCAAGCGCGGCGGTCGCCCTTGCGTCCGCCGCATGCGCATCACGGTCTACGACGTCCTTTCGTATCTCGCGGCCGGAATGACTGTCGCCGAGATTCTCGATGACTTCCCGTACCTGGAGGCCGAGGACATCCAGGCTTGCTTGGCGTTCGCCGCCGAGCGCGAGCGGGGCATGCTTGTGGCGGTCGCATGAAGCTGCTTTTCGACCAGAACCTGTCGCCCAAGTTGGTCAACCGCCTGGCCGATCTGTTCCCCGATTCCACCCACGTTCAGACGGCCGGCCTCGATTGCGCGGATGACAACCAAATCTGGGAGTATGCCCGGCTCAACGGGTATGCCATCGTCAGCAAGGATGTCGATTACAACAACTTGAGTGTGATGCGCGGTTGGCCTCCGAAGGTGATCTGGCTGCTCCTGGGCAACTGCACGACGGCCCAAGTGGAATCGGTTTTCCGTACCCGCTATGCTGACATCCAAGCGTTCGAGTACGACGCCTCGGTGGGTACGCTGGCATTGAGTTGACGAGGACGAAAAGGAGCGATCTGATTATCGCGCCAACGAGGAATCTGACTTCCACCTCCGTACACAGCCTCTTGTTCCGGGCCTTGCTCGAAATGCGCTCGCAAGGTCGTGAACAAGGAAACAAGCTGGTGTTCCACTTGGCTGACCTGTTTCACAACGTCGTGCTGGAAATGCAGAACGCGGCCGCAGGCCAGTGCAGCTATGACGACGTGCTGAAAGTCCTCGAGGAGAAGGCCAGGGAAAAGGGCCTCGACAAGTGGTTCGGCCAGAATCTCGCGGATTTAAGTCATTGATGCGCGGCACGGGAGTCTTCAGCGACCCATCGATGAGGTCCGTCATGCTCTTCCAGCGTGTGCTTGTTATGGCGGCGGTGCTGTGTGCGTCGGCCGCCCTCGCCGCCGAGACGCCCGAACTGCGCCCGCTCAAGGGCGACAAGTTCAAGGGCGAACTCGTCGGCCTCAGCGACAAGCAGATCGTCCTCAAGGTGGACGGCAAGGACCGCGTCACGCCCACGGAACAGACGCTGCAACTCGAATTCGCCGCCGTCTCGCCGCCGCGCGACGTCAAGTACGCCGAAGTCGAGCTGGTCGACCGCAGCCTCCTCCGCTGCGCCGACGTCGCCTTCAAGGGCAAGGAGGCGACGCTGTCGCTCCTGTCCGGGCAGACGGTCAAGGTGCCGCTCACCGCCATCGGCAGCGTCATGAAGGAGGCGCAGGATCTCAAGCTTGTGACCGACTGGAAAGGGCTGTTCGCCGGCAAGAAGCGCAGCTACGACGCCGTCGTCGTCAAGAGCGAGGCGGGCAAACTCAGTACGGTCGAGGGCACCTTCGGCGACGCGACCGACGACGGCAAGATGATCGGCTTCACCCCCAGGGGCGGCGACAAGCGCGAGCTGCGCCTCGAACGCATTCACGGCCTGCTCTTTCTGCGGCCGCCCGACCCGAACCAGCCGTCGCTCCTGTGCAAGTTTTTCGACAAGCAGGGGAGCAGCGTCATGGCGCGGGGCGTCGCCCTGGAAGGCGACAAGGTCGTCGCGACGGCGCAGTGCGGCGTCCGCGTGGCTTACGACCCCGCGGAGGTCGCCAAACTCGACTACAGCAAGGGCAAACTGACGTACCTCTCCGACGTGGAGTTGGCCCGCGTCAAGGTGACGGACAACTCGGAGTTCACGGGCGTGTTGCACTTCCGCCGCGACAAGAACCTCGACGGCGAGGGGCCGATCCGCGTGGCCGGGAAGACCTACCCGAAGGGGCTGGCCCTGCACGCGCACTGCGAGCTGACGTTCGACCTGGAGGGCGAGTTCCGCGAGTTCAAGTTCGTCGCCGGCGTCGACGACCGCGTGGGACAGGCGAGCGACGGGCCGACGACGCTCCGCGTCGAGGCCGACGGCAAGGAGTTGCTGAGCTTGCAGGTGACGCGCAAGGACGGCGGCGTGGAAAAAACGCTGAACGTCATCGACGTGCAGAAGCTCAAAATCGTCGTGACGTCGGACGACGTCCTCGGGCTGGGCCGGCACCTGGACCTGGCGGACGCGAAGGTGAGTAAGTGAACGCGACTGAGTACTCGGTACTCAGTACTCAGTACGAGGGGCCTCCATGAAGTCCTGCATCGCGATCATCCTCCTCGGCGCGGCTCTCGCGGCAGCCGACGACGTCCACCCCGACGTCCTCAAGGCCGAGGCGCAGCGCGTCGCGGCCATCGAGAAGGTGCGCCCGGCGGTCGTGGCGGTCTTCGCCCCCGGCGGGCAGGGCGGCGGCTCCGGCGTCCTCATCGACGCGGACGGCTACGCCCTCACCAACTGGCACGTCGTCGCCGGCCCCGGACCCGCCGGCGGACGGCCGTACATGCAATGCGGACTGTCCGACGGCGTCCTCTACGACGCCGTCCTCGTCGGCCTCGACAAGGTCGGTGACGTCGCCCTCGTCAAGCTGCTGCCCAAGAAGGACGGCGACAAGTTCCCCTTCGCCAAGCTCGGCGACAGCGACAAGCTCCGCGCCGGCGACTGGTCGATGGCGATGGGCAACCCATTCCTCCTCGCCACCGACTTCACGCCGACCGTCACCTTCGGCATGGTCTCGGGCGTCCACCGCTACCAGCACCCGGAGGGGCGCGGCCTGCTCGAATACACCGACTGCATCCAGGTCGACACGTCGATCAACCCCGGCAACTCGGGCGGTCCGCTGTTCAACATGGACGGCGAGCTGGTCGGCATCAACGGCCGCATCATGTTCGAGAAGCGCGCCCGCGTGAACGTCGGCGTCGGCTTCGCGATCTCGATTAACCAGATCAAGAATTTCCTCGGCCACCTCCGCGCCGGCCTCGACACCGACCACGCCTCGACCGGCTTTCTGGTGCAGGAGCGCTCCGAGGAGGGCGCCGCCCGCATGATGGTGACGACCGTCCTTGAGGAGTGCGACGCCCGCCGCCGTGGCGTCGAGCCGGGCGACGACCTGCTCTCCTTCGCCGGCCGGCCGCTCCAGGACAACGGCGTCAACGGCTACAAGAACGTGCTGGGCATCTACCCGCGCGGCTGGCGCGTGCCGCTGGTGTTCCGCCACGAGAACGAGCGGCGCGAGACGCTGGTCCGCCTCATGGGCGTCATCCGCCGCGACCTGGACGAGGAGAGCGGTAACAAGCCGCAGCCCAACGCCCCGGCCGTCCCGCAGGGTCCGCCGCCGCCGCCGGCCGTCGCCAAGGTGTACCAGGCGAAGCCGGGCTTCGCCAACTTTTACTTCAACAAGGCGGAGCGCGACCGTCTGCTGAAGACGTTCCGCTCCCACGGCGACTTCAGCGGCCGCACCGGCGAGTGGGTCATCGCCGGCGAGGGCGAGGTCAAGGGGAAGAAGACGACCGTCAAGTTCGTCCTCCGCGACGAGAAGGGCGCCGACGGCAAGGACGTCCACACCGTCGCCCGCTTCAGCCTCGGCGGCGTCGAGCTGTACGACCTCGACCCGCTGAAGTCGGGGCAGACGACGACCGACCTCAAGAACCCGCCCGGCTCCGGCGGCGTGCTGGCGGCGCTGTTCCAGTATCGGCAACTCCTGGCGCTCGGCGACAAGGGCTTCGGCAGCGACTTCCACCACGGCGGCTGGGAGCCGTTCTACACGCCGACGCCGGACGGGCAGAAGCCCGACTTCGTCAAGCAGCGCGTCGACGCCGAGGTGATCGCCACGCGGCTCGGCGCCGTGCCGGCCAAGTGGTACTTCAGCCGCGCCGACGGCACGCTGCTCGGCGCCGAGGTCTCGGTCGTCGAGCGCGAGGACGACCCGTGCGAGCTGTACTTCTCGGACTACAAGAAGGTTGACGGACGACTGCTGCCGCACACGATTGAGGTGCGCTACGGCAAGGAGCGCTACGCGCTCCTGAAGGTCAACACGTTCACGGCGGCGGCGAAATAGCCGCTCGCGGCTTAGCGCTCGCGTCTTGCCAGGCCGGCGCGAAACCGCAAGCGATGTTCGGAGATTTCCCCACGATGAAACCCCTTCGATATATCCTCCCCGTCGTGGCGCTGGCCCTCGCCGCCCCCGCGCGGGCCGACGACTCCTTCGCCTCCGTCGCCGAGGAGGTCAACGCCAAGCTCGTCAAGATCTTCGGCGCCGGCGGCTACCGTGGCGTGCCGGCTTACGGCGCGGGTGTCCTCGTCTCGCGCGAGGGCCACGTCCTCACCCTCGCCAGCCAGATGCTGGAGACGCAGGACCTGCGCGTCCACCTGCCGACCGGCGAGCGCTACTTCGCCCGCGTCGTCGCCGCCGAGCCGGAACTCGATTTGGCGCTGTTGCAGATCCGGGAAAAGGTCGACAACCTGAAGTACTTCGACGTCGCGGCGGAGGCGGCCAAGCCGATGGCCGATCCGGGCACGTCGGTCCTCGCCTTCGGCAACCTGTACAACATCGCGACGCGCGCCGAGCCGATGTCGGTGCAGCGCGGCGTCGTGGCGGCGTACACGAAGTTGCGCGGCCGCCGCGGCATCTTCGAGGCGCCCTACGACGGCGACGTCTACTTCCTCGACGCCATCACCAACAACCCCGGCGCCTCCGGCGGCGTCATCACCAGCCGCGACGGCAAGCAGCTCTTCGGCCTCATCGGCAAGGAACTCAAAAATACCCTCAGCGAGACGTGGATCAACTACGCCCTGCCGGTGCAGGCGAAGCTCGACGTCAAGACCGAGAAAGAGACGAGGACGGTCAGCGTCGTCGACTTCGTGGCGAAAGGGATGCGCGGCGAGTACAAGACCGTCCTCAACCCGAAGAGGGAGAAAAAGGGCGGGCAGGGCGGCTACACCGGCGTCGTCCTGGTGCCGAACGTCGTCGAGCGGACGCCGCCGTTCGTCGAGGAGGTGCTGCCGCGCTCGCCGGGCGCCAAGGCCGGGCTGCGGCCGGACGACCTCATCGTCTACGTCGACGGCCAGCAGGTGGTCAGCATCAAGGACTACAAGGATCTCATGGACCGCTATCCGCCGGGGACTGACCTCAAGCTCGAGGTGCGCCGCGGCGACCGGCTGACCACGCTGAGTATGAAGGTCGAAGATCTCCCCAGGAAAAAGCCTTAAGGCCGCTCGCGGCTTCGCACTTGCGCAGCCGCAAGCGGCTCCGCGCACCCGAGGACTATCCCCCATGACCTGCCGAACCCTCGCGCCCGTGCTGGCGCTTCTGTGTCTCGCGCGGCCGACTTCCGCCCAGGCGCCCGGCCTCGACGCCTTGCAGCAGCAGGCGATCAAGGCGGCCGTGCGCAAGGTGGCGCCGAGCGTCGTGCAGATCGAGACGTCCGGCGGCCGCGACGTCATCGTCAGCGGCCCGCAGGGCGCCCCCGTCCGCAAAGCCGCCGGGCCGACCACAGGGCTGATCGTCAGCGCTGACGGCTACGTGATCTCCAGCTCGTACAACTTCGCCAACAAGCCGACGTCGATCTTCGTCGCCGTCCCCGGCCACAAGGAGCGCTACGTCGCCAAGGCCGTCGCCACCGACACGACGCGGATGCTGACCCTCCTCAAGATCGACGCGACCGGCCTGCCCGTGCCGGGCGCGGCGCCGAAGAAGGACATCAAGATCGGTTACACCGCCGCCGCCTTGGGCCGCACCCTCGACCCGAATCCCGCCAGCCCGCCGTCGGTGAGCGTCGGCATCGTCAGCGCCCTGGAGCGCATCTGGGGCAAAGCCCTCCAGACCGACGCTAAAATCTCGCCGGCCAACTACGGCGGGCCTCTCGTCGACATTCAGGGCCGCGTCCTCGGCGTGACGATCCCGGCCGACCCGCAGTCGGAGGGGGCGACCGCCGGCATCGAGTACTACGACACCGGCATCGGCTTCGCCATCCCCCTCGAAGACATTAACGCCGCCCTGCCGCGTCTCAAGAAGGGCAAGGACCTCGGCCGCGGGCTGCTCGGCATCACCGCCCAGAGCGCGGACCTGTACGGCCCGCCGTCGACCGTCGCCAACGTCGCCCCCGACTCGGCCGCCGCCAAGGCCGGCCTCAAGCCCGGCGACGTCATCATCGAGATCGACGGCAAGCCGGTTCGCATGCACGCCCAGGTCATGCACGCCCTCGGCACCAAGTACGAGGGCGACAAGGTCACGGTCAAGGTGCGGCGCGGCAAGGAGGAGAAGACCTTCCCCGACCTCGTCCTCGGCGGCGTGCTGTCGGCGTTCGGCCAGCCGGTCCTCGGCATCCTGCCGCTGCGCGACGACCCGGAGCCGGGCGTCGGCGTGCGCTTCGTCTACCCGAAGGGTCCGGCGGACGTCGCCGGCGTCAAGGAGGGCGACCGCATCACCAAGGTCGGCGGGATGACCGGTCCGCTCCAGCCGTTCAGCGGCCGCGATCACCTCGCCGGCCTCCTCGGCGCGACGACGCCGGGGAACAAGATCAAGGTCGAGGTGCTGCGCAAGGACGGCAAGAAGACCGAGACGCTCGAAGTGACGCTCGGCGAGCTGCCGCCGAAGGGCTCCGCCGACGACATCCCCGACAAGCTGCCGGACGAATCCACGGTCAAGAAAGCGCTGGAGCCGCGCAAGCAGCCCGGCGGCGGCGCGCCTCCGCCGGCGGCGAAGAAGGACGACAAGAAGGCCGACACCGGCCTCATCAACCGCAAGACCGCCTCCGGCAGCCACGCCTACTGGCTCTACGTCCCGCGCGACTACGACCCGAACATCAGCTACGCCCTCGTGGTGTGGTTGCACCCGGTCGGCAAGAACAAAGAAAAGGACATTGACGACTTTTTGGACGCCTGGATCAGCTACTGCCGCGAGAACCACATCATCCTGGCGGGTCCGCTCGCGGAGAGTCCGACCGGCTGGGTGCCGAGCGAGTCGGACGTGGTGGTCGAGGTGGCGCGCGACGCGCTGGCGAACTACACCGTCGACCGCCGCCGCGTGGTGGTCCACGGCATGGGCGTCGGCGGACAGATGGCGCTGTACGTCGGCTTCCACAACCGCGACGTGGTGCGCGGCGTGGCGGCGACCGGCGCGGCGATGGCGAACCAGCCGAAGGAGAAGGTGATCGGCCAGCCGCTCGCCTTCTTCCTGCACGCCGGCGACAAGGATCCGCTCGCCAAGGCCGTCGCCGAGAGCAAGGACCGGCTGATCGAGCACAAGTACCCGGTGGTGTACCGCGAGACGCCGGCGGCGGGGCACCAGTACCTCGACGACAAGGCGCTCGACGAATTGGTACGCTGGATCGATTCGCTCGACCGGCTGTGACGGAGATAGTCGTGAAACTGGACTTGCCGGACGGCCTTGAGCTCTTCGCCCGTGAGTTCTCGAACCACCCGAATCCGCGCACGCACCCTGCTATGAGTGTGCGAGCCGTTCGCCCTGGCGGAAGTTCGCCCGCGAGCGATAATGAGGAGTACGTCTCGCTCAGGTCCGAGGAGGAACAGCCGATGGTCGTCCTGGCCCCGTCGATCCTGTCCGCAGACTTCGCCCGCCTCGGCGAACAGGTCGTCGAGAGCGAACGGGGCGGCGCCGGCCGCATTCACGTCGACGTCATGGACGGCCACTTCGTCCCCAACCTCAGCATGGGGCCGGCCGTCGTCGGCGGACTGCGGCGCGTCACGCGGCTGCCGCTCGAAGTTCACCTGATGGTCGAGCAGCCGGAGCGCTTCGTCGACCTGTTCCTCGCCCAGGGCGCCGATGGGCTCATCGCCCACCTCGAAGTGCTGCCCGACCCGAGGCCGTTCCTACGCCGCCTGCGCGGCCTCGGTAAGAAGGCCGGCGTCGCCGTCCGCCCTGACACGCCCGTCGAGGCGCTGGAACCGTTCCTCGCCGAGATGGACGTCGCCCTGTGCATGACGGTGCAGCCGGGCTTCTCGGGGCAGGCGTTTCTGCCGGAGAGCCCGGGGCGCATCCGCCGCCTGCGCGAGTTGATCGACCGCGTCCATCCGGCGTGCGAGCTGGAAGTCGACGGCGGCATCGGGCCGGAGACGATACGGACGGCCGTGCAGGCGGGCGCGAACGTCTTCGTGGCGGCCAGCGCCGTCTTCGGCGCCGCCGAAGGGCCGGCGGCGGCCGTGCGGCATTTGCTCGCGGCGATCACGGTGTAACGCCTTCGCACGTGTCGCAAGCGACTTCCCAAATCCGAGCAACGTCCTACCCGCTTGCAAGCGGCTTCCTTCCCTGCTATCCTACTCTTATACACAGCCTCGCTTGAGTGACCTCGTCCGTTTCCGTCGGCCTCCCATCGACGTGCGGCCTTCGGGCGTTCGTCTCTGTTGAAGTTGAAGCGCCAGTTTGTCCCTCGTCGTCGCCGCAACCCCATTCCCCCACAAGGACGATTCAATGGCGCGCACTTTGCAAGCTCCTGCTGAGCATAGCGAACTCTCACCGGCCGGGACCCCCAAAGCCCCCGCGCAGACGGACCCACCTCCCTCGGAGTCCGAGCTGATGCAGCAGAGGCGTATCCTCATTGTTGAAGACAAGGAAATGGACCGCCAGCAGATGCAGGCCCTTTTCCAGGACCCGAAGCTGTTGATCGAGACCGCCGCCGACGGGATGGAGGCCCTCGACCGGCTCGCCTCCAACAATTACAGCATCGTCCTCACCGACCTGAAGATGCCGCGCCTCAGCGGTATGCAACTCATCGAGGAGGTGCAAAAGCGACGCCTGCCCGTGACCGTCATCGTCACCACCGGCTTCGGCGGCGTTGACGATGCCGTCCGCGCCCTGCGCCTGGGCGCCTACGACTTCATCACCAAGCCCATCGACTTCGAGCACCTGCGCCTCGTGGTCCAACGCGCCCTGAAGGAGCGCACCCTGCAAGACGAGGTCGCCCACCTCCGCGCCCAGATGCGCGACAAATACTCCTTCCACAACATCCTCAGCAAGAACCCGCGCATGCACCAGGTGTTCGAGCTGATTAACAACGTCGCCGGCACCACGACGACCGTCCTCATCGAGGGCGAGACCGGCACCGGCAAGGAGCAGGTGGCCAAGGCGATCCACCTCGCCTCGGCGAGCCACCGCAGCGGGCCGATCGTCGCCATCAACTGCGCCGCCCTGCCGGAAAACCTCCTCGAAAGCGAACTCTTCGGCCACGAAAAGGGCGCCTTCACCAGCGCCGTCAACCTGCGCCGCGGCCGCTTCGAGTTGGCCGACGGCGGCACCCTGTTCCTCGACGAGGTCGGCGACATCCCCGCCTCGATGCAGGCCAAGCTGCTGCGCGTCTTGCAGGAGCGCCGCTTCGAGCGCGTCGGCGGCACCGACAGCATCGAGGTCGACGTCCGCGTCATCGGCGCCACCAACCGCTCGCTGCTGAAGCTCGTCAAGGAAGGCACCTTCCGCGAAGACCTTTATTACCGCCTGAACGTGGTTAAGATCGACCTGCCGCCCTTGCGCGACCGCCCGGAGGACATCCCGCTCCTGGCGACGCACTTCACGCAGAAGTACGTGCGGCCGAACGAGATGCCGAAGTTTGTCGCGCCCGAGGCGATGGAGGTGCTGCTCAACTACCGCTGGCCGGGGAACATCCGCGAGCTGGAGAACGCCGTCGAACGGGCGAGCGTCACCTGCCGCGGCGACGCCATCCATCCGGAGGACCTGCCGCCGGACGTGCTGACGCCGCACGCGCCGAAGCAGCCGTTCGTCATCGACCTGGAGAAGCCGCTGCCGGACCTGCTCCGCGACCTGACCACCGACATCGAGCAGCAGTACATCCGCAAGGCGCTGAAGAAGAGCCACGGCAACATCGGCCGCTGCGCCAAGATCTGCGGGCTGTCGCGGCGGAGCATCTCGGCGAAGATCGCCGAGTACAAGATCGAGAAGGCGTTGTTCAAGGAGGCGTAAGAGGGCCGCTCGCGGCTTCGCACGGTCTTGCGAAGCCGCGAGCGGCGGCGCCGTCACGGCGTCATGTGAACGATGTTCTTCTGCTCCCACTTGTCGATCGTCCAGTGGACGTCGTTGTCCGAGTCGTGGCAGTGCTGGCACAGCGCCTCGATTTTCAGCATCTTCTTCGGCGACGCCTTCCACGGGTTGAGGAGCGCTTGCAGGGCGGCGTCGTCCGGGTGGGCGACGTGCAGCCCGCTCGGCCCGTGGCAACTCTCGCAGCCGACCGCCTTGAGGATCTCCGGACTCGCGTTATCTTTGAAGCCGGTGTTGTAGCCGAAGCCGACCGTGTGGCAGACGATGCACTCGGCGTCGTACTGCCGGTTGCCGGGCCGCTTGGCGTTGACGAGCGTCGGGTACGCCTTGGCGTGGTCGGACGCCTTCCACACCGTGTAGGCGTGCTTGTGGCACTTGCGGCAGGCGTCTGAGCCGACGTAATTCGCGACCTCTTTCTTGTACTTCTCAATCTGCTGCGCCTCGACCTGCACCAGGTGCGCGTTCTGGCCGTACTTCGCGAGGTACTTGTCTTCCTTCAAGTCCTTGGTGTAGCGCTCCATGAGGGCGACGATGGGATTGCCGGCCTCCTTGCCGTCGGGCGTCTTGTACTCCTCGCCGAGGCTAATCGTCTGGTACTTCATGTCGAACGGCTTCTTGGTGTCGCCGGTGCGCCAGACGCCGACGGCGACGACGTTCTTGCCCTTGTGGCCGGCGCTGACGAGGAAGGTGTCGCCGTCGTTGGCGAGGACGGGCCGCATGGACGCCAGGTCGGACGCCGACAGACACAGGATGACGTTAAACGCGGGGAACGCCTTGGCGAGAAGCTGAGCCTTCTCCATCGGCCCCTGGTAGAGCAGGACGCGGAAGCGCACGCCGTCCGCGTCCATCTCCTTGAGCGCCGGCGGCAGGGCGCGGTCGGCGCGCTCGAACTGCAACTCCGACGTCTTCGCTTTGAGGATCTCGGCCACCGACTTCGGGTCGTCCTCCTTGTCGCGGTCGTGCGACCCGGTGATGCCGAGGACGCTGACCTTGGTCCCGCCGCGGACCGTCGCCGTCTCCCGGGCGTTGACGTAGGTCTTCGACGGCCGGTCCGCGTGGGGGAAGAGCTTGGCGCGGTCGAGCAGGTTGGCGGAGAGGACGGCCGGCTTGGCGTTGTTCATGGCGTACTCGTCGAGGAGCTTGCCGAGCCCGAGGGTGGCTTCGTACTCGCCGAAGCTGACGGCGAGATAATCCATCTTCGCCAGCGCCTCCATCGCGTAGGTATATTTGAGGACGCCCTGCACGTTCGGCAGCTTGGCGGGCGCTTCGATCTGCGGAATGTCGCCGAGGTCGAGCGGCAGCACGTCCCAGCCGCGCTCCTTCCTCATCTCCTGGAGGAGGTTGTAGCGCCGCTCCAGGCCGCCGTACTGCGGGCTGGAGCAGCCGCACGGCAACAGATACCCGTGCTGTTGCGCGGAGAGCAGCAGGACGAAGTCGGGCTTGTCCCAACCGGCGAACGGGCCGCGCTCCGGCGAACTCTTCGGCGGCAGATCGGCCTGGCCGGTCTCGGCCTGGGTCTCCTTCGCGGGGCGCACCCAGCACGCCGCGCCGGTGACGGCGCAGGCCACGGTGAGCAGCAGCGCCGCCGCTTTGTAATTCTTCATCCTTGTCGCCCCTCTGACGCCGCTCGCGGCTTCGCAATTGCTAAGCCGCAAGCGGCTGGAAAATCCTCAGCGCTGACTCGCCGTGCCGCTGACCGGGATGCGGACGCGGCGCCCCAGGTCGGACGCCGTCTTCTTCGAGTTCAGGTAGATGGCCGTGTCGCGCAGCAGGGCGTCGTCCGTGCGCGGGAACGCGCCGCTGACCGCGTCCGGCGCGATCGTCAGCGTCATGGCCCACGTCTTACGCCCCGAGGCCGACGCCCCTTCCTTAAGATCGACCGTCATGAAGTCCGGCTTCTGGGCGACCGTCAATTTCACCGTCGGATCGCTCTCCAGCGCGACCGTCCGCGTGGTCCCGGAGCGCCCCGAGAACGTTTCCAATTGGACGCGGTCGCGGGTGGACGTGTCGCCGACGACGGTCACGTCGCCCTCGACGAAGCCGGTGACGAAGAAGATGACCGGGTCGTCACCGACGTCGGACGTCATCTTCAACGTCGCGCGGAACGGCCCCATGTCGATTTGGCGGACCTTGTCGCCTTCCTGGATCTCCTCGCGCACCGTGACGGGGATGCTGTAGGCGCTGAGCGCCGGCACGCGCAAGCTTTCCTGCAGCTTGTCGAGGTGTTCGCCCGTCAACAGGACCGGCTTGCCGAGAGTCACGAACGGGTGCCGCGTCTTCTGGTCGGCGTCCGACTCCGGCACCAGGGAGAAGGAACGCCGGGTGACGGACAGGATGGTGAAGGCCGTCTCCTTGGGCTTGTCGCCGGGCTTGATGATGTCGAAGGTGCGCTCGCGGGTATCCGGCAGGACGCGGATCGGCTCGACGAATTTGACGCCGATGCGGAGCGTCTCGCTGACGCCGCTGGCCGGCGTCTGCATCCACATCTTGGCCTCAAGCGCCTGGTCGCCGGCCTTGTCGCCCTTCCAGGCGAGGCGGACCCAGCCGCCCCGGCGGGCGGGGATGTCGAACCCCTTGGCCGCCGGGTTGGCGAGTTCCGACTCGAGCGCCCGCCAGGACAGGTCGCTGTCGGGCGGCGTCGGCGCGCCGGCCGCGGGGGCGAGGACGGCGAGTGGCCCAGCCCCGCCGAGCGCCGCCTGAGTCACGGCCGTCGCCGCGTCTTTTCCCTGGCGCTTCTCCCAGTCCTCCGGGGCGAGCGCCACCTGCACGTTGGTGCAGGTGCAGTTCTTCTGGCCGAGGCCGAGTGTGACGGCGACGTCGTTGTTGTTCGCGAACCAGAAGTCCTTGTGCCCCGGAATGCCGCGTTCCTGGATCAAGGGTAGGGTCGGCGCGCCGGCCGGGTCGAGCGGCGGCCACAGGGTCGTCGGGAAGGTCAGCACGACGTCCTGCTTCGGCGAGGCCGGAACGTCAACTTTCTGGGGCGTGGCCTCGCGCGGCTTTCCCACCCACTGCGAGGCGAAGGTCGCCACGAAGACCACGACCACGAGGGCGACAAAGAGGACGACCAGCTGCGAGGTTTTCATGGCAGCCACCCGGACTGAGGAGTGTGACAAGGGGATGAGGGGGAGGCTCCCCGCCGCGCGTCGGGCCACGTCGGCCCCCGTTGTTATACGAGGGCGAGGGGGGGCAAGGTCGCCGCGGGACGACGAATTCGGCCGAGGTTAGCGACGCTTCGCGGAAGCGTCGCTAACCCAATGACTCTTACCCGCCCTGCACCGGCATGCACACCTGCTGCAGCAGCCGCTCGCACTTGTCCTGCAACAGGTCGGCGAGGTTCGGCAGCGGCTGCCCCTGCGGCAGCGTCTCGGTCAGGCTCGACAGCCAGCGCGGGAAGCCGTACAGCACCGCGAAGCCGTCGAGGCTCGCCGCCTCCAGGCGCGCGTGCCGGCCGCGCTTCTCCGCCTCCTGCCACAGCGTCTTGCTGCGCCCCGTCAGCGCCAGATCGTCCTCCGGCCGCAGCAGGATCAGGTGGTCGATGACCGACGGCTCGACGTCGAGCGACGCCAGCTTGGTGCCGAGGTCCTTCGGCTTCGCCGGGCCGCGGCCGAGGAACAGGCCGATGCCGACCTTCCACGGCTGGCCGTCCTTGCAGACCCAGTGCGCGATCGTGATGGCGCCGTAGGTCGGGTGGTCGCCGAAGGTCCACTCGCCGACGACGTGCTGCAAGCGCCACGGCCCCACCTTGACGCCGTGTTCGTGACACAATTGCAGGAAGGCGCCGAGGCCCGCTTGCAGTTCGCGCGTCGCGCCGGTGAGGGCGCCTTCGGGCTCCAGCTTGCGGCGGGCGCCGCGCATCTCCTGGTCCCACAACTCCGGCAAGTTGACCGCCGGTGCCGCTTGCGACTTCGCACCGTCCCGCGAAACCGCCAGCGGCGTCAGCGGCACCGCGACCGGCTTCGGCGCCTGGCTGACGTCCGGCACCGCCGCCCGCGCCGGCGACTCGACGACGACGACCGATTTGACGACGCTCGCGCCGGGCTCGGATGATGCTAAGCCGCAAGCGGCCCCGGACAGTCGATTCGTCTCAACCCTCTTCTCTTCCGGCCCCGCCGACGTGGTCTCTCCGTAAACGACGTGATCGAACAGGTGGCGGAACTGCTGGAGCATGTCGCGCAGCGTCGGTTCTGTCTTGGCGATGCGCTCGACCTGCTCCTCGGTGAACGGGAACAGCGTCGGCAGCGCCGGGTAGTCCGGCAGTTCTTCCAGCGCCGGCCGCAGCCGCGCCTCGACGACGCGCCGCACCAACTCCGCCGCCGGCGCCTCCAGGCGCAGCGCCTTCACCGTGCCGTGGCCCGGAACGTGGACGGGATTATTCAGCCGATCCTGAATGTAGCCGTCCAGCGACGGCACGAAGCGGTTCCACAGACCGCGCTCGGCGAAGATGAGGAAGCACATGCCGTCGATCTGGTGCATCCCCTGGACGATGCCGGCGAAGAACGCCTCGGCGACGCGGTGGGCGTCGTCGCTGCGCCGCGCCAGCAGCAGGTCTTCCAACTGGTCGAAGGCGACCACGACGGGGATGTGCAGGCCGCGCATCACGTCCATGATGACCTTGAACAGCGCCAGCACGAGGTCTTGCCGGCTCGGCCGGACGTGGAACTCCAGTTCGGCGAAGCCGTAGGTGAGGAAGCCGGCCAGGTCGCTCTCGTCGCCGAGGAGGACGACGCGGGCGAAGCCCTGGTAAACGTGGCGGCGCATCAGGCCGTGCGTGTTGTGCGCCTCGGTGCGGTCGACGAAGGCGCAGATGGCGTCACAGGCGCGCCGCGGGTCGAGGTTGGCTTCGGAGCAGGCGCGCTTGACCGCGCCCGGAACGAACGGCTGCGCCGGCGGCCGCGCCAGACTATCGACGAGCCACTGCGAGCGTTCCTGGGCCTGCGACGAGCCGAGGCCGAGCCGCTTCGCCCAGCCGCCGAGGCCGGGCGCCGGGAACAGGTCGAGGCGCTGTTCGGCGGTCATGCCGGCGACGGCGCCGCCGAGCAGCCGGCGCACCAGTTCCTCGCCGACGTACTCCAGCGGCCGGGCGCCCTTCTGCTTGGCGCCGCCGAGGAGCGTGTCGATGAGCTGGAACAGCAGGTATTCCAGGAATTCCGTATCCTTTTGGTACGTTCCCGGCGTGACGAGGAGTTGCCAGGCCCCTTCGCCTCCGTGCTTGATCGAGTGGAGCAGGTGCGTCTTGCCGGCGCCCTTGTTGCCGAGGACGGGGACGACTTCGGAGTGCGTCGACGGGTCGGAGCGGTACAGGTCGACGACGCCGAGGAGCATGTCGCGCTCCTTGGCGAACAGCTCGGGGACGTGGTAGCGGGCGCAGACCTCGTCGTCGGGGTTGCGCGCGAAGTAGTTGCGGAAGGCGTTGCCGGAGCGGCGCAGCACCTCCAGGGCCCGCTCCTCGAGCGGACGTGTCGCGACGGCGGCTGGCATGGGAACCTCCGTGTTCAGTGTTCAGTGTTCAGTGTTCAGTGTTCAGTGTTCAGTGTTCAGTGTTCAGTGTTCAGTGTTCAGTGTTCAGAAAGGCATTTGCTGAACACTGAACACTGAACACTGAACACTGAACACTACGTCCTGATGCTGGCGTAATAAGCGATCTCGTGGCCGACGAGCAGCGCGTAAGGCGGCTCGGGCAGGTCGTAGAGCGGGCCGGTCCAGGGGTGCAGGTAGACGCGGTCGTCGGCGAGCAGGCGGCGCAGGCCGTCGTGAAAGTGGCCGATCGTCAGCGCCGGCGCCGACGCACGGGTCTGGCGAAACAGTTCGGGGAGCGGACAGTCGTCGGGGGCGCCGGCGTCGTGGCGGCGGGCCAGGACCGACAGCGCCTCCCCGAGCCACGTCTCCGAGCCGTTGGACGACGCGGCCGCCTGAGGCGCCGAGGGCTTGCCCACCTGGTGCAGGACGCGCTCGGCGGTCGCCTTGAGGGCTTCGAGCGTTTCCTGCATACGGCGGGCGGCGGCGAGCAAATCGCCCGCCTGCGTCTGACGCGCTTCGAGGGCGCGGATGAAGTCCTCGAGTACCTGGCGCGGGCTGACCTGACCCAGGAGGTAGGCCAGCCCTTTCTCGGTGATGGCGCAGATTTCGACGGGACTGCGGCCGGCGGTGTCGGTGCGGACAACGCGCAAATAGCCCTCGTCCTTGCAGCGCTGGGCGACCTGCTTGCCGGCGGCGCCGGCGGCGAACAGGCCGGGCGCCGCCTTGCCGGCGAGCAGCGGCAGGCCGGCGGGGTCGGCGACGGCGCGGCCGAGGCCGTCGAGGAGCAGTTGCGTCGCTTTGTCCGCCATGATCCCTCCCTGGAGCGGCGAGCGCGGGCGTAGCGCCGCCTCCCTTGGCAGCGCCGCCCCATTATCAACAGACGCCGAAATGATGCAAGGTCAGGAAAAAGCCCTTTCCTTGCCCGGCCCGTCCTTCTTATGATCGCGACGTTGTTCCTGAGAGCGAACCGCGGGCCGCGCGCCGTCGCGCGCCCCGCAGAGGAGACGAACGATGCCATCCCCGACCCGGCCGAGAACGGCCGTCCTGCTCGCCTGCCTGCTCACCCTCGCCTCGTCCGCCGCGGCGCGAGCCGAAGACAAGGCCGTCTCGGTCGACGGCAAGGCGCTCGACCGCTACCTGTACGACTCGCTGCGCTTCGTCATCAACCACGGCGTCGACCTGTACAACGCCAACGAGGTGGGGGCGTGCGTCCAGCACTTCCGCCGCACCCTCGACGGGCTGACGCCGCTGCTGGCCCACCGCCCCGCCGTCAAAAAGCTGATCGAAACCGGCCTGGCCGAAGTGGACGCCAACGCGGCGTGGCGCGCCAAGATGGCGAGCCGCGTCAGCCCCACGGTGACCGACGCCTCCTTCCTGCCGGTCGAGCGTCAGAAGGCGTTCGCACTGCGGGCCGTCCTCAACGACGTCCGCGACGGACTCCGGGCCGAGAAAAAAGGGGCGCCGAAGCCGGGCGCCGTAGCCGCGCCGGCCAAGCCCGAAGTGAAGAAGGCGCCGGAGAAGAAGCCCGACGTCGCGAAACCGGGCCGGGCCGACGGGCGCGAGGAACTCCTCGTCATGCCGGCCGAAAAGAAGCCGTGAGGACTCGCGCGCCAACACCGTGTTTGCCTGCGGTCGCGCGGGCCGGAGCGGCGTAGGATGACACCGTCTCACCACTGACGACGCGCACGACGAATTCCGCACCGAGGGTAGGACATGACCCGCCTCCGTTCCGGCCTGGCAGCCGCGTGGCTGCTCCTCTCCGTTGCGGCGCTGACTGCCGCCGAGACGAAGCCGATCAAGATCCTCTTCCTCGGCGACAACGGCCACCACCGCCCCGCCGAGCGCTTCCGCCAACTCGCCCCCGTCCTGGCGAAGCGCGGCATCGACCTGACTTACACCGACAAGGCCGACGCCCTTAACGCCAAGACCCTCGCCGCCTACGACGGCCTCATGGTCTACGCCAACACCACCGCCATCACACCGGAGCAGGAGAAAGCCCTCCTCGACTATGTCGCCTCGGGTAAGGGGTTCATTCCTCTGCACTGCGCCTCTTACTGCTTTCTCAACTCGCCGAAGTACGTCGAGCTGGTCGGCGCGCAGTTCCTGCGCCACGGCACCGGCGTCTTCCGCACGACCGTCGCCGGCGTCGCCCACCCCGTCACGAAAGACTTCGGAGGCTTCGAGAGCTGGGACGAAACCTACGTCCACACGAAGCACAACGACAAGGACCGCACCGTCCTCGAGTACCGCGAGGAGAACGGCGCCAGGGAGCCGTGGACGTGGGTCCGCACGCACGGCAAGGGGCGCGTCTTCTACACCGCCTGGGGCCACGACGAGCGCACCTGGAGCCACCCCGGCTTTCAGAACCTCGTCGAGCGCGGCGTGCGCTGGGCCGTCGGCGGCGACCCCTCGGCCGCCGGCCCGTTCCGCGACGCCCCCGCGATGAAGCCGCTGACAAAGGAGGTCCAGCCGTTCAAGTACGTCGACGCCAACATTCCCTTCTACCCGCCCGGCCGGAACTGGGGCACCCTCGGGCAAGGCCCCAAGCAGATGCAGCTGCCGCTCGACCCGGCGGAGTCGATGAAGCACATCACTCACCCGACCGACTTCGAGCTGAAGCTGTTCGCCTCCGAGGAGCAGTTGGGCGGCAAGCCGATCTGCATGACCTGGGACGAGCGCGGCCGCCTCTGGGTCGCCGTCAGCTACGACTACCCCAACGAGCTGCAGCCCGCGGGTAAGGGGCGCGACCGCATTCTGGTCCTCGAAGACACCGACGGCGACGGCCGGGCCGACAAGGTCACCGTCTTCGCCGACAAGCTGAGCATCCCGACGAGCCTCGCCTTCGCCAACGGCGGCGTCGTGGTGCAGCAGGCGCCGCACACGCTGTTCCTGAAGGACACTGACGGCGACGGCAAGGCGGACGAGCGCCGCGTCCTCTTCAGCGGTTGGGGCACCAACGACACGCACGCCGGGCCGAGCAACCTTCAATACGGACTCGACAACTGGCTTTACGGCATGGTCGGCTACTCCGGCTTCTCCGGCGAGGTCGGCGGGCAGCGGCACCGCTTCGCCCAGGGCTTCTACCGGATGAAATCGGACGGTTCAAGGGTCGAATTCCTCCGCAACACGAACAACAACTCGTGGGGCGTCGGCTTCAGCGAGGAGGGGCTGCTGTTCGGCTCGACGGCGAACGGCTGCCCGAGCGTCTACTTGCCGATCCCGAACCGCACCTACGAGGCGGTGCGCGGCTGGTCGCCCGGCGGGCCGCTCCAGAGCATCACTCCGGACAACAAGTTCCACCCGATCACCGACAAGGTGCGGCAGGTCGACTGGCACGGCGGCTTCACCGCCGCCGCCGGCCACGCCCTCTACACGGCCCGCGCCTACCCGAAGGATTACTGGAACCGCACCGCCTTCGTCACCGACCCGACGGGCCACCTGGCGGCGACGTTCGTCCTGCAACCGAACGGCAGCGACTTCCAGGCTCGCTACGGCTGGAACCTCCTCGCCGGCGACGACGAGTGGGTGGCGCCGATCATGGCCGAGGTCGGGCCGGACGGCAGCGTCTGGCTGATCGACTGGTACGCCTACATCGTGCAGCACAACCCGACGCCGACCGGCTGGAAGACCGGCAAGGGCGGCGCCTACGAGACCGAGCTGCGCGACAAGAAGCACGGCCGCATCTACCGCCTGGTGGCGAAGAACGCGAAGCCGGCGGCGGCGTTCACCCTGAAGGACGCCTCGCCCGAAAAGCTTGTCGCGACGTTGAAGAGCGACAATATGTTCTGGCGCCGCCACGCCCAGCGCCTGCTCGTGGAGCGCGGCAAGACTGACGTCGTGCCGGCGCTGGTGAAAGCGGCGGCCGACCCGTCCGTTGACGAAATCGGTCTGAACGCGGGCGTGGTTCATGCCCTGTGGACACTGCACGGTCTCGGCGCCTCGGAGGCGGCGCCGGGCGCGCTCCGTCACCCGTCGGCGGGCGTCCGCCGCAACGCCGTCGCCGTGCTGCCGCGTAACGCCGACTCGCTCAAGGCCGTCCTCGACAGTGGAATACTGGCCGACGGCGACGCCCAGGTGCGCCTCGCCGCCCTGCTCGCCGTGGCGGAGATGCCCGCCGGCGCCGACGCGGCTCGTGCCCTGGTCGCCGTCCTGCGCCGGCCGGACAACCTCGGCGACCGCTGGATCGGCGACGCCGCGACGAGTGCCGCGGCCGCCAACGGCGTCGAATTCCTGAAGACCCTCGCCTCGGAGAAGGAGCCGCTCGCCCCGCGCGCCCTTACCGTCGCCGGCATCGTCGCCGAGCATTACGCCCGCGGCGGGCCGAGCGCCTCGGCCGGTTCCCTGGCGACCGCCCTCGCCGACGCCGACGCGCGACTCGCGGAAGCCGTCCTCGCCGGCCTGGCGAAGGGTTGGCCCAAGGGGAAGACCGCTTCACTCAATGACGACTCGGAAAAGGCGCTGGCCCACCTCATGACGCGCGTCGGGCCGGGCGCCAAGGGCCAACTCATTCGCCTCGCCACGCTCTGGGGCAGCAAAGGCTTCGAGAAGCACGCGGCGGAGGCGACGAAAGCCCTCGTCGCCCTCGTCGGCGACGCCAAGGCTCCTGACGCCGAGCGCGTCGCCGCCGCGCGACAACTCGTCGAGCTGCGCCCGGAGGACGCCGAGGTGGTCGAGGCCATCGCCGACGCCGTCACGCCGCGCAACTCGCCGGCGCTGACCGCCGGCCTCGTCGACGCGCTGGCGTCGAGCCAGGTGCCGACGCTCGGCTCGTCGGTGATCCGCCGCGCCGGCGGCTGGTCGCCCGCCGCGCGCGCCGCCGCCCTGCGCATGATGACCTCCCGGCCCGAGTCGGCGCGGGCACTGCTCGACGGCCTCGACAAGGGCCAGGTGCAGCTCGGCGAACTGCCGCTCGACCAGAAGCAGGCGCTCGCCGACCACCCCGACCGGGCCATCGCCGCGCGGGCGAAGGCGGTCTTCGCCCGCGGCGGCGGACTGCCCAATCCGGACCGCCAAAAGGTCCTGGAGTCGATGCTCGTCCTGACGAAGCGGACCGGCGACGCGGCGGCGGGCAAGGCCGTCTTCACCAAGCACTGCGCCACCTGCCACACGCACAGCGGCGAGGGCAACAAGGTCGGCCCGGACCTGAGCGGCGTCGCCGTCCACACCAAGGAACACCTGCTGACCGACATCCTCGACCCGAGCCGCAACGTCGAGGGCAACTTCCGCGTCTACACCCTCGAAACCAAGGACGGCCGCGTCCTCAGCGGCCTGCTCGCGTCCGAGACCAGAACCTCGGTCGAGCTGATCGACAGCCAGGCGAAGCGGCTGACCGTGCTGCGCGACAACATTGACAGCCTTACGGCCTCGACGAAGTCGCTGATGCCGGACGGCTTCGAGAAGCAGGTGTCGGAGGCGGAGCTGACGAACCTGCTGGAGTTCCTGACGAAGCGCGGCCGCTACCTGCCGCTGCCGCTGGACAGGGTCGCGACGGTGGTCAGCACGCGCGGCATGTTCAACGGCGAGGAGGTGATGGGCGAGCGCATGGTCTTCCGGGACTGGTCGCCGAAGACCTTCGCGGGCGTGCCGTTCGTCCTGATCGACCCGCAGGGCGACCGGGTGCGGAACGTGGTCCTGCTGAACGGCCCGCTGGGGCAGGTGCCGCCGAAGATGCCGAAGTCGGTGACGCTGCCGTGCAACGCGCCGGCGAAGGCGATCCACCTGCTCTCGGGCGTGAGCGGCTGGGGCTTTCCGGGAGGCCAGAAGGGGGCGATCTCGATGATCGTCCGCCTGCACTACGCCGACGGCAAGACGGAGGACCACCCGCTGCGCAACGGCGAGCATTTCTCCGACTACATCCGCCGCGTCGACGTGCCGGGCTCGCAGTTCGCCTTCGCTCTCGGCGGGAAACAGCTCCGCTACCTCGCCGTGGAGCCGAAGCGGCCGGACACGATCGAGAAGATCGAGTTCGTCAAGGGCGGGGACCAGACGGCGCCGGTCGTCATGGCGGTGACGCTCGAGTCGGCGCCGTAAAGCCCGCTAGCCGTGAAGCCGGCTTGCCGTTTCGCGCCCGCGTGACAAGACGGGCGCGAAACGGCAAGCCGGCTTCACGACGTCGGCGGATCCTCGAACTGGAAGTCGGGGTTGCGCTCCTCCGGCGGCACTTCTCGTTCTCGCCGCGCCCGCTCGCGCCGCCGCGCCGCCTCGTCGCTCGCCCGCTGTTGTCGTCCCGAACTGCGAACGCTCCACCAGCGCACCAGGTTCCACGCCGCCAGCAGCAGCGCCACCCACCCGGCCGAGTAGCTTTGCCCGCCGACGCGCACCTGCAATTCCTGCGGGTCGGCGACGAGGAGCGTCGCGCCGACCAGCAGCCAGAAGCCCGCCAAAATCGCGCTGATCTTCATGCTCACGACGCCCCCTCTTCGCTCGGAGGGAAAAGGGTGACAGGGCGACGGGGAACAGTGTAAATCAGTCCGGGCAGAAGACGACGCGGCAACCGAAGTCGCCGTAGCGGGTGGACGGCGCGAACCTGCTGCGGTAGGCGGCGCGGCAGTACTTCGGTGGATGGCACCAGGAACCGCCGCGAAACACGCGGCCTTCTCCAACTTTAGATCCTTCTGGATCCTTAACGGCGAACTTCGGGTACGGCTCGTACCGGTCGGCGCACCACTGCCAGACGTTGCCGTGCATGTCGTAGAGGCCCCAGGCGTTGGGCTTCTTCTCGCCGACCGGGTGCGCCTGGCCGTTGCTGTTGGCGCGGTACCAGCCGACCTCGTTCAGCGCCTCCTCGTCGATCCCTGAGAGCCTGTTCCATAAGTATCAGGCTACGGCCTTTTGGGGCTTCCGCTTGTAACGATAGGGATATTTGCTCCTTACCCCTGTGGCCCTCCGTAGCAGGAAATGAATCGCGCTGATGCGGAGTTGGGTTTCACTGTTCTCCG
>JBBROG010000028.1:0-45033 GCA_038229635.1 Gemmatales bacterium
GGGGGGGTGGCCAACAAATCGGGGGGGCGGCCGCGGGCCCTCCCAAAACAACCCGCGCCACCCCCCACGCGGCTCTTTCGATTACGGCACGACCTGCCCCTTCGCCTGGAACTCGATCTCGCCTTCGTCCTTCAGGTCGGTGATGACCTTGACGGTCTGGCTCAGGTCGCCGGCCTTGGCCGCCTTGAGGCGCACCGTGAGGACGTGGACTTGCTTGCTGCCGTCGCTGCTGTCCTTCACTTCGATCTGGCCTTCGGCGCCTTTGAGGGCGGTGATCTTGAACGCCTGCACGCCGCGGACGATGACCTTGCGCTCGGCCGACTCGCCGACCTTGACGGAGCCGAGGCTGACCGCCGACGGGCTGACGCTCAGGGCCGATTCGATCTCGACCGTCAGCGGCACGCGGATCTTCGGCATGGCGGCGTTGTTCGTCTTCACCCACACGTCGGTGTACCACTTGCCCGCCGGGGCGTCGCCGCGCACCTTGGCCGTCACCTGGTAGGCGGCTTCCGAGGTGCCGTTCTTCGACTCGACCTTTTTGAACTCGGTTTGGATGTAATTCGTCTCGCTCTCGACGCCGACGACCTGCGACGCGAGGTTGCCGTAGAAGCTGATCGTGGTGCTCAGCGCCGGGGCGGCGCCGCGGCGGACGCTGCCGAAGGCGAGGGCGTCCGGCGCGACGTTGACGTCGTCGCGGGCGTTGGCCTGCACCCAAAGGAGAACTTCGCTGAACTGCGGCTGGCTGAAGCTCACGAAGACGTGGATCGTCTTGGGGCCGAGGAAGCGGCTGGTGTGCATCTTGACGTTGACGGTGGTCTCCTCGCCCGGCTGGAGCTGCGTCTTGACGAGGCTGACGCTGCTACAGATGTTGCAGGAGACGCGGGCGCCGCTGAGGGTGACGGCGCCGCCGGTGTTGTTCTTGATGCGGAAGTTGTGCGTCAATTCCGGCCCGCGCGGGACCGACCCGAAGTCTTTGTTCTTCTCCTCGAAAAGGCCCTCGGCCCACGTCCCCGCCAGGGCGGGTCCGGCCGACACGAAACCCGCCAGCATTACGAGACTGTACCGCAACATGTGCCGTTCCTGCTGTGCCTTCTTACTCCCCAGCGCCCCAGCCCGGCCGCGACACGTATCGCGGGAGGACGGGTGGTTAGGAAGCACTATCATTGTATCGCTCGCGGCCCCGACTGAGTCAACCGGGGGAGGGGGGAAAGGGCGGGCGCCGTCTTCGGGCGGATGATGCGTTCGCTATTTCGCCTACCTTGCGCGCGGCGCCGCCGAAACTTCACGAATGGCTGCGCGCCAGCACCGCGACGACGACGCGGGCGGCGCCAGCTTTGCGAAGGGCGCGGGCCGCTTCGCCGGCGGTGCTGCCGGTCGTCATCACGTCGTCGACGAGCAGAACGCTCCGCCCCTTGATCTCGGGCCTCGGCCGGGCGTGAAAGGCGCCGCGCACGTTGTCGGCGCGGGCCGTGGGACTCTGTCGCGTTTGCATCGCCGTGTTGCGCAGGCGGCGCAACCAGTTCGGGTGGAGCGGCAGGCCCAGGCGCCCGGCGAGGGCGCGGGCGACGGCTTCGCTCTGGTTGTAGCCGCGCCCCAGGCGCCGCCGCCAGTGCAGCGGCACCGGCACGACCGCGTCGGCCGACAGAGCCGTCAAACGCGGCGCCGCGTACTCCGCCCACAATTCCCCGAGCAATTCGGCCAAAGTCTCGCCGGAAAGGTGCTTGAGGCGCAGGATCGCGTCGCGCAGCGTCCCCTCGTAAGAGCCGAGGCGAACGGCTTGCTCGAAAGGCAGTCGGAGCGGACGGCAGCGCGGGCAGCCTTCCGCGACGTGGGCGTAAGGCCCGACGGTGCCGGCGCAGCGCGGGCAGGTGTCGTGCGGGTCGTCGGTGAGGGCGGAACGGCAAGCGTCACAGAAGGGACCGGCGGCCGGCGCGAGGGGGACGCGGCAGACGTGACACGCCGCCGGGTAGAGGAGGTGGAGCAGGCCGTATAGGAGCGGGCGCATGGCGGTCTCACACGGGCCGCTTGCGGCTTAGCAAGTGCTAAGCCGCAAGCGGCCGAGAGCCCACCCTACCGCGCTCACGCCGCCCGGTCCAGCACCGGCCGCCCGCACACCCGTGCCAGCAGCGCCGCCGGCGATTCGGCGGGCAGGGCCAGCGACTCCGGCGCCACGAAGTACGAATGCTCCAGGGCGTAACGGCCGCGCAAAACGGCGTGGCTGCACGTATCGGTCAGCGCCAGCCAGACGCCGCCGGGAGGAAACTTCCAAAACTGCTTCGGCCCGCGCTCCTGAAACTCCTCGTTCGCCTTGAGGAAATCGTGGAAGCGCAGCATGAAGGCGTCGTAGGGCGAGCGCGCCGGCCGTCCCGGCTGGAACAAGCGCGTCACGCCGTCGCGCACGCGCATCGCCCAGTCGGCGCCTCCCGGCAGTCCGGTGGCGGCGCCGTACCGCTCCAGCAGGCGCGCGAACGGGGACGACGTCACCCAGACGCGCGGCTCGTCCGGGTTGACGTTGACGAAGCAGCGCAGGATGCGCCAGCCGTTCGTCGGCCGCGTCGGAAAAGCGTCGATATGGAGGAGGTCGTTACGCGCCTTCAGGCGCAGCTTGCGCGTCGCCTCCTCCTCGGAGCGAAACGTGACCCGGTCCCGGCGCCAGGCGGCCGCGTAGCGCGGCAGCGTCGTGGACAGCCAGGCCGTCGCCTCGCGCCCGAACGCCGTCAGCAGCGAGCCGAGGCGCCGCGCCTGTTCCGGCGACTCGCGGCGGAAGCCGCCGGTGCGGCCGGCGCGCGGGTCGTGGCTGATGTTCTTGTGCGTCGGCCCGCCCAGGGTTTGGCGCAGCAGGAAGAGCAGATCGTCGCCGGCGGGCAGGGCGAAGGGGCAGGCGTGGAAGAAGATCACCTCGCCGCGCTCCAACCGCTCCTCGACCGACGGGGACGGTTGCGGGAAGGGGATGAGGGCGTGTGTCGCGCCGTCGGCCATGGCGCTTTTCTCCTCCAGAGAAGTTGATCCCGCGCACGCGGCTAATGGACCGCGCCGTTGCGCGCCGGCGCCGCCGCGTTGCCGTTTTCGGCCGGCTCGGGCGTGCGCGCGAGGCTGAGGACGAAGCGCGTCGGCCCGTTCGGCAGTCCGACGAAGCGCACGTCGCCGCCGTGTTGACGGGCGAGGCGCCACGCCGTCGGCAGACCGAGGCCGCGGCCGCGCCCGGCGGGGCGCCCGGAGTAGAACGGGTCGAACAGGTGTTCGCGCTGTTGCGGCGGCGGGCCGGCGCCGTTGTCCTCCACGACGACGTCGACGCGGTCGAACGCCGGCGCCTCGACGCGCAATCCGGCCCAGCCGTCCGCCGGCGCCGCCTCGACGGCGTTGCGCAGCAGACACGCCAGCGCCATGCGTACCTGGGCCGGGTCGGCGTACAGCGCGACGGACTGCTCCGGCGGCGTGCAGACGAGGCGCACCTGCCGCTGCGCCGCCAACTCGGCCTGCGACGCGGCCACCTCGCGCAACAGCGCCCCGAGGTCGAACGGCTGACGGTGTGGCTGCGGCGGGCGAGCGAACTGCATCAACTCGCGAAGAATCTGGTGGACGCGCTGCGCTTGCTCGACGATCTTGCGCAGCGCCGCCTCCGCCTCGGACCCCTCGACGGCGGGGAGGACCGGGGCCGGCTCGGCGTGCCCATTCTTCGCCTCGACGAGGAGGCGCGAGCGCGGCCCGCGCAGCTTGTTGAGCAGGAACTGCGCCTGCCCGGAGATGACGGCGAGGGGGTTGTTGATCTCGTGGCCGGCGCCGGCGGCGAACTCGGCGAGGGCGTTGAGTTTCTGCGCTTGCAGGCGTTCCGCCTCGCCGGCCCGCGCCTCGCGCAGCGACTCATGAAGGTGGTCGAGATCCTCCTCGATCCGGCGCAGCGTCGTCCCACCGCGCAGCCGGCGGTTGTCCGCGGCCAGGCGCAGCACTTCACCCAAGAGCGGCACTTCGGCGGGAGGGCGGAAGGCGGCCGGAGGAGTGTATTCTCCCTCGGGGTCGCCCGGCTCGTCGTGAACGAGGGCGTCGAGGGCCGACGGCGACAGGCCAAGGACGGCCGACGACTCGGCGGGCGTGGCGCCGACTTCCAGGCGGAGCCCCGCTTCATGCTCCTGGACCAGAGCGACCGCCGTCTGAACCACGTGGAAGAGCGCCGAGACCGCCCCGAATTTCACGGCGACGTCCGCCGGCAGCCCGAGATGGCCGACGAGGGCGGCGAGCCACGGAGGCAAGCGCCAGTGCCGCGCCAACCGCCGCGCGAGCGCGGCGCCGTCGTGCCCCCAGTGCTTCTTCTCGACGGCGACGGGGTGTCGGGCGTGTTCGGGGTCGGAGAAGCACGCCTGAGCGCGGGCAGGGTCAACCGCGCAGACGGTCAACCACCCGAGCGGCGCCAGGAGGGCGCCGAGCCAGGCGTGGTCCGGGTCACAGTGCCTCGTCGCGCCCGCCAATCGCCGCGCCACCCGCGCGCAGCGCAGCGCGAAATCGTGGACGGGACGAACTTCCGCGCGCCGCCAATCGACGAAATCGAGAACGGAGCTTTCGCGGAGGTTCAACAGCGCGGCTTCGAGGAGGGCCGCGTCGTGCAGAGCATGGGGAGAGAAGGGCGCCGTCAAACGGGTGAGTTCGTCGCCGTGGCGGACGGCGAGAAGGGCGGCGCCGGGGTCGCCGCGGACGACGGACCAGGCGCCGGCCGCGTCCGCGCGGGCGAGCGCCAGGAGCGCGTCCGCCCCCGGACACAGCCAGGCCAGATCCAGGACGGCTTCGCCCGGCGGGGAGGCCCTCACCTGTGTCGCTCCTTCCTTGGATAGCTCTTAGCTGTTAGCTCTTAGCTGTTAGCCAGGCATTCGTTGTCTGGCTAACAGCTAAGAGCTAACAGCTAAGAGCCCCGATTACGCCGTCGTCGACGCCGGCTCGATCTCGAGCAGGCCGCACATGCGGTCGATGAGGTACTCGATGTCGAACGGCTTGTGAAGGAAGTCGTCGGCGCCGGCGAGCTTCAGCTCCTGGATCTTGTCGTCCTCCACCATGCCGCTGATGCACAGGATGCGGACGTCTTCCAGGGACAGATCGCCGCGCACGCGGTGACAGACCTCCTTGCCGTTGATGTCGGGCAGCATCACGTCGAGGACGATGAGGTCGGGGCGGTACTCCTTGACCATCATGCCGGCGTCGAAGCCGGTGTTGGCGACGCGCACCTCGAAGCGGCCGTCGTCTTCGAGAACCTTGGTCATCAGCTCGACCAGCTCGACGTCGTCGTCGACGAGCAGAACCTTGCGCTTACCGCTCTCCAGGGCGTCGGTCGGAATGCCGTTGTCCTTCATGAACTTGTACAGGGCTTCGCGCGGAATGCGGCGGAAGCGCGAGCCCGGCACGCGGAAGCCTTTCAGCTGACCGTTGTCGAAGCAGCGAATGATCGTCTGCTGGCTGACCTTACAGACCTTGGCCGCTTCGCCGGTCGTGAACACGGTTTTCATGCGTTCGTCCATCCCTTGCCGGCGCAAGGCCGGTCGCACGAGTGTAGCCCCGGCAGCGCCTTTCCGTAAGGCGCCGCGGAGCCGGAATCGTCCTTGATCGCCTCTCGCTCACTCCCTGAGCAACGCCAGGGTAGATGAACTCCTGCACCGTAGCGTTGGTGGAAATCGTCAGGTGGGTGGCAGCTAATCCGCTCTGTTCTCGAAAGATGCACAAGCAGGGAAGAGGGGGTTGCCCAGCGAACCACCGACCGCGATTATAACCAACTTCACCAGCCTGTCAACGCGAATCGCCCCGGTTGTCTCGCTGTAACTCCTTGTCACAAAGGCAGTTCCTTCGCTGCAAGCGGCAACCTTTCCCCGACGTGAACTTTTCGCACGACGAGGACAGTTTCGCTCTCTTCACTATTTTCGCGCCGCCGCCGGGCTTGCCGGACCGGACCGATTTTCTCTCTCCTGATAAGACCGCCCGGCCTCTGTCGCCGCGTCGTTCGCCCCAGGCTGCCGCGATGGGGCTCCTGGCATGGCGGGGTGCAGTCTGCCAAGTCTTGCCCATTAACTCAAGACGGAAAATCCGTCCCGACCGGCACGACCGCGCCGGTCGCGTCGGCTTCGCCCAAGCGCCAGGACGCGGGTGTCCCCCGCGCGTGGGGTGTCACGGGGTGTCAGCGGGTGTCAGGGGGTGTCACGGGGGTGTCACGACCACCGCCTTTTCCGTGACACACCCGACGGGGGATACGACTCACGCACGGATAAGCGGGCGGGCTGCTAGCAATCGGCCCGCCCGGCGAATAGAAACGAACCTCAGACGGCACGCCGCACTCCCTTCACCTTGCGGGAAGACCTCATGCTGACCCTGACGACCCTTCTTGTCCTCTCCTTGCCCGCCGCCGGACCTGTCGAGGCCGACGTGGTCATCCGCGGCGCCACGATCCACGACGGCGGCGGCGGCCCCGGCGTCGTCGGCGACGTCGCCCTCAAGGGGGAGCGCGTCGCCGCCGTCGGCCGCTTCGACGTCGCCGGCAAGCCGGTCGTGATCGACGGCAAGGGCCTGATCGTCGCCCCCGGCTTCATCGACCTGCACACGCACAGTGACAGTGCCCTGTCACAGCCCGCCACGCGGGCGAACCTCAACTACCTCATGCAGGGCGTGACGACCGTCGTCACCGGCAACTGCGGCTCCGGCCCGACCGACGTCGCCGCCTACTTCAAGGAGTTGGAAGCGGGCGGCGTCGGCAGCAATGTCATCCACCAGGTGCCGCACAACAGCGTCCGCTCCCGCGTCCTGGGCAACGCCAACCGGGCGCCGACCGCCGACGAGCTGGAGAAGATGGCGGTCCTCGTCGACAAGGGCATGAGCGACGGCGCCTGGGGATTGTCGACCGGCCTCATCTACACCCCCGGCACCTATGCCAAGACCGACGAGTTGATCGCCCTGGCGAAGGTCGCTTCGAGGCACGGCGGCTTCTACGCCAGCCACATCCGCGAGGAGGGCGTCGGCGTCCTGTCGGCGATCGCGGAGGCGCTGACCATCGGCCGCGAGGCGAAGCTGCCGGTCCACATCTCGCACCTGAAGGCGACGGGCCGCCGCGCCTGGGGCAAGGCCGCCGACGAGATCGCGCTGATCGAAAAGGCTCGCCGCGCCGGCCAGGCCGTCAGCGCCGACCAGTACCCGTACACCGCCAGCAGCACCTCACTCGCCGCCACGGTCATCCCGCCGCGCTTCCGCGAAGGGACGTCCAAGGACTTCCTCGCCCGCCTCGACGACGCCGAACAGGGAAAGCTGATCCGCAAGGCGGTCGAGGACGCGCTGGACGGACGGCAAGGCGGCAAGGCCCTGCGCATCGCCCGTTACGCCCCGAAGCCGCAGTGGCAGGGCAAGGACGTCGAGGCCCTCGCCGCCGGCGAGAAGAAGACGCCGGTCGAGATCGTTTTGGAGATCGAGCGCGGCGGCGGGGCGCAGATCGTCAACTTCGGCATGAGCGAGGAGGACGTGCGTCTCATCATGAAGCAGCCGTGGGTGGCGACGGCGAGCGACGGCGGCGCCCAGGTGCCGTCGACCACGGTGCCGCACCCGCGCAGCTACGGCACCTTCCCGCGCAAGATCGGCCAGTTCGCCCTGGAAGAGAAGCTGATCTCGGTCGAGCACGCGATTCGCAGCGCCAGCGGGCTGCCGGCGGACGTGCTGCACCTGCCGGAGCGCGGCACCCTGAAGCCGGGCTACTTCGCCGACGTGGTGCTTCTCGACCCGGCGACGTACCGCGACCGGGCGACCTACGACAAGCCGCACGCCTACGCGACCGGCGTGGTCGCCTTGTTCGTCAACGGCCACGCGGTGATCGCGGAGGGCAAATATACCGGGGCACTGGCGGGGAAGGTGCTGCGCCACGTTGGCAACGCCGCCCCGAGCCGGTAAGCTGGCCGTCGGACCCGAACCAGCCCCGTAGGGGCGGCGGATCGTAGCCCCGGATGGATTCCCCAGGTTACGATCCGTCACCCGCTACGCGGGTTCAATACAATTCATACGTCCCCGGTCGTGTTCCCCGGGTTGCGCTTCCCCCGCTGCGCGGGTTGCGCTCCACCCGGGGCTACGATCCGCCGCCCCTCCGGGGCTGAGACTGCGGAATCCGCGTAAACGGAGACCTTTGTGCTGTATCTCCTCCTGATCCTGCTGTTGACCTTCGTCGTCCTGGCGGCGCTGCTGTGGGGCGCCACCCAGCTGGGGCAGGGCCTGCTGTACGAGGAGCCGGTGACGCAACTGTTCTGGCGCGCGCCCGCGGCGGCGGCCGGCGTGACCGGCTTCTTCTTGGGCTGGTGCCTGCTCAACTACGCCGGCGCGCGGCCGGGCGACGCCGAGCCGGCCTACGACACCCTGTTCAACTTCTCGGCGGAGAAGACGGACGACCCCGTGGCGGAATTCTGGGCGGCCAAGGCCGGCGCGCCGCCGGTCCACTACCGCAAGCGCCTCTCGGGCGGCGTCCGCCCGCAGCCGGAATACTACGACGACAACGGCACCAAGTTCGGCGCCACGCAGGCGCGCGAGGCCGACGAGATCGTCGTCAAGGGCAAGGACCAGGAGGAAGCACACTACAAGGTCGACACGGGCAAGGCGGGCGTGATGGCGGGCGAGGGCCGGCGCTGGCGCGAGGACGGCGGGCGGCGCACGTTCGACGAGGGCGGCCGCGTCACGACGCCGCGCCCCGGCGGCACGGTACTCACGCTGCTGCTGAACGTGTTGCACCTCGTCGTCTGGTTCGCGTGCCTGTGGCTGATCCTGCGCTTCCAGTGGCCGCACGCGCTGGGGCTGGCGGCGGCGATGTGGCTGGTGATGACGTTCGTGGCGCCGAACCTGTTTGCGAAGGTGCCGCGCAAGCCGGCGGCGACGGCGATGTCCAGGGGTGCGCGAGCAGGCGGCCCGTCGTGGGATTCCGGGGGTGCGCTGCGCGACCCCCGGCTGTGCGATACAACCCCTTCGGGGTAGGTCCGCCGGCGCTTTACCGCGAAGCGGTTACATAACAAAGCCCAGGGTCGCGTACTCGCGCACCCTGGGACACCGGCGCCGGGACACGACGCGCGCCCCCTGGGACACACCCCTGGACACGTCACTTCTTCGCCGGCGCCGCCTCGCGCAGGGCGGCGTCGCACTCGGCCTCGAACTCCAGCATTTCTTCGACCCGCTTGGTGGATTGTTCCCCCCGGTGTCGCGCGAACCACTGGCGCGCCCGGTCGCGGCAGTCGCGCGCCTTCGCCGCGTCGCCGAGTCGGTGGTGACACATCGCCAGCAAGAACAACTCGATGGCGTCCGACGCCCCGTTGCCGATCCGCAGTCCCTTCTCGAGTACCGGGACCGCCTCGGCGACGCGGCCGTGGCGGAAGAGAGCCAGGCCGAGCGTGTGTTGGTAGGCGGAGATGTTCGGAGCCAGGGCGACGGCCTTTTGGGCGTGCGGCAGCGCGTCGGCGGGGTCGCGCAGCCGGCGCGGGCCGACGAGCAAGAGCCAGGCGAGGACGTCGTGCGCTTCGGCGAGGTTCGCGTCGATCCGGGCCGCTTCGCGCAGGTCGGCGATCGCCTCGGCGTATTGCAGGTCGCCGATGTGGTCGTTGGCCCGGTCCAGCAGGCGCCCGGCACGCGCGGCGGGGCCGATCTCGACTTCGATTTCCAGTCGCGGGGGGAAGGCGGCCGGGGCCGCCGGGGGGAGGGGCACGTCCCAGGCGAGGCCCAACTCGGCGAGGCCGGCTCCGAGCGCCCGCAGGTCGAAGACGTACAGGGTTTCGCTCTCGTAGCCGAGGGCGACGAGGGCGCCGTCCGGCGTGAAGCACTGGGGGCGCAGGCGGGCCGGCTCCGGGATCGTCAACCGCGCGACCTCGCGCCCGGTCTCGGGGAGGAGCAGGCGCACCACGCCCGGCTCGCCGCCGAGGGCCAGCAGCCGGTCGTCCGGGCTGAACGCCGCCCCGAGGTCGGCTTCGGCACGCCCCGCGCCGAGGGGCGGCCCTTCCTCCCAGGTCTCGGTCGACCAGAGGCGGGCGTCGTCGCTCGTCGTCACCAACCACTTGCCGCCAGGGCTGAAGTAGGCGGCGCACAGCCCTCCCACCGGCAGGTCGCGGAGGTGCCGGCCGCTCAGGGCCTGCCAGACCTTGGCGCCGGGGCCGCGCGCCGTGTGCGAGCCGGTCACGACCCACCGGCCGTCGGGACTGACGGCGCAGAAACGCACGTCGGACTGGGGCTCCAGGCGGGCCAAACGTCCTGAAGGAAGGAGCAAGACGAGCGCCCCCTTGTTGTAGTCCGGCAGGGCGAGGACGCGGCCGTCCGCGCTGAGGCCGTGCGCGTCGGTCGAGTCGTGGGGGAAGACGGACTCCGGCGGCCCGTAGCGGAGTTTCCCGGTGCGCACGTCGCGGGCGCGAGGCCAGCGGCGTACCCCCCCACTCCCCCCGGTCAGGAGTGCGCCCGAGGGCTCGAAGCCGATGGGGATGGCGTTAGGTTCGGGCAGCACCGCCACTTCCTCGCCGCGCGCGACGTCGATCAGGCAGACGCCGTCGCGGGCGAAGGCGGCGAAGAGACGCCCGTCGCTCAGTCCGCGCGTGCCTAGGCGGTTGCCGTACCCGTCGAGGGCGGCGGAGTTGTCGTGGACGACGCGGCGCAGCTCCCGTCCTCCGGCCGCGCGGAAGAGGCGAAACCGGGGGGGCGTGACGTCGAGACCAACGAGGCTATCGTCGGGGCTAAACTGGAGCAGGGCGCCCCCGCCGGGGAGGGTCAAGAGTTGCTCGCCGGTGCGCGCGTCCCACAGGCGCCAGAGGCCGTTCCAGTCGGTGCTGAGCAGGCGGTTGCCGGCGCGGTTGAAGCGGACCACGACCCCCTGGGTGCGGTGCCCTTCCAGCGTCGCCAGCTCCCGGAGCCGCGTGTCCGTGTTCCAGACGTCAATCTTGCGGTCGTTGGTGCTGACGGCGAGCAGACGTCCCTCGGGGTGCCAGTCCATCCAGGAAACGCCGCCCGGCACCTCCGTCTCGGGCTCCAACTCCCCGGTGTCCAGGTTCAGGAGGCGCCAGGCGTTCGGTCTATTCAAGGCGAGTCGGGGGCGGGCGGGGTTCCAGGAGAGCGTGCTCAGGCCCGCCCAGGCGACCGGGTAGCGGCGCGCCTGCCGCCAGGGGTCGGTGTCGAAGACGCGGACCGAGCGGTCGGAGAAGACGGCGGCAAACTGACGGCCGTCGGGGCGGAACGTGAAGCCGCGACAGGCCGCGTCGAAGACCGGCTCCGCCGCGGGCGGGTCGACGGCCCAGACGCGCGCGCGGTTGTTTCCGATCCGGCAAGCCAGGAAATGCCCGTCGGGACTGAAAAGAAGACCGCCGTAGTCGGCGTTGAGGCCCTCGGCCCGCGGCCGCATCACCTCGCCGTCGCCATCGAGACGGCGGACGCTGACGTTGCCGCCGGTGTCTCCGCTCGCGTAGAAGCGGAAGTCCGGCGACAGGCCGAATCCGTTCGACCCCTCGGGCGCGCCCCACGCGCGGGCGACCTCGAAGTCCGGCAGCAGCAGGCAGGCGACGGCCTCGTTACGCAGTTCGTCGAGGGCGTGCCCCGGCGGCACCGGCAGTTCCAGGGCCTTGCGGATCGCCCGTAGCGCGTCGAAGCGTTGCCCCGATTGACGGCTCATGCGCCGCGCCCGCGCCTCGGCCAGGTACGACAGCCACAGCTTGTGCTGCCCGTCACGCTGGGCCTCCTCCCGGTCGGAGAGGAGGCCGCGCAGGTACAGGCTCGTCAGCGTCGAACCGACGGCGCCGGCCAGCAGGAGCAGAAGCAGGAACGCGCTGACCGCGGCCAGCGCCGGGTTGCGGCGGCACCAGCGCCAGGCCCGTTCCGCGGCGCCGACCGGGCGCGCCCGGATGGGACGGCCGTCGAGGAAGCGCTGCAAGTCGTCGGCGAGCGCCTCGGCACCGCCGTAGCGCTGTTGCGGGTCTTTTTGGAGGCATTTCAGGCAGATCGTCTCCAGGTCGCGGTCGGCGCGTGGGTCGAACTGGCGCGGCGGAACCGGCTCGGCGTCGCGAAGCAATAGCAGCGTTTCGACGACGGTGGCGCCGTCGAACGGCGGCCTTCCGGTGAGCAAGAAGTAGAGGACGGCGCCCAGGCCGTAGACGTCCGCCGCCGTGGTCAGCGCCCGCCCCCCCGCCGCCTGCTCCGGCGCCATGTAGCCTGGCGTACCGACGATTGCCCCGGAGACGGTCGGCCCCGCGCCGGCCTCGTGGCCGGGGCTCGCCACGCGCTTCGCCAGGCCGAAGTCGGCCACCAGCGGACGGCCGTCCTCGTCGAGGAGGATGTTGGCGGGCTTGAGGTCGCGGTGCAGAATGCCGCGCTGGTGCGCGTAGTGAACCGCGCGGGCGACCTGAGCCATCAAGCCGGCTTGCCGTTTCGCGCCCGCGCCGCCGTCCGGCGTGCGCGACCCGTCCGCGAGGCTGCCGCCGGTGACGAGTTTCATGCTGAAGTAGCGCCGGCCGCCCTCTTCGCCGACCTCGTAGACGGGGACAATATTCGGGTGGTCCAGCGCCGCCGCGCTCTCGACTTCCGTCCGGAAGCGTAGGACGTCCTGCGCGTCGGCGAACGAGTTGTCGCGCAGCATCTTCAGGGCGACGACGCGGTTCAGGCTGGTCTGTCGCGCCTCGTAAACGACCCCCATGCCGCCCCGCGCCACCTCACGCAGCAACTCGTAGTCGCCGAAGCGCCGCCCCGACAGGTCTTCCGCCAGGGCCAAGCGCAGGGGCGCGGCGAAAGGCGACAGTTCGCGCTGGTCGGCGAAGAAGGCGCGCAGCTCCGTTTCCAACTCGGGATGGCGCGTCAGGAAGGCGTCCGGGTCGGGGTTCCGGCCGGCGTCCACCTCCTTCAGGTACGCCAAAATCACTTCTTCGAGCCGACCCTCGTTGTCGGCGCGCGTCTCCGCGTGGTCAGGCATGGAACCCTCCGCGTCACCAGGCCAGGCCAATCTCGTCGAGGCGGCGGCGCACGACGGGCACGTCCCACACGACGAGCGAGCCGTCCGCCGACCCGACCGCCAGCCGTTCGCCGCGCGGCGCCCACGCCACGGAGTACACGGTGCTGCGTTCGTCCGGGAGCGACAAGAGCCAGCGCCCCCGCGCCGCGTCCCACAGGGTCACGCGCGGCCCCGCCCGCGCCAGCCAGGCGCCGTCCGCGCTCAGGGCGACGGCGACGTCCGTCGGCGCCGGCGGGACGCGCTCGCGCCGGACCGGGCCGGCCTCGAAAACCCGCTCGCGTCGGCCCTCGGTCAGGTGCCAGATCTCGACCTCGCGCGACTCGCCGACGAGTGCCAGTCGCCCCGCGCCCATCGGCGCGCAGGCGAAGGTACTCATGGCCAGCGACAGTGGGGGGACCGCGACGGCCCGGCCGCCCGCGAGATCCCAGGCGCGGCAGGTCCCGAACGTCGTCGTGTACTGGTCGGGGTGTTCTACCCAGACCAGCAGGCCGCCGGGGTCGAACCACACGCCGCTCGACGGGCACTGCGTGACGCGGGCCGCCGGCTCCAGACGCAGACGTTCCCCCGGCGCGGCCGCGGGGCGGACCGACCACAGCTGGACGCCCCGCTCCCCCGCGGCGGCGAAGCGCGTGCCGTCCGGGCCGAAGGCCACCGCCGAGACGCGCTCCAGCGGGTGCCGGGGCGCGAGAACTTCGTCCCCCGTCGCGGCGTCCCACAGGAAGATGCGTCCGCCCCAGTCGCCGGTGGCGAGGAGGCGGCCGTCCGGGCTGAAGGCGAGGTGCTGGAGGCCGCCGCCCTGAAAACGTTTCCACTCGCGAATCCGTTCGCCCGACGCCGCGTCCCAAAGGCAGACCGTCCGGTCGTTGCTCCCGGAGGCGAGCCATCGGCCGTCCGGGCTGAAGGCGATGGCGTTGACGCTGAGCGAGTGCCCGCGGAGGGCGCGGCGCTCGGCGGGGCCGATCAGGTCCCAGACGCGCGCCGCCCGGTCGGAGACGACCGCCAGCGCCGCCCCGTCCGGCGCGAAGGCGACGCGGTGCGGGCCGCCGGGGTGGCGGAGCACCGCCGTCCGCTGGTTGGTGGTCACGTCCCACAGCCGCGTCCCGTTCGACTGCCAGCCCGCCACCGCGACCGTCCGGCCGTCGGGGTGGAAGGCGACGCCCAGGGGCAGCTCGATCCGGTCGAACAGGCGCTGGACGTAGGTTTCCGCGTCGAAGACCGCCACGCCGTCGTTGCAGGCGGCGACCAGCCAGCGCCCGTCCGCGCTGAAGGCCAACTCGTTCACGTAGCGCAGCCCCGGCGCGACCGTCGCCAGGAGCCGGTGCGACGCGGTGTCCCAGACGTGGATGCCGTGGCGGTCCCCGCTGTGGAACCCCACGGCGAGCCGACGCCCGTCGCGGCTCAGGGCGGCGCGCCGGGCGTGCTCGCCCTCCGTCACGGAGTCCCAGCGCGTGACCAATTTCCCCTCGGCCAAGTCCCAGGAGGCGCAGGAGCCGTTCAGGCCCCTCTGTTCGCCGTCGGAATAGACGACGAGCTGCTTGTCGTCCGCCGCGAACACCAGGCAGCGCACCAGCGGTTCCGCGCGCAGCTCCGCCTCCCGCGCCCAACCGCCGCCGTCCGGCCGCCACACGGTCACGCAGCCGTCGCGGCCTCCGGTCGCGAGGCGGCGCCCGTCGGCGGCGAGAGCCAGGGCTTCGACCGAGGCGTCGTGAGCCCGCCACCGCGCCGTCTCCGCGCCGGTGCGGACGTCGCGGACGCGCACGCTGCCGTCGGCCAGGGCGAGGACGAGTCGCCGGCTGTCGGGCAGGAAGAGTACCGCGCGGATGTCGGCGGGGAAGTCGGTCCAGGTGACCGGCTCCAGGCCGAGGAAGTCGCCGAGGCAGGCGCCGGCCTCGGCGCGCAGGTTCTCCGGGTCGCACTCGGGCGTGTCGAGGGAGCGGGCCTGGGCGAGGAGACGGAACGCCTGCTCGCGGTAGCCCTCGGCGCGGGCGAGGCGCAGCGCGCGGGCCTGGCCGACGAGGCTGCGGTACAGGTGCGTCACGGCCCGCGCGCGCTCGTTCTCCGTTTCCCCGAGGGCGGCGTCGAGGCTGTGGAGGTGCCAGCCCGTGCCGGCGGCGAAGACGGTCAGGGCGAGCAGCCCGGCGGCGGCGAAGGCGGCGACGACAGGGCGCCGCCGCGCCCACTTGAGCAGGCGTTCCGCGGCGCCGGCCGGCCGCGCCCGGATCGGCTCGCCGCGTAGAAACCGCTCCAGGTCGTCGGCGAGGGCGTCGGCGCCCGCGTAGCGGCGCGCCGGGTCTTTCTCAAGACATTTCAGGCAGATCGTCTCCAAATCGCGGTCGACCCCCGGCCGCAGCTGGCGCGGCGGCGCCGGCTCGCCCTGCCGCGCCTGCAAGAGCGTCTCGACCAGCGTGGCGCCCCGGCTGGGGGGACCGCCGGTCAGCAGGTGGTAGAGGACGGCGCCGAGGCCGAAGACGTCCGCGGCGGTGGTGACGTCGCGGGCGCCGGCCGCCTGCTCCGGCGCCATGTAGGCGGGCGTACCGACCACGGCCCCCGACAGCGTCAGCCGGCCGTCGTCCCCGGCGCGACGGGCCAGGCCGAAGTCCGTCACGAGAGGGGTTCCGTCTTCCGACAGCAGGATGTTGGCGGGCTTGAGGTCGCGGTGGAGGATGCCGCGCTGGTGCGCGTAGTGGACCGCCCGCGCCACGGCGGACATGAGTTCGACTTGCCGCTTCGCACTCGAACCGCCGTCGAGGAACCGGCCCGCGGCGCCCGCCAGCGTGCCGCCGGCGACGAACTTCATGCTGAAGTAGCGCTGGCCGCCCTCCTCGCCGACCTCGTAGACCGGCACGATGTTCGGGTGGTCCAGCGCCGCCGCGCTCTCGACTTCCGTGCGGAAGCGCAGGACATCTTGCGCGTCGGCGAACGAACTGTCGCGCAGCATCTTCAGGGCGACGACGCGGTTGAGGGAGACCTGCCGCGCCTCGTAGACGACCCCCATGCCGCCGCGGGCGGCCTCGCGCAGCAACTCGTAGTCGCCGAAACGCCGCCCGGTGAGATCCTCGCCGGGGGCGGGTGAGGGACCGTGCGGCGGCGTCGCCAGGGGCGGGAAGCGCCGCTGGTCGGCGAAGAAGGCGCGCAGCTCCGTCGCCAGGTCGGGGTAGCGCGCGGCGTAGGCGTCGGGGTCGGGCGCGCGGCCGGCGTCCACCTCCTTCAAATAGCCGAGGACCGCCTCTTCGAGGCGCCCCTGGCGGTCGGAGTCCGTGTCGGCCGTCATGGGCACCTCATTCGCTCGGGCCGAGGAGGCCGCGCAGACGTTGTTGTGCCCGGAACAGCAGCCCGGCGATGGCCTTCTCGGTGCGGCCGAGGTTCGCCGCGATCTGTTCCACCGGCAACTCCATCAGGTGGCGCTGGATGATGACGTCGCGCTCGGCCTCCGGCAGGCGATCGACGGCCCCGACCAGTCGGAGGAACTCCTCGTGCCGCGCCGCCCGCTGACTCGGCGACGACTGGTCGGCGCTCAGGCAGCGCTCCAGGCGGGCGGACGACTGGTCGAAGGCGTCCCCGAAGTTCTGCTCCAGGGCGACGTCGCGCTTGTGTGCCCGCTCGCGGCGGACCGCGTCGGTCGCGACGCGGGCGAGGATCTGTTCGAGCCATTTGACCAGTTCCGCCTCGGTAGTGCCGCGGAAGCCGGGCAAGTTCTGGTGGGCGTGCAGGAGCGCTTCCTGCACCAGGTCGGACTCGTCGAAGCGGCGGCGCAAGCGCGGGTCGAACTGGACCTGGCGCATCAGCACGCGCAACAGCGGACGATAGCGATCCAGATTCCACGGCGGCGGTGCGGACATGTCGACCCCGTCCCGAAGAAAGGCGGACGGGGTCTCCGAACGAGTGGGGCGTCCGCCGAGCCTGGCGCCAGCGAGTCAACTGGCGTTCACGCCATTGTAACTTCGGGAGGTCGAGTCGCAACCAAAAACTCCGGGCCGCGCCGGGCGGCGGGCTCGGCGCCCGCCGCCCGTCTCCGGCGGACGACTAACCGTTGTGAGCGGCCGAGGACGCCGGGGTGCCGTGGGCGCCGTTCTCGGCCCAGAGGACGTCCCAGCCCATCCGGTGCGCCGTGGCGAGGTTGACGGTGCCGTCGGCGTTGTAGGTGCCGTTGGCGATCAGAGACTGCTTCTGCGTCTCCGCCAGCCACGTCGGCAGGGTGTCACTGGCCGAGCGCGGGACGTAGATGGTGTTCGTCTCGATCGGGTTGAAGCCCGCGTACCCCTTGCGGACCCCGTTGACCGTGTAGAAGAAGTCGACGTCCTGCGTGCCCATCACGACGACGTGGTTGAGGTCGATGCTCTTCACGCCGACGTTGGGCGTGCCGCCGACCGGCGTCACCTGGATGCTGAGGCCGGTCGGGTCGGTGACGAGGCGGAAGTCCTGCGGCACGTCGAGGGTGGCGACGCCGTTGGTGAAGTGGCCGGTGCCGCGGAAGTACGTCCCCGCCTCGTTCCCTTCCAAAGAGATGTAGCGGATCTGCGTCGAGGCATCGGTCGGGTTCGGGTCGACGAACGACTTCGTGCCCGACGCACCCGAGTTGCCGAAGGCGAACAGCCCGAAGCTGCCGGTGCCGGACGCCGTCCCGGACGTCGCGATGCCGTTGGTGGCGTCCGTGGAGAGACCGAAGACGCCGAACCGCGGGGCGGTGCCGGAGACGCCCTCCGCGCTCGCGCTCGCCCCGGCGCCGAGGCCGACGACGCCGAGCAGGCCGAAGAAATCGCCGCCGCGGCTGCCGGCGCCGGAACTGCTCCCGACGACGCCGTAGCCGCCGGTGCCGGCGATGAAGTTGCCGCCGAAGCCGGCGCCGGCGGCGGTGCCGTAGACGCCCCAACCGCTGCCGGCCTGTGAGCCCCAGACGCCGATGCCCCCGGTGCCGTTGTTGATGCCGCGCACCCCCGCGGTGGAGATGGTCGACGACGACGTCGAAGAGATGGTCCCGATGACGCCGCTGCTGAGCGACGTCGTGCTGGCGTTGGTGCCGACGATGACTCCATTCCCAGGCACGCTACCGCTGATCGGCAGGTTGTCGGTGCCGTCCAGCTGGTCGAGGAAGTAGCCGGTGATGTCGACGATCAGGTTGCCGCCGCCCGAGCTGTAGATGTCGATGTTGCCCAAGGCATTGACGGGGACGATGGCGCTGGCAGCGATGATCTGGCCCGCGTGGTCGGCGAACACGGTCGCCGTCGCCGTCGGCGCCGGACTCGTCCCCGTGGCGTAGGCGGTGAAGTACTCCGGCTGCGGCGCCCCCACGATGAACAGGATCACCGACACCGCAACGACGTTGGCCGGCAGGTTCGACGTCGGCGCCTGGTCGCCGATGGCGGCCGACGGGATCGACGGGTCGCTGAGGTTGTAAGGCGACACGTTGATCGTCCGCGTGCCGCCGACGACGAACGCCGGCCCGCCGTACTGGCCGTTGACCGTGTTGCGCGTGTCCACCAGGCGCTCGGGGCCGAAAGCCTGGAAGACGGCGGGCGGGCCGTTCTTCAGCGCCACCGCCTGCGGCGCGGAGCCCGCGCCGGCGCCGAGGGCCCCGTGGACGGAGCCGGCCAGCGACGCCTCCAGGGCGCCGACGCCGCCCCGCGGCAAGTTCGACGCATCGGCGAAGGTACCGAACACCGTCGCGGTCGGCACCGCCATCGCGGCGTGTTCCGCACTGCCGGCTAGAGAGGCGGTAACGTCGTCGAGCGAGGCGCCCGCCGCCATCCGCCCGGCCCAGTAGTCGAGTCCGGCAGAGTCGCCGGCGCGGCGCAGCACCTGCTCGTAAGCGCCATTGACGAGCGTTTTTAGGTGATCTGTGCCGTTGAATAGCGCGTCGAGGAAGCCAGCGTGCGACTGCGCGTACTCCGGCGAAGAGGCGACGGCGGACTCCACTTGTTGGACGGATTGACCGTTATCGAGGGAGCTGGCAAAGAAGGCGCGTCCGCCGTTGTCGGCGGGTCGGTTGAGGAGGCGCTGGTAGACGCCGTCCACCTCGCCCCGGTGGAACTCCGTGCTGTGCGTCAAGGCGGCGGCGACGGCTCCCGTGTTGGCGCCGGCGTCGAGTTGGTTCGTCCAGTAGGCGAGTCCGCCGGCGTCGGGGAGGCGGTGCAGCAGATCCTGGTACAGCTGTGTGACCGTCGACTGGTGCGGGGTGACGGCGGCGGTGAGGACGACGCGGTCCTCCATCGTCTCCAGGAGCGGGCGCCACGCCCCGAGGCGCGCGCGGCGCTCGGCGGGGAGGGAAATCCGGCTCTTGCCACGGCGGGGAGAAGAGAACGACATGGAAAAACCCTTTCACGGGTATGAAGTCCCGGCCGGCCGGGCGCGACGCGCGCACGGCGGACGGGGCTGATCGTGCGAGGCGCAATAGCCGATCCGAGAAAGGCAGGGGCGGGCTCGTCGGCAGCGAGTACGAGGGAGGATTGTACCCGTCGCTCTGGCGCCGTCGCAACGATTTTTCCGATTTTCCAGCCGTGGTTGTCCGGGGGTATGCGAGGAATCCGGGGGTGCGCAGCGCACCCCCGGATCACCACGACGCGCACCCCCGGAACACTAGCCGTCAGTCGTCGCCGTGGTGCCGTGGGCGCCGTTCTCGGCCCACAGGACGTCCCAGCCCATGCGGTGCGCCGTCGTCAGGTTGACGGTGCCGTCGGCGTTGTACGTCCCGTTGGCGATCAGCGACTGCTTCTGCACGTCGTTGAGGTAGTTCGGCAGCGTATCCGTCGCCGAGCGCGGCACGAAGACGTGGACCGCCTCGATGGGGTTGTAGCCGGCGTAGCCCTTGCGGACGCCGTTCACCGTGTAGAAGAAGTCGACGTCCTGCGTCCCCGTAACGACGATGTGGTTGAGGTCAATACTCTGAACGGCCGGGTCGGCTCCCCGGCCGATGGGCGTGACCTGGATGCTGAGGCCGGTCGGGTCGGTGACGAGGCGGAAGTCCTCCGGGACGTCGAGGGTGGCGACGCCGTTGGTGAAGTGGCCGGTGCCGCGGAAGTACGTCCCCGCCTCGTTCCCCTCCAACGAGATGTAGCGGATCTCCGTAGACGCATCATTCGGGTTCGGGTCGAGGAAGGACTTGGTGCCGGTGCCGCCCGAGTTGCCGTCGGAGAAGACGCCGAAGCTGCCCGAGCCGGACGCCTGCCCGGTCACGCCGTAGCCGCCACTCCCGGCGCTCCCGTAGACCCCGTAGCCGGCGCCGGCCTGCGAGCCCCAGACGCCGACGCTAAAGCCGTCGGTGCCGTTGTTGATGCCGCGCACCCCCGCCGAGTTGTTGCCCGGCGTCGTCGAGGTGAGAACGCCGAGGACGCCGAAGCCGTTGTGCGTGGTGGGGTTGGCGCCGCGGACGCCGGCCGAGTTGTCGCCGGCGCCCGAGTCGGTCAAGGTTCCGTTGACGCCGTAGACGGACGTGGCGGTCGAGGCGTTGGTGCCGCGCACGGCCGCCGAGCCCGCGGCGGCGGCGCTGTCGGTCACCTGGCCGAGGACGCCGTAGACGGTCCCGGCGGTGGAGGCGTTGGAGCCGCGCACGCCCGCCGAGCCCGCGGCGGCGCCGCTGTTCGTCACCTGGCCGGAGACGCCGAAGACGGTCGCGGTCGCGGACGTGACGCCGCGCACGCCGGTCTCGCCGGTGAAGTCGCCGCCGAAGCTGCCGGAGCCGGTGCTGCTGCCGTAGACGCCGGTGCCGCCGGTGTTGGCGCCGCCCGCCACGCCGATGCCGTTGACGCCCGGCGTGATGAAGGTGACGCCGTTGGCGAGGCCCTCGACGCCGACGCCGCTCGTGAACGCCCCGTTCACGAACGTGTCGCCGAAGACGCCGACCTTCGCCCGGCCCCAGACGCCGACGCTCTGGCTGCCGCTGCCGTTGTTAAGGCCGACCACGCCCGAGGAGAAGGCGCCGGCGGAGGTCGAGGAGATGACCCCCCCGACGCCGCTGGCGTTGACGCTGGTGCTGGCGTTCGAGGCGCTGAGGACGTTGCCCGACGGCACGTTGCCGGTGAGGGCGAGTTGGTCGGTGCCGTCAAGTTGGTTCAAGTAGTAGCCGTTGATGTCGATGATGAGGTTGCCGCCGCCCGACGAGTAGACGTCGATGTTCCCGGCCGAGTTCACCGGGACGATGGCGCTGGCGGCGATGATCTGGCCGGCATGGTCGGCGAACACCGACGCCGTGCCGATGGGGGCCGGATTCGTGCCCGTGGCATAGGCGGTGACGTACTCGGCCTGCGGCGCCCCCACGATGAACAGAATGACGGAGACCGCCACGACTTTATTGGGCAGGTTTGAGGTCGGCGGCTGGTCGCCGATGGCGACGGAGGGGATCGACGGGTCCGCCAGGTTGTAAGGCGCCACGTTGATCGTCCGCGTCTGCCCGGCGGAGAACGCCGGCCCGCCGTACTGGCCGGCAACCGTGTTGCGCGTGTCCACCAACCGCTCGGGGCCGAACGCCTGGAACACGGCGGGCTGGCCGTTCTTCAGCGTCACCGCCTGCGGGCCGTTGCCTAGGGGCGCCGCCCCGGAGCCGGAGCCGCCGGCACCGGCGCCGAGGGCCTGGTGGGCGGCGCCGGCGAGAGACGCTTCCAGGGCGCCCACGCCGTCCGCCCCGGAATTGAGAGGAGCGGTATCGTTGAAGAGGGCGTCGAGGAAACCACCGGGACCGCGAGTCCGCACGTACTCCGGCGAGGAGGCGATGGCCGACTCGATTTGCGGAACGGTTTGGCCGTGGTCGAGGGCGCTGGCGAAGAAGGCGCGGCCGCCCTCGTCGGCGGCGCGGTTGAGCAGGCGCTGGTAGACGCCGTCCACCTGAAGGCGGTGGAACTCGGTCGAGTGCGTGATGGCCGCGGCGACGGCCTGGGCGTCGGCGCCCTGGTCGAGGCGGCCGGCCCAGTAGCCGAGCCCGCCGGCGTCGGGGAGGCGATGAAGCAGATCCTGATAGAGTTGCGTGACGGTGGTCTCGTGCGGGCTGACGGCGGCGGTGAGGACGACGCGGTCCTCCATCACCTCCACCAGCGGCCGCCGAGCCTGGCGGCGCGGGCGGCGGGCGGACGACGGGGAGCCTTGATTCTTACCGCGCCGCGGGGAAGAGAACGACATCATGACGACCCTCAGAGAAGCTGGCCCCGGCCGGACCGCACGCGCCGCGCGCACGGAGGACGGGGACGATCAGGAGAAGGAGAGTACGGGAATGCTGTTGACCGTCCCCGCCGCGCGCGGCTTCGCAGAGTGCGTATCCGCGAGCGGGGGGGGACGGCATACATCTTCACGTCGCCGCTGTCGTTGCCGAAGAGGCTGTTGAGCGTCAGGTCCGGCGCGGCGACGGAGGCGGACAGGATTTCGACGCCCCAGCCGTCGTTGTTGAAAATCGTGTTCCCCGACGGCAACGTTACCTTGGTGCAGCCGGTGCCCACCAGGACGCCGTCGCCGCCGTTGTTGGCGGCCGTGTTGCCGACGAGGACGACGGTCGTGCAATTGACCAGAGTGACGCCGTTGCCCTCGTTGTTCTCGACGTCGTTGGCGGCCGCGCCGGCCAGGCCGAGTAACAGGTTCATCACGCCGTCGGCCCGGACGCCGTCGCCGCCGCTGTTGACGATCAGGTTGCCGACCAGCGTGACGCCGTTGCTGCCGCGCCGGAGGTAGACGCCGCTGCTCCCCGGCCCCGCTCCCGAGCCGTTGTCGGCGATCGTGTTGCCGTCGAGGCGGACGTTGCCGGCGGCGCTCTCGACGCGGACGCCGTTGCCGCCGTTCCCCCGGATCGTGTTGCCCGACACGAGGACGTTCGCCGGCTTGCCGACGAGGACCGCCGCGGCGCCGTCGTTGTCGTCGACCAGGACGCCGGCGCTGTCGCCGTTGCCGACAACGGTGTTGCCGCTCACGGTGATCGAGTAGGTCTTGCCCGCCGGCACGACGTTGCCCGAGTCGGCGACGCGCACGCCCCATTTCAGGTTGCCGATTACGGTATTGTTCGTCACCGTCACGTCGTTCGACGGACCGTTCGCCCGGCTGGAGAAGCCGGAGTCGACTAGAATGCCGGCCGTGGTGTTGTCGGTGACGAAGTTGCCGCTGACCAGCACGCCGGTCGCGTGGGCGACGTGGATGCCGCGGGCGCCGTTGCCGGTGACGGTGTTGTTGACTGCCTGGGCGTTGGAGCTGCTTTCCAGGAGGATGCCGGCGTAGTAGTAAGCGCCGCCGAAGCCGTTGGCGGTGATGGTGTTGCCGGCTCCCGCCGCCGTGCCGCCGACGACGATGCCCGACGTGTTGACCGCGTAGACGCCCTGCTGGGCGTTGCCGGTGAGGCGGTTGCCCTGGATCGTCACGTTGGCGGCGCCGTCGCGGAGGTAGACACCGTGACCAGCCGTCGGGCCGAAGCCGTTGTTGCTGACGAGGTTGCCGGCGCCCGCCGCGGTGCCGCCGAGAGTGACGGCCGACGAGCCGCTGACGTCGACGCCTTCCAGGTTGTTGCTCGCGATCGTGTTGCCGACAATCGAGACCTTGCTCGTGCCGCCGGCCAGCGCCACGCCGCTCTTGCCGTTGAAGGTGGTGGTGTTGCCGCTCACCAGGACGTTGCTCGATCCGCTGCCGGTGAAGTTGTCGAGCAGGACGCCGTCGAGCGCGTTCGACGACGCCGTGTTGCCGCTGATGGTGATTGAGAACGTCTTGCCCGCCGGAACCGTGGCGCCGGAGTTGCCGACGTGGACGCCGTGGTAGCTGTTGCGCGTGAGACTGTTGCCGGCGACGGCGACGTCCGACGAGCCGTCGTGGACGTAGACGCCGCTGGCGCCGGCCGCGGTGCCGTTGCCGTCGATGACGTTGCCGCTCACCGTGACGCCGGACGAGGCGCCGACGTCGACGCCGTGGTAGCCGTTCGTGCGGATACTGCTGCCGACGACTGTCACCGCCGTCGAGCCGTGGGCGACCCTGACGCCGTCGATGCCGTTACCGGAGATCAGGGCGTTGGTGACGGTGACATGGTCGGAAAGGGCCGACTTGGACGGGTCGCCGTCGATGACTACGCCGTCCAGGTTGCTGCCGGTGATCTTGTTGCGGTCCGCCGCCGCCGGCCCGCCGACCGTCACGTTGGAGCCGTGAAAGATCGAAATGCCTGCGTTATTGCGGACGAGCGTGTTGCCCGTCAGCAGCACGTTGCGCGACGTGCCGCCGAAGGCGTCGTCGATGAAGACGCCCTGGGTGTTGTTGCTGCTGATGGTGTTGGCGACGAGGGAGATCGAGAAAGTCTGGCCGGCCGGGACGGTGAGGCCGGAGCCGCTGATCCGGACGCCGCGGCCGTTGCCGTTGATCGTGTTGCCCGTCACGGCGACGCCGAACGAGCCGTCGCGGACGACGACGCCGGCCGCGTCGGGGTTGTTCAGCCCGTTGCCGGTGAGGGTGTTGCCCGCGACGGTGACGGCGGACGCGCCGCTCATCGCGACGCCGCGGTTGTTACTGCCGCTGACGGTGTTGCCCTGGATCGTCACGTTGGTCGCGCCCGACAGGAAGACGCCGTCGGTGCCGCTGCCGCTGATCTTGTTGCCGGTCAGGGTGACGTTGCTCGGCGCGTTGTCCAGGAGGACGCCTTCGAGCTTGTTGTTGGCCATTGTGTTGGCCGTGACGGTCACGGCGGAGGAATTGGAGACGTGGACGCCGCGGGCGCCGTTGCCGTTGACGGTGTTGCCGGCGACGGTCACGGCGGACGAGCGTTCGCGGATCAGGACGCCGCTGCTGATCGAGGCGGCGGGCAGGCCGTTGTTGGTGATGGTGTTGGCGGTGCCGGCCGCGGTGCCGCCGACGGTGACGTTGGTCGAGGCGTTGATGTCGACGCCCTGGGTGGAGTTGTTCGTGATCGTGTTGTTCTGGATGACGACGTTGGCCGAGGTGATGACGAAGACGCCGTCGAGCTTGTTGTTGGCGATGACACTGTTGGCGACGCGGTTCGTCGCGGTGCCCGTGAGGCCGGTGAAGATGACGCCGTAACCGAGGTTGGGCAGGGCTTTCGTGCCGGCCAGGTCGGTGCCGACGAGATCGCCGAGGACGGCGTTGCCGCTGGCGCCGCCGTCGGCGCGGACGCCGTCGCCCTGGTTGCCGGAGATGAGGTTGCGGTCGGTGGTCGTCGTGCCGCCGACGACGTTGTTGCCGGAGTGGTCGAGCCAGACGCCGCCCGCGCCGTTGCCCGGCGCCGCCGCGCCCGTGGCGTCGGCGCCGAGGAAGTCGGCGGCGACCCGGTTGCCGCCGCCGGTCTGGAAGTGGAGGCCATAGCCGTTGAAGCCGTAGATGGCGAGGCCGCGGACAGTGGAGTTGCCGCCGGTGAGCAGTAGGCCGTCGCCCGTCACGTTGCTGCTGGCGCGGGTGAGGGCGATGAGCGGCTTGCCGCCGTTCGAGGCGTAGCCCGGCTGCGTCGTGCCGTCGAGGGTCACGGGCTTGGTGAGGGCCGGCAGGGCCGACGTGAGGGCGATCGTCTTGACGCCGGTGCCCGCGATGTTGAAGGTGATGCCGTCGTTCTTGCCCGCGTTGACCTGGAGGACGGCGTAGCGGAGCGTCCCCGGCGTCGAGGCGGCCGGGTCGGTCGCGAGCGTCACCGCGATGGAGGCGGGAACCCAGCGGTCTTCCAGCGCTTCCACGGATGGGCGGGAACGGAACGGCTTGGCGCGTAACGGCTTCATTGTCGTCTCCGCTGGGTGGGGATGGGCCGGGACGGAAGAGGCCGTCCCTTTCGCCCGCTGAGGAGTAAGGACGGAAGCCGTGGCGGTACGACTCGCGCGGCGGCCTATTATTTTTCCGGCAACGGACGCCGCCGGCGCGGCCCTGATATACTCGCCTGTGTGAAGCCAGAGGGCCTGACCTCTCGTTCGCCCCGTGGGAAAGGACCTGCCGCGCATGAAAAAGCTGTTGGCGGAGTTGATCGGCTCGTTCGCCCTCGTGTTCGCAGGCACGGGGGCCATCATCATCAACGACGTCAGCGGCGGCGCCGTCACGCACGTCGGCGTGGCCCTGACGTTCGGGTTGGTCGTGTTGGCGATGGTGTACTCCCTGGGCGACGTCTCCGGGGCACACCTCAATCCGGCCGTCACGCTGGGGTTTTTCGCCGCGCGTCGCTTCCCCGCCCGCGACGTGGCGCCCTACGTCCTGACGCAGTGTGCCGGGGCGCTCCTGGCGAGCGGGCTGTTGCGCGCCCTCTTCCCCGAGCAGGCGACGCTGGGGGCGACGCTGCCGGTGGGCTCGGTGGCACGGTCGTTCGTCCTTGAGACGATCCTCGCCTGGCTGCTCATGTTCGTCGTCCTCAACGTCTCGACGGGGGGGCAAGAGAAGGGGATCATGGCCGGCGTGGCGGTGGGCGCGGTCGTCGCCTTGGAGGCGCTGTTCGCCGGCCCGATCTGTGGCGCTTCGATGAACCCGGCGCGGTCGCTCGGCCCTGCCCTCGTGTCGGGGCACGTGCAAAGCCTCTGGGTCTACCTGACGGCTCCCGTCCTCGGGGCGTGCCTCGCCGTCGCGGCGTGCCGGGGGACGCGCGGGGGCTCGTGCTGCGGGGCAGCGACGAAGGGGGTGTGTCCGTGACCGTCCAACGAGTCGTGTTCGTGTGCGTCGAAAACAGCAACCGCAGTCAAATGGCCGAGGCGTTCGCCCGCCTGTACGGGGCGGACCGCGTCGAGGCGTTCAGCGCCGGCTCGCGCCCGTCGGGCCGCGTCAACCCGAAGGCGGTCGAGGCGATGCGCGAGTTGGGGTACGACCTCGCCGCGCATCAGTCGAAGGGACTCGCCGACCTGCCGGCGGGCGAGTTCGACGCGGCGGTGACGATGGGATGCGGCGACCAGTGCCCGACGCTGCGGGCGAAGCGGCGGCTGGACTGGCAAATCCCCGACCCGCGCGACCTCCCGCCGGAAGAGTTCCGCCGCGTCCGCGATCTCATCGGGGAAAAAGTGAAAGAACTTTTGGAGGATCTTTAATCCCCGCGCGTTGCGGCGCCCCGCGCCGTGTCTTAGGCTGATGGGGTCGGCCCGTCGCCACCCCGCCGGAGTACCTCCCGTGAAACGTCCGCGCTTCTTCCTCCTCCTCGCCGGCCTGCTGGGCCTGTCGTGTGCCCCGGAGCCGACGGCGTCGCTCGCCGCCGAGCCGTTCCCGTTCGAGACCCTGCACGCCCTGATCCGGCCGCACGACGGCGAAGACCCGTGGGCCACGATCCCGTGGCGGACGAGCCTGTGGGAGGCGCGGCGCGAGGCGGCAGCGGCGGGCAAGCCAATCCTCCTCTGGGAGATGGACGGCCACCCCCTCGGCTGTACCTGAAACAACGGCGTGACGGGCCGTGCGCTCGTCTTCTCCGACCCGGAAATCATCCGCCTGGCGTCGAACGACTTCGTGCCGGCCGCCCTCGACGACTGGTATCAGCGCCGCCGCGACGACGCCGAGGGGCGCTTCTTCCGCGCCGTCGCCGACCAGTCGCCGCAGAAGGGCAAGGACGGCGCCACGCGCCAGGGCGTCTACCTGCTGACTGCCGGCGGCAAGCTTCTCGGCTGGAAGAATTACAACAACGCGAAAGAGATGCGCGAGGTGCTGCGCCGCGGCCTCGCCGCGTTCCGCGCGCTGCCCGAGGCGGAGCGCGCGGCGGGCGCGGTGACGGTCGGCGACCTCGGCCGCGCCGACGCAGCCTTCGCGCGCACGCCGTCGTTGGGCGAACTCGTCGTCGACGTCTTCACGCGCCAACTCGAGGCCGACGACGCGGGCGGCTACCGCAAGCGAAGCGAGTCCGACCGGGGGCACGACCGCGCGGCGCGCGACCGCCTGTGGCTGACCGCCGCGGAGGTCCGCACCCTCGTCCCGGAGCGGTCGCGCGTCGGGCAACAATACCCACTGCCGCCGGCCGTCGCCCGGCGCCTTGTTCGCTTTCACTTGATCGACAACACCCGCGGCGAGCCGCCGCTGTGGCGCGACGAGGACGTGCGCTCGCTGGCGCTGAGGCTGACCGTCGAGGAGGCGGACGGCGACGCGGTGAGTCTGCGTTTGGAGGGCACCGTTCTCCTGGCGACGGATCGCGACGCGGCGAAGGCGGAGCGCGGCTACGACGCCCGGCTGTGGGGGTATTTGCGCTACGACCGGGGGCAAAAGAAGGTGGATCGCTTCGACGTCGTCGCCCTCGGCGAACACTGGGGCGAAGGGCGCTTCACCAAGGGAGCGCGGCCCGGCCGGGCGCCGCTCGGCGTGGCCTTCCGCCTGGCGACGGAGGCGGGCGGCGTGCCGCCGCAGGGGGCGCGCGAGGCCGCGGACTATTTCGGGGCGAAATGAAGGCCGCTCGCGGCTTCGCACTGTTGCGAAGCCGCGAGCGGCTCGTGCGAGAGCCTTCCATGTCCTCGGTCGTCATCGTCGGCGGCGGCGTTTCGGGCCTGGCGCTGGCCCACCGCCTGCGCCAGGCCGCCCCCGGCGCCGACGTCACCCTGCTGGAGAAAAGCGACCGCCCCGGCGGCGCCGTGCGCACCGAACGGCACGACGGCTTCCTCGTCGAGTGTGGGCCGAACGGCTTCCTGGACAGCAAGCCGTCAACATTGGCCCTCTGCAAAGACGTCGGCCTCGGCGAGCGCCTCCTCTCGGCCAGCGAGGCGGCGAGGCGCAACCGCTACCTGTTCCTCGGCGGGCGCCTGCGCCGCCTGCCCCACGGCCTCGCGTCCTTCCTCGCGACCGACGTGTTGAGTTGGCGCGGCAAGTGGGCCCTGCTCACCGAGCGCTTCCGCGCCCCGCGCCGCGACGGCGCCGACGAATCGATTGACGCCTTCGCCCGCCGCCGCGCCGGCGCCGAGGTCGCCGACGTCCTCGCCGACGCCTTCGTCACCGGCATCCACGCCGGCGACCCGAAGTTGCTCAGCGTCCGCGCCGCCTTCCCGCGCCTGGTCGATCTGGAGGCGCGGCACGGCAGCGTCACGAAAGGGTTCGCCGCCGCCGCCCGCGAGCGCCGTGCAGCGGCGAAGGCACGCGGCGAGGCGTACCAGCGCCCCGGCAAGATGTGGTCGTTCCGCGAGGGCTTGCAGGTTCTCGTCGATACGCTGCGCGACCGCCTGCCGCGCCCGCCGGTGTGCGGCGTGAGCGTGCGCCGGCTGGAGCGCCAGGGGGCGGGCTGGCGAGTGCGCGGCGACGGCCGGGAGTGCTGGGAGGCCGACGCCGTCGTCCTGGCTTGCCCCGCCTACGAACAGGCGGCGATCCTCGGCGACCTCGACGCGGACCTCGCCGCCGACGTCGGCGCCATCGCCTACAACCGCGTCGCCGTGGTCGCGCTGGGCTACCGGCGGGGCGACGTCGCGTCTCCCATCGACGGCTTCGGCTACCTGGTGCCACGGCGCGACCGCCGCGACCTGCTCGGCGTGCAGTGGTGCTCGTCGATCTTCCCCGACCGGGCGCCGCCGGGCGCCGTCCTGCTCCGCGCCATGTGCGGCGGTTGGAGCCGGCCGGAAATGGTCGACTGGGACGATGCGAAACTTCTCGGGGCCGTGCGCGCGGAACTGGCCGTCGCGATGGGGGTGACGGCGGCGCCGGTCTTCCACCGCATCGTGCGCTGGGACCGAGCCATTCCGCAGTATCACGTCGGCCACCTGGGGCGCGTTGCCCGCATCGAGGAGCGGACGCGGCGCCACCCGGGCCTGTTCCTCGCCGGCAACGCTTACCGCGGCGTGGCGCTCAACGACTGCACGGAGCGGGCCGATCTTCTGGCGGCCGAGGTGGCGGCGGCGCTGTAACTTTCCCCCTCCGCGGGCGTCCAACATGGTAAGTCGCCCGGCCCCTACGGTCGCCCCGCCCCGGAGGTGGATGCGTGCAAAGGCTGGAAAAGAAGCACCCGCGCGCCGTTCGCTGGTTCCACTGGATTAACGTCCCCCTGCTGAGCCTCATGGCCTGGAGCGGGCTGCTGATTTACTGGTCCAACGACGTCTACCGCCTCGGCTGGGGCGACAAGACGCTCTTCAAGTTCTTCCCCGACGGCTTCTACGACGCCCTCGGCCTGGGCCACCGCCTGGCGGAGGGGATGGCCTGGCACTTCTTCGTCATGTGGTTCTTCGCGCTCAACGGGATCGCCTATGTGACCTACACGTTCCTGTCCGGCGAGTGGCGCCACCTGGTGCCCAACCGGCACTCGTTCCGCGAGGCGTGGCACGTCGTGCTGCACGACCTGCACCTGCGCAAGGAGCCGCTGCCGCCCGGCAAGTTCAACGGCGCGCAGCGCTTCGCCTACACCGGCGTCGTCCTGATGGGCGCCGGCTCGCTGGCGACCGGCCTGGCGATCTACAAGCCGGTCCAGCTCGCCCCGCTGACCGCACTCCTCGGGGGCTACGAGTGGGCTCGCTTCGAGCACTTCTGGCTCACCGTCGGCTACGTGCTGTTCTTCCTGGTCCACATCACCCAGGTCGCCAGGGCGGGCTGGAACAACTTACGCGCCATGATCACGGGGTACGAAATCGTCACCGCCGGAGAGCCGTCCCATGAATAACGCTCCCCAACGCCCGGACGCCGAGGTCGCGCGGCGCATGAGCCGGCTGACGCGGCGCAGCTTCGCCGTCGGCGCGGCGGCGGCCGGAGTCGGCTTCCTGGGCTGGCTCGGGCTGCGCTCGGCGAGTCTCGAAGACCGCACCCCCTGGCCGCTGCGGCGGATGCTGGAGTTCAACGAGAAGGTCGGCTCGGCGCTCTTCCGCGAGTCGGCGCTGGCCCCGGACTTCGGGGCGGACCGGGTGACCGAGCCGCGCGTGAACGGCTGGATCGGGCTGGGCGAGGACTTCGACCCGGCGCGGTGGCAATTGCAAGTCCACGGCTCCGACGGCGCGCGACCGCGCTTCTTCGCGCTCGACGACGTCAAGGCGCTGCCGGCGGTCGACCTAACGACCGAGCTGAAGTGCATTGAGGGCTGGAGCAACGTGGTCCACTGGACGGGCGCCCGCCTGGCGGACTTCGCGGCGAAGTACGGCTTCGGCACGAAGGACGGCCGGCCGTTCGAGGGCGGCGGCCGGCCGGCGGACCTGGCCCGTTACGTCTCCCTGGCGACGCCGGACGACGACTACTACGTCGGCCTCGACGCGGCCGCGGCGCTGCACCCGCAGACGCTGCTGTGCTACGCGATGAACGGGGCGCCGCTGACGGCGGGCCACGGCGCGCCGCTGCGGCTGGTGATCCCCGTGAAGTACGGCATCAAGAACCTCAAGCGGGTCGGGACGATCACCTTCACCGACCGCCGCCCGGCCGACTACTGGGCCGAACGCGGCTATGACTGGTACTCGGGGCATTGAGGCGTGGCTCCACTCCCCGCGCCTCCGCGCCAGACAATCAACAAAAGAGGGGAGAGAACGAACTCGTCGTCCCCTCCCCTCCTTCCCGATTTCTTTCCTTCTCCCCTCTCAGAACTGGTCGAGCCAGAAGTGGAAGCCGCGGTGGTAGAACTGCGGCTCCCACATCTCGTAGCGCCAGTGCGGCTCGCGGAACGGCGGGAACGCCATGTACGCGGGCGGCTTCGTCGGCGTGTAGCACGAGCCGGCGCCGCAGCCTTGCGACGGCTCCGGCCAGCGCGGGCTCATCGCCGGCCAGTAGTTGTGCGGGAAGTAGTAGTAGGGGTAGTAGCTGTAGCGGTTCAGCGGCGTGTAAGACTGGGCTTGCGCCGGCGCCGCCGAGCCCGACCAGAAGGCCAGGCCCAGCACGACGCCCGCGAGCCCCACCGCCAATCGACGCATCATGGTCCGTCCTCCTGACAGGGCGCGGGTTGGGTGCGCTCAACTCTAACCGACGCGGCGCCGCCGTGCGGCGACGACGGCCCGCGATCCTCCTAGAACAACCGCGGAGCCGTCCGCCTTTGTGGCCTGGATCAGCCGTGACGGCCGGCCGAACCGCCGCGCACCCCCCATGAGCGACACCACCGTCTACGACAACCCCCTCGTCAGCCGCTACGCCAGCCGCGAGATGGCCGAGCTGTGGGGCGCGCGGCGCAAGTTCGGCACCTGGCGCCGCCTCTGGGTCGCCCTCGCCGAGGCCGAACACGAACTCGGCCTCCTCGCCGACGACGGCCGGACGCCGCGCATCACGCCCGCACAGATCGCCGAACTTCTCGCCCATACCGACGACGTCGATTTCGCGAAGGCGGACGCCTACGAGCGGCGCTTCCGCCACGACGTCGTCGCCCACGTCCACGCCTACGGCGACGTCGCCCCCGGCGCCCGCGCCATCATCCACCTCGGGGCGACGTCCTGCTACGTCACCGATAACACCGACCTGCTCCTGATGCGCGAGGGCCTCGGGTTGCTGCGCGACCGCCTCGTTGGCGTCGTCGACGCCCTCGCCCGCTTCGCCCACACGTGGCGCGACCTGCCGACGCTCGGCTTCACCCACTTCCAGCCGGCCCAGCTCACGACGGTCGGCAAGCGCGCCTGCCTGTGGTGCTACGACCTCGTCCTCGACCTGCACGAATTCGAGCACCGCATCGCGACCTTGCGCTTCCGCGGCGCCAAGGGGACCACGGGGACGCAGGCCAGCTTCCTCGCCCTCTTCCGCGGCGACCACGACAAGGTCCGCCAACTCGACCGCCTCGTCGCCCGCAAGATGGGCTTCGACGAGGTCTACCCCGTCACCGGCCAGACCTACTCGCGCAAGGTCGACAGTCAGGTGCTCGACGTGCTGTCCGGGCTGGCCCAGAGCGCTCACAAGTTCGGCACCGACCTGCGCTTGCTCGCCCACCGCCAGGAGGTCGAGGAGCCGTTCGAGGCGGAGCAGGTCGGCTCGTCGGCGATGCCGTACAAGCGCAACCCGATGCGCGCCGAGCGCCTGTGCGGGTTGGCGCGCTTCGTCATCAGCCTGACCGGCAACGCCGCCCAGACCGCCGCGACGCAGTGGCTGGAACGCACCCTCGACGACAGCGTCAACCGCCGTCTTACATTGCCGCAAGCCTTTCTTGCCGCCGACGGAATTTTGCGCCTCCTGCTCAATGTCGGCAACGGCCTCGTCGTCAACCCGGACGTCGTGACGCGCAACGTCGACCTGACGCTGCCGTACATGGTTTCCGAGAACATCCTGATGGCGGCGGTCGCGGCGGGCGGCGACCGGCAGGAGTTGCACGAGCAGATCCGGCGTCACAGCCACGACGTCACGGCCGCCCTGAAGGCCGGAGCGGCGCGCAACGACTTGCTCGAACGCCTGCGCGCCGACAGTGCCTTCGCCGCCGTCGATTTCGAGCAAGTCCTGGCGACGGGCCACTTCGCGGGGCGGGCTCCGGAACAGGTGGACGAGTTCCTCGCCGAAGAAATCGAGCCGATCCGCAGGCGTTACCGGCACCTCCTCGGACAGACCGCCGATGTGAGCGTTTGAGCGCGTACGACGACGCGCCCCCCGGAACGACTCATCTCCCCGTCAGTTTGATGGCCTTGTCGAGGTCGGCGTTGGCCTTGTCGAGATCCCCTTTTTCGCGATACGCCTTGCCGCGGTCGCGGTACGCCTCGGCGAACTTCGGGTTGACGTCCACGGCGGCGCTGTAATCGGCGATGGCCTTGTCGTAATCGCCGAGCCGCGCCCGGACCAGGCCGCGCTCGCGGTAGGCGTCGGCGTCCTTGGGATTGATGTGGAGGGCGATGCCGTAGTCGGCGAGGGCCTGGTTGAGGTAGGGGCGTGCGCCGCTCCGCATCAGCGTGCCGACTTTGTGGAAGACGAGCGCCCGGTTCTTGTAGGCGAGGGCGTAGCCTGGGTCGAGCTTCAAGGCGTGCGCATACTCGGCGATGGCCTTGTCGTACTGCTCGCGGGCGTAAAAATCGACGCCGCGATTGTTGTGGTCGGCGGCGGTCGGATTGCGCGGCAGCGCCGCCACCTCGTCGCCGCGCGACGGGGCGCGGTCCTCGGGCGCGGCGCCGCGGCCGACGCCGGCGAGGAGCGGCCTCACCTCGGACACGTCGATGCACAGACTGACCAGCTGGGCGTCGCTCTTGCCGGCGGCGTTGACGCCGACGACTTCGCCGTCGTCGTTGACGACCGGGCCGCCGCTGTCGCCCGGGTTGAGCGGCGCCTGCGTCTCGATCACCCGCGCCTCGACCTGCTGGCCGTCCTGGTACTGGAAGCGGTTGCGGTACGCCTGGCGCACGGTGCCGCTGGTGTAAACCCAGAAGGCGTCGCTGGCGCCGGGGTTGCCGACCGAGTGGACGCGGTCGCTCGGGGCGGCGGGCTCCGTCGCCAATTTCAGCGGCACGACGTCGTCCGGCAGGTCGCCAAGTTGGAGGACGGCGAGGTCGCGGCGCGGGTCGCTGGCGACGACGCGGCCGCGCACGGCGCGCCCCCGACGCCCCAGCGCCGGGCCGTTCTCCTTGTAATGGCGGCTCTCGGCGATGAGCTTGCCGTCCTTGTAGTCGGGGAAGACGACGGTGACCGTGCCCTCCTTGCCGACGACGTGGTAGTTGGTGACGAGCAGGCGGCGCGGCCCGTCGGCGAGCCAGCCGGTGCCCTGACGTCCGCGCGCTTCGATCATCGCGACGGAGTGGAGCAACCGCTCGTAGACGCCGCTTCCCGGAGTGCGTTCGGCGGCGGAGGCGGCGGGGACGAGCAGGCCGGCGGCGAGCGCCGCCAGGCGGAACGTCTTGGCGTGCGACACGGGCTTTCCTCGGGAGGAGCGTCGGTTGCGCGGGCGGGGACCGCTCAAGCTTACGTCACGCCTCGGGGCCAAGCCACGCCCTTTGAACGTGTTGCTGCCGCTCAGGGGTTCTTCTCGCCCCCCGTCGCCTTCCGCCATGCGGCGTAACCGTCGGTCATCTTCCAACGCTCATAAGCGTCGCCCGGCCCGACCAGACTCACGTCGACGCCGATGTCGCGTCCGCCCGCGCCGGCTTTCTTGCCGGGGCTGTCGTCGTGGAGGCCGAAGTCGCGCGGCAGGAGCTTGTCCCGCTCGACGCGATGTCGCTGCTGGAGATGGCCTCCCAGGTAATGGATGCGTCCCTCCTGGCAATCGACTCCTTTCGTGTCCCAAAACTTGTCCCATGCGGCCAGGTTCGTCCGTGGGGTCGTCGTCGCGATGGGCTGGTTCCGGCACAGCAGTCTCAGGGTGTCGGGGGCCGCGGGGCCGTGGTGCAGGTTGCGTTCGCCCCGCCAGGAGACGAGGCGCGGCAGCAACGCCTCCGCTTCCGCGGACGACAGCCCCTTGACTCCGGGTAGGAAGAAGTCCCCACTCTGGTCGAAGCAAAGGCTACAATTCAGGCCGTCGACGACGCACTCCGACGCCTCGACCTCGATGGCCGGTCGGGCGCCGGCCGGCACGGCGGGCCGGGCGACATCGAGGAGGAACATGACAGGGTGCGACGCCGCCAACGTGTTGCGCGCCAGCCGCACCCGGACGTCCTTCAGGTCGGGGCGGCGGCAGTGGAAGCTCACGGCATTCTCTTCCGCCGCCAGAACGCAATTCTCGACGGTCATGCGCCCTCCCGACGGGGGCACCCAGTCGAGGTGGGCGAAGAGGCGGGCGCCGAGGAATTGGCAGTTGCGGACCTCGACGAGCGGCGACCCGTCGGCCCAAATCGTGTCGCATTCGCCGCTGGTCACGAAGCGGCAGTTCGCCAGCCGCAGCGGCGCGCCGACCGAACGGAGGACGTGCGGGAGAAGGCCCGTCGCCGTCGGCCCGTCGTTGGTCCACTGCAACTCCAGCCCTTCCAGCGTCAGCGGGCCGCTGGTTTCGAGGAAGGCCGCTCCCCCACCCGCGGCTCGCGCCAGGCGCAGCACCGGCCGACACCCTTCCGCACGGATCGTCAGCGCCTTGCCCTCGACGCGCAGCCGCGGGCAGTCGAACGGCCCGTCGCCGTGGAGCGTGATGACGTCGCCGCTGGCGGCGCGGTCGACGGCTTCGGCCAGCGTGGCGACCTTGATGTCCGTTTGGCGACTACGAAGCGTGATGGGCGGATCGGCGGGCGTCGCCGCTCTCTCGGGCGTCTTGCGGCGGAAGAAAACCTTGACGACCTGCCGAGACCCGGACCCGAGGAGGACGGCAGACATGGAAACGTCCAGGTCTCCCGGCGGTCCCCGATAACAGCCCTCCACGGTCAGCTCATAGGAATGTCCCGCCGGCAAGAATTCCCAGCCGTCCTTATCGATCGTCATCAGCTTGTTCGCGCCCTGACGGACCACCACCTTGACATCGCCCTGGTACTCGACGTCAGCGGCAGGCTCCGTCACCACCTCGAGAATGCCGTAGTTCCTGCACAGGCCCCACAAACGTCCCCCCAGGCGCGGGCCGAAATACTTGTTGGCGAACAGCGGCCCCAGGACGAGCAAAGGGACCGCGATCACGACGACCGTTTCCCAGCGCTTGCGGCGCGCGTCGGCCGTCTTCCGGGGCGGCGCCACCGGCGCTGGCATCGGCTCGACGTTCGGTTGTTGAACGTGCGCCAGGTGCCGCCCGAGGAGGTCGGCGACTTCGGCCGCCGACTGAAAGCGCTCCGCCGGCTCCTTGGCGAGCAACTTGTCGATGATCGCGCATAGCCATTTCGGGACGTTCGGGTTGATCTCGGGGAGCGGCCGCGGCGTGTCTTCGCAAACGCGCTTCAGGACCGCCATCGTGCCGTTCGCCCGGAACGGCGGCCGGCCGGCGCACATGGCGTAGAGGACGCCGCCGAGGCTGAACAAGTCGGCCCGGTGGTCGATCGGCTCGCCGCGCGCCTGCTCCGGCGCCATGTATTCCGCCGTGCCGACGACGACGCCGCTCTGCGTCATGCTGACGTCGTCGACCGCGCGCGCCAGGCCGAAGTCGGTGATTTTCACGCGCTCCACGCCGTTTTCCAGCAGGATGTTGGCCGGCTTGATGTCGCGGTGGACCAGCCCCTGCGCGTGCGCCGCCGCCAGCCCCGCCGCCGCCTGCATGCCGATGCGCAGCACCTCCTTGACGTCCAGCGGCCCGGTGCGGTCGACGCGCTCCTGGAGCGACACGCCGGCGACGTAGTGCATGACGAGGTACGGCAACCCGTCGGCCTCCTCGACGCCGTGGATGGCGACGACGTGTTCGTGGCTGACCGCCGCCGCCGCCCGCGCCTCGCGCTGGAAGCGCTGCCGGGACAGCCCGGCCGCCGCGAGCCGCGACGCCATCACCTTGATCGCGACGACGCGGTGCAGCGCCTCGTCGAACCCCTTGAGGACGACGCCCATGCCGCCGCGTCCGACGACGTCGAGGATCTCGTAACGACCCAGACGTCCGAGGCTCCCCGGCTTGTCGGACGGCGTGAGGAAGGACAGGTCCGAACCGCCGCCGTCCGCGTCCCCTTCCGTTTCGCCCGGCCCTGTCGCTCGCCGTGCCTGCTCCATGACGCGCCGCAGCGCCGGCCCGGCCTCGTCGTCGTGCCCCGCCAGGCGCTGTCCCAGGTCCGGCCACTGCTGGCCGCTGGCGAGGAGCCGCTCGGCCGCCTGCTGGCAGCGCTCGCAGTCCTCCAGGTGCCGCGTCAGTTCCCGCAAGTCTCCGGGCGGCAGGTTGCCGGTGAGAAGGCCGTAAAGGCGGCCGGCGTCGGGGCAGCAGATGGGCTCAGGCATGACTCTCCTCCTCGGCGTCCTGGACTTGTCGGATGAGGTCTTTCAACCGGGCGAGCACGCGGCTCTTGGCCATGTAGACGGCGGCCACGGTCATGCCGAGGCCCCGCGCCGCTTCCTTGGCGCTCTCGTTCTCGACGCTCGTGCGCCAGAACGCCTGCCACGTCGTCTCCTCGACGTCGCGGCGAACCTGGGCGGCGGCCCAGTGGAACAGGCGCCGCTCGTGTTCCCGCTCCCAGACCGCCGCGGGGCTCTCCTCCTGAGAGGGCTGCTGTTCGAGCAACTTCTGCGCGTCGGTATCGCCGCTCCCTCGCTCCTGACGCCGTCGCCGGTCAAGGAAGGTGCGCAGGTCGTTGCGGACCACGGTGAACAGCCAACCGCGGAAGGAGCCGCGTCGCGGGTCGTAGTCGAGCCGGCCGACGGCGCCGGCGACGCGGCGCAGGACGTCCTGGGTGAGGTCGGCGGCGTCGGCGTCCTGAAGGCCGTGATGGCGCGCGGTGCCGTAGATCAGCGGCGCGTAGATGTCGACGAACTGGTCCCACGCCGGCCCGTCGCGCGGGTCGCGGATGCGGACCAGAAGACTGGGCCGGGTGGCCGGCGCGTCGGACATGGCGTCGTCTCCGTGCCGGTAGATACCGGGGCCGGGCGAAAACCTAACACGGGATTCGTGATTCGGGTCGATTGTACCCGACCGACGGGGCGGCGGCGAAGGGCGCGGAACGCCTCAATAGCCGGCCTGACCGACGACGGCGGGGGGACAGCCGGTGCTGAGGAGGAAGTGTCGGAACTCGGCGTTGATGTGTTCGTCGCAGCGGCGGACCAGGAATTCGACGTCCTCGATCACTTTCAGTACCGTTCCGGCGCCGGCGAGAACCTGGGGCGCTACCTTCGGCCGGTCGCAGTTGTGAATGCAGTCGTGCCGCCTTTGGAAGATCTCGCCGAAGCGGGCGCGCATTTCCGACCACGCCGTCTTCCGCGCGGCATCTTTGCCCGCGGGCGCCAGCGCGCTGTAGTTGACCGGCGCGATGCCGAGTACACGCTTTTTCGACTCGGGATGCGCGATCCAAGCCTCCAGCAGGTCGCCGAAGAATTTGTGCGACTCGCGAAGAATTTGTTGAAGAGGGTCTGGATTCTCTCAAGGCTCAACACGTTCTCCCGCTCCATCATCTTGCGCGCCGCCATCCGCCATCTCCAGTTCGGGCGGCTGGGATACGGCTCGAGAATGGAGCGAATCGGAATCTTGATTTCGTAGAAGAACTCGGGGAGTACGGCGACGGGGTGCCGATCCTTGGCGATGATCGTCGCCGCCACGACATCGGTGTAGGCATCGCAAAAGTAGGCGTCGAATGCACCGGCGGCGAACATCCAGGCCCCGCGGAGGAGGTCGCCGCGCAGCAGTTCCGCGGAAGCGCCGACGATGACCAGGGAGTCGGCGTGGGCGACGATGGCCCGCGCCCGCGCGGCGTCCTGGCCGAAGTGCTGGAATGCGGTCCTTGGCACCGTCGCCCTCCGTGCGGCAAACTTCGCCGTACCCCTTTGTCGAACCCTACTCGAATTCGACCGGCTCGAGCGGTGCCCTGAACTCCAGCAGGCCCGTCTCGTCGTCGTACCAGAGGCGTCCCTCACCCGTGAGAACGACGGGCCAGAGGTCGAGGATTTCCTCAATCAGCAACCCCCGACTGATGCGATCGGCGATCCGCTTCTCGACGCCGGCCGTGTCCCGGCGCACTTCCTCCATGCTCACGGGATTTTGGGGGTCCAATTCGTTGTACACTTCGCGCACGCAGGCGACGGACAACCTATCGATGCCTACCTTCAGCCGACTCACGGCCTCGGGGATGGTGATGCCCTGCATGTGTTGACTCCTCTTCGAGCTTGTGAGGCTCTCAAGAACCCGATCTTCCTCGCATTCTACCGCCACGGTCGTCCCGCGCGGTCACTTCGTCCCGAGCAACTGCCGCAGCACATACGGCAGGATGCCGCCGTGCTTGTAATACTGGATCTCTTGCGGCGTATCGATGCGCACCAGCGCCCGGAACGTCTTCTCCTCGCCGGCGGCGGCCTTCGCCTTGACCGTGACCTCGCGGCCGTCGGCGAAGCCGCCCCCGACCGCGCTCGCCAGGCCGTCGATTTCGTAGAATTCCTCGCCGGTCAGTCCCAGGCTCGCGGCGCCCTCGCCGGCCTGGAACTGCAGCGGCAGGATGCCCATGCCGACGAGGTTGCTGCGGTGGATGCGCTCGTAGCTCTCGGCGATCACCGCGCGGACGCCCAACAGCTTCGGCCCCTTCGCCGCCCAGTCGCGCGACGAGCCGCTGCCGTACTCCTTGCCCGCGATCACCACGAGCGGCACGCCCTCCGCCTGGTACTTCACGCTGGCGTCGTAGATCGACATCTGCTGCCCGCTCGGCAGGTGGCGCGTCACCCCGCCCTCGGTGCCCGGAGCCAGCAAGTTCTTCAGGCGGATGTTGGCGAAAGTGCCGCGCACCATCACCTCGTGGTTGCCGCGCCGCGAGCCGTAGCTGTTGAAGTCCGCCTTTTTGACGCCGTGCTCGGTCAGGTAGCGCCCCGCCGGCGACTGCTCCTTGATCGAGCCGGCCGGCGAGATGTGGTCCGTCGTGATGCTGTCGCCCAGCAGCGCCAGCACCCGCGCCCGTTTGAGGTCGCGCGCCGCGCCGGCTTGCGGCGTCATGTCGACGAAGTACGGCGGGTGCTTGACGTAGGTCGAGTTCGGGTCCCAGGTGAACAGGTCGCCCTCCGGCACCGGCAGCCCCTGCCAGTGGGCGTCGCCCTGGAAGACCTCGCCGTACTCCTTCGTGAACATTTCGGAGCGCACGGAGCGCTCAATCGCCTGCCTCACCTCGTCCTGCGTCGGCCAGATGTCCTTCAGGTAGACGGGCTGCCCCTGCGGGTCGGTGCCGAGCGGCTCGGTGGCGAGGTCGAGGTCCATGCGGCCGGCGAGGGCGTAGGCGACGACCAGCGGCGGCGAGGCGAGGTAGTTGGCGCGCACCTCCGGGTGGACGCGCCCCTCGAAGTTGCGGTTGCCGCTGAGGACGGCGGCGACGACGAGGCCCTTTTCCTCGATCTGCCGCGACACCGGCGCCGGCAGCGGGCCGCTGTTGCCGATGCACGTCGTGCAGCCGTAGCCGACGACGTGGAAGCGCAGCTGCTCCAGGTAGCGCATCAGGCCGGCGTCGATCAGGTAGTCGGTCACGACCTTCGAGCCGGGCGCCAGGCTCGTCTTCACGCACGGGTTCGTCGTCAGGCCGCGCTCGACCGCCTTCTTGGCGACGAGGCCGGCGGCCATCATGACCGAGGGGTTCGACGTGTTCGTGCAGCTCGTGATGGCGGCGATGACGACGGAGCCGTGCGCCAGGTCGCACGCCGCCTTCTCGACCTCGCTGCCGCCCGGCCCGACCGGCGGGTGGCCGACCGGGTCGGGGACGCTGGAGCCGGTGCCGCCCGCGTGGGCGCCGGCGACGAAGCTCGCCGTGTTGCCGGCCTTCGCCGTCGCCACGAAGCCCTTCAAGCTCTCCTCCCACGACGCCTTGACGCGCGACAGCGCGATGCGGTCCTGCGGACGCTTCGGCCCGGCGAGGCTCGGCTCGACCCGGGCGAGGTCCAGTTCCAGCGTGTCGGAGTAAGCCGCCTCCGGCGTCTCGGATGTGTGGAACAGTCCCTGCTCCTTCGCGTAGGCTTCGACGAGGCGCACTTGTTCCTCGGAACGGCCGCTGAAGCGCAGGAAGCGGACCGTCTCGGCGTCGACGGGGAAGATGCCGCAGGTGGCGCCGTACTCGGGGGCCATGTTGGCGATGGTGGCGCGGTCGGCGACCGGCAGCGCCGCCAGGCCCGCGCCGAAGAACTCGACGAACTTGCCGACGACGCCCTTCTTGCGCAGGATTTCGGTCACGGTCAGCACGAGGTCGGTCGCCGTCGCCCCCTCGCGCAACTGGCCGTGCAGCCGGAAACCGACGACTTGCGGGATCAACATTGACACCGGCTGGCCGAGCATCGCCGCCTCGGCCTCGATGCCGCCGACGCCCCAGCCGAGGACGCCGAGGCCGTTAATCATCGTCGTGTGCGAGTCGGTGCCGACGAGCGTGTCGGGGTACGCCGTCGGCCGCCCGCCCTTGTCGGCGGTGAAGACGACGCGGGCCAGGTATTCGAGATTGACCTGGTGGACGATGCCGGTGTCGGGCGGCACGACCTTGAAGTTGCGGAACGCCTTCTGGCCCCAGCGCAGGAAGACGTAGCGCTCGCGGTTCTGGGCGAACTCCTTGTCGGCGTTGATCTGGAACGACAGCGTGCTGCCGAAGTCGTCGACCTGCACCGAGTGGTCGATGACGAGTTCGGCGGCGAGGAGCGGGTTGATCTTCCTCGGGTCGCCGCCCATGCGCAGCATGGCGTCGCGCATGGCGGCGAGGTCGACGACGGCCGGCACGCCGGTGAAGTCCTGCATGAGGACGCGCGCCGGCATGAAGGCGATCTCCTGGTACGGGTTGGCCTTCGGCTGCCAGGTCGCCAGCGCCTCGACGTCCTCCGGGCGCACGGTCACGCCGTCCTCGTTGCGGAGCAGGTTTTCGAGGAGGATTTTGAGCGAATAAGGGAGTCGCTTGGCCTGCGGGAATTTCTTCTCGGCGGCGTCGAGGCGGAACACGGTGTACTCGCGGTCGCCGACGCGCAGGAGCGCCTGGCTGCCAAAATGATCGACCATGAGAGTCGTCCTTAAGAGTGGGGGCGCGTGCCGCGGCCAACCCCGATATTGTCGGAGCGGAAGGGAGAGGTGGCAATGCGGCGGCGGCGGAGAGGGTGGTGTTCGCGTCCTTAGTACTACAGCGCAGGCGTGATTGTCTGGCCCGCCCCCGCCCCGTCGGGTAAGATTATGTCATGGGCAACCTCGTGCCCGCACCCTACCGCCCGCCCTGCCGTCCTCCGCGAGAAGGCCGACCATGTTGCGAGTCCTCTTTCCCCGCCGTGTCGTCGTCCTTGCGCCGTGGCTGATTCTTTTCGTCGCTCCCGCCCGTGCGGACGACCCCGGCAAGACCTTCAACGCGGAGCAGATCGCTTTCTTCGAGAAGGAGGCGCGGCCGGTCCTCGAAGCGCGCTGCCTCAAGTGTCACGGCGGCGAGAAGAAGGTCCGCGGCAACCTCAGCCTGAAGAGCCGCGCCGCCGTCCTCCAGGGCGGCGACCTCGGCCCGGCCGTCGCCCTCGACAAGCCCGACGACAGCCTCCTCCTCAAGGCCCTCGACCACAAAGGCGAGCTGAAAATGCCGCCGAAGGAGAAGCTGCCGCCGAAGGAGGTCGACACGCTGACGCGCTGGGTGAGGATGGGCCTGCCGTGGACGCCGGGCAAGGTCGAGGCCGTCGACGGCGGCGCGAAAGGCGTCGGCGACGAGGCCCGCAACTACTGGGCGTACAGGCCGGTGAAGCGGCCGGCGCCGCCCGGCGTGAAGAACGCCGGCCTGGTACGCAACCCCATCGATGCGTTCCTCCTGGCGAAGCTGGAGGCGAAGGACCTGGCGCCGGCGCCGCCCGCCGACGGCGTCGCCCTGATCCGCCGCGCGACCTACGACCTGACCGGCCTGCCGCCGACGCCGGAGGAGGTCGACGCCTTCGTCAACGACGCCCGACCCGACGCCTACGAAAAGCTGCTCGACCGCCTCCTCGAATCGCCGCGCTACGGCGAGAAGTGGGGCCGTCACTGGCTGGACCTCGTCCGCTTTGCCGAGACGAACGGCTACGAGCGCGACGGCCCCAAGCCCTACGCCTGGCGCTTCCGCGACTACGTCATCAAGAGCTTCAACGACGACAAGCCCTACGACCGCTTCGTCAAGGAGCAAATCGCCGGCGACGAGCTGCCGGGCCGCGACGCCGACGCGGTCGTCGCCACGGGCTACTACCGCCTCGGCCTGTGGGACGACGAGCCGGCCGACCCGAAGCAGGCGCGCTACGACGAGCTGGACGACTTCGTGACGACGACGTGCCAGGGCTTCCTCGCCATGACGATGAACTGCGCCCGCTGCCACGAACACAAGCGCGACCCGCTGCCGCAGGCCGATTACTACCGCCTCCTCGCCTTCTTCCAGGACGTGCCGCGCTACAGCGACAGCCGCGACGTGCGCTCGAGCGCCAACCTCACCGACATCACCGCTCCCGAAAAGCGCGTCACCTACGAGGCGCCGCTGAAGAAGCGCGAGGCGCGGATCGCGGAGTTGACGGCGGCGCTGGTGAAGGTCGAAGACGAGGCGATCCGCAAGATGCCGGCGGAAGACCAGCGCGCCTCCGAGGGGGTCGACCGCCCGGAGGTCGTCAAAAAGGTGCCGGGCTATCTGGCGCCCGCGCGCCGCAGGGAGTATCAACTGCTGAAGGGGGAGCGCGACCTTTTGAAAAGGGCGCCCGAGGTGTCGGGCCGCGAGCTGGCGCTGTCGGTGGCCAACTGCCCGGCCAACCCGCCGGAGACGCACGTCCTCATCCGCGGTAACGCCCATTCGCCGGCCCTGAAGGTCGAGCCGGCCTTCCCGACAGTCCTCGGCTTCCCCGCGCCGGCGCTGCCGAAGCCCGCCAAGGGGGCGAAGTCGAGCGGCCGGCGCACCGCCCTCGCCGACTGGATCGCCTCGCCGGACAACCCGCTGACGGCGCGCGTCATGGCCAACCGCGTCTGGCAGCACCACTTCGGCCGCGGCATCGTGCCGACGCCGAACGACTTCGGCAAGCTCGGCGAGGCGCCGACGAACCCCGAACTGCTCGACTGGCTGGCGAGCGATTTCGTCGCCGGCGGCTGGCGCCTGAAGCGGATGCACAAACTCATCATGACGTCGAACGCCTACCGCGCGTCCGCGAAGGGCGACGCCGACGCCCTGCGACTCGACCCGGCGAACGTGCTGCTCGGACGCTTCCCGATGCGCCGACTGACCGCCGAGGAGGTGCGCGACTCGGTCCTGGCGGCGAGCGGCAAGCTCAACCTGAAGGCCGGCGGGCCGAGTGTCTACCCGCCGATCCCGAAAGAAGTCCTCGCCGGGCAGTCGCGGCCGGGCGAGGGCTGGGGCAAGTCGCCGCCGGACGAGGCGGCGCGGCGCAGCGTCTATGTGTACGTCAAGAGGTCGCTGCTGGTGCCGATCCTGTCGCAGCACGACCAGGCCGACACCGACTCGAGCTGCCCGGTGCGCTACACGACGACGGTGCCGACGCAGTCGCTCGGCATGCTCAACGGCGCGTTCACCAACGAGCAGGCGGGACACTTCGCGGAGCGGGTGAGGCGCGAGGCGCCGGACGACCTGGCGGGGCAGGTGCGCCGCGCGATCCGGCTGACGACGGGACGCACGCCGGCCGACGCGGAGGTCGCGAAGGACGTGGCGTTCGTCCACGACCTGCGCACGCGGCACGGGCTGAGCGAGGACGACGCGCTGAAGCAGTACTGCCTGCTGGCGCTCAACGCGAACGAGTTTGTGTATCTCGATTGAATTAATTTTCACCTTGCGGTAACGCACGCCGGACCTACACCACAAGAGGGGAACAAACAACAACAGCGCACAAACAAAGGTAGAAAAACAAAAATAAAACACCAGACAAAACAACACCAAAACGAC
>JBBROG010000029.1:0-44655 GCA_038229635.1 Gemmatales bacterium
CCCACAGCCGGGGGTCGCGCAGCGCACCCCCGGATCACAACGCCGGAACGCGCCACGCGCACCCCCCGAACGACGACGCCCACCCCCGGATCACAACGCCGGGGCGCCTACCCGCCCACCCCCGGACAACCACGCCGCGAGCGCGCCGGCCTTACGACTCACGCCCCCGGTGCCCCCGCCCGCCGCAGCGGGTAGACCTTCAGCGGCTTCGCGGCGCTGTTCGCCGCCGGGTACTTCTCGCGGTACGTCTTCACCGCCGCCTCCTTGGCGTTGTCGTCCGGCTTGTAGACGGCGTGGGCGACGAAGTGCAGCCGGCCCAGCACGTGCGCCGCCGCCGTGCGCACGCCGACGTCGGGGAACTCGCGGAAGACGCCGCGCGTCTGCTTGATCGTGTCCCAGACGAACGGCAGCTTCGGCTCGTCGAGCTGCGCCGGCTTCTTCGCGAACGCCTCCAGCGTCCGCCCCAGGTCGTGCGCCGCCGCCGTGCGCTCGCTCAGCGGCGCCTTGGCGTTGAGGAAGCGGGCGGCCAGGCGCTCCAACTCGGCGAGCTTCGGCGCCTGCGCCGGCGGCGCCATTTGCAAGACGGCGTCGGCACCCAACCGGCCATACGCCTGCGTCAGCCAGTAGTGGGCGTCGAGGTTCTCCGCGTCCTGCTCCAGCACCTTTTCCAGTTGCTCGACCGAGCGAAGCAGGTCGTCCTCGGCCTCGCCCGGCTGCCAGCGCTTCAGGTACAACTTGCCCAGCTCGAGGCGCACCTCGTAGTCGCGGCCGAAGTCGAAGTTCCTCGTCTCTTTATCCTGCTTTTTCGGGTCGAGGATGTCCTTCAACAGGCCGATCGCCTCGTCGAGGTGGCCGTTCTGGGCGTTGACCAGGGCGTTGAACCAGGCGACCGTCCACCACGGCGCGGGCAGGCCGTCGGCCTTGATCTTCATCAGCGCCTGGCCGGCCTTGTCCAGCTCGCCGACGCCGACGTAGGTGCGGGCCAGGTTGAGCTGGGCGTGCGCCTGGGCGGCCTTATCATCGGGGAACGCCGCCGCCAGGCGCTCGAACGCCTCGACGGCCTGGCGGGCGCCGCGCTTCTCCGGGTCGGCCGTCGACGTCAGGAAGTAGCCGATGCCGTAGTCGTTCCAGCGCTGCCACGGCGGCGCCACCGCCGACTTCTGCTCCGGCACCGCCGCGGCGACGCCCTCGACGGGCAGCGTCACGCGGTCCTCGCACAGGTCGACGATGGGCAGCTTCGTCACCTTGTCGGCGCCGCCCTGGACGAGAGCCATGTACTCGAAGTCGAACTTGCGGTAGCGCAGCCGCACGGTCAGCTCGACCGGCGCCGTCAGATCGGCGGGCACCGGGAACTCGTAGTGGACGACGTGGGCGGCGCCGGGCGGGATCTGATGGTCGTAAAGCGGAGTGAAGATGTCCTGCGGGTTGCGGCGATTGACGCGGTTGCCGTGGCGGTCGAGCATCAGGATGTTGACGAAGTGCGACCACTCGTCGACCTTGCCCGTCTCGTCCGGGCCGTAAAGGGCGCCGCTGCGGCCGACGACCTTGCCGCCCGAGCGCGCCTCAACGTCGACCCAGATCTCGTTCGAGTCGGCCGTCCCCTGCGGGAAGACGTGGCCGACGGTGAGCGTGCGCAGGACGACGTCGAGCAGGTACGTCGCGCCCGGCTTGAGCTTCGGCAGTTCGGGGCGGATCGGGCCGAGCAGCTTGCCGTCGAGGGTGCCGCCCTCGCGCAGGCCGAAGATGTCGACGCGCAGCTTCTTGTCCTTCAGGAAGTCGGCCTGGGTGGCGGCGGCCTTTTTCAGACTCTCGGCGTGGTCCTTGTGCTTCGGGTCGAGGCTCAGCAGCCACGGCAGGCCGTTGTTGGCGCCGGGGAAGAGGTGGTCGTGGATCTTGCGCTTGCCGTCGCCGTCGAAGTCGCGGTTGCCGAAGTCGTTGCTCTCTTTCGTCGGCATGTGGCAGTCGGCGCAGCGGTCCTTGGCCTTTTCCGGGTAGTAGAAGGCGCGGGCGTTGCCGCCGGAGACGCCGCTGAGGACGAACGGGTCGTGGTGGTTCTGGCCGCGCAGCCACTCCTTGTAGTGCGTCACGTCCATCGGCAGGCTGACCTTGTGGCAGGTCGAGCAGAACTCGGCCGACTTGTGGAACGGCTTCAGGAACGTCTTCTTGTGGAAGTCGGGCTTCGCCTTGACGAGTTGGTTATTGACCCACTGGAGGAAGCGATTGTCGCTGAAGGCGAACGGGTAGTGCAGCGGCTCCTCGATGGTGAAGTCGGCGTTGCCGACGGTGCTGTTGACGTTGGTGATGGCGTGGCAGGTGGTGCAGGTGATGCCGGCGTGGGCGGTCGGGTCGTTGACGATGTCGTACTTGGGGTCGTCGAACTTGCCGCTGAAGAACGGCACCGGGTCGTGGCAGCCGGCGCACCAGCGCGAGCGGCGCACGTCGCCGTCGTTCTTCAAGGCGACCTCGCGCGTCTCCTTGACGCTGAAGAGATAAGCGGGGTTGTTGAAGGAGCTAAAATGGTGGGCCGAGTGGAACCAGCCGTCGTAGGCGTCCTGGTGGCACTTGAGGCAGTAGGCGTCGGCCATGAGCACCTTCTCGTCGATGAACTTGCCGTCGGAGGTCTTGGCGCGCGAGGGGAGGAAGTAGCGCTCGCCCTCCTTGGAGCCGACGGCGTACCAGCCGCGCGGGTTGGCGAAGTGCATGCCGCCCATGACGACGACGAAGCCGCCGACGAGGCCGGACCAGACGTAGCCGTACTGCCAGCGGATCTTCGGCCCGCGGCGGCGGTGCCAGACGTACAGCGCCACGCACGCGACCGGCGTGACGAGGTGAATGACGTAGACGGCGCCGCGGACGAGGCCGCTGGGCAGCTTCGGCAGGCCGTCCAGCTGGATCAGCGCGAACCCGGAAAGACAAGCGATAATACCGACGAGAAAGAGGGCGATGCCGATCCTGATGGCCATGCGGTTGGTGCGCTTCCGGGCCGTCAGGTAGTGGCTCACGCCGAAGGCGAGGAACGGCAGGGTGATGCCCACGCCGAGGGCGATGTGAAAGAGGATGACCCAGAGTGTGAACGGGTTCGTGTAGGCGCGCGGGGCGAGCAGCCAGTTGAGGAAGGTGATCGACGACTGGTAGGCGCCCGAGGCGCCGAGGAGGGCGACGGAGATGAAGATGACCTGCAAGACGACCTTGAGGCGCGGGCCGACGGCGGGCTGGTAGACGCGGCCCTTGCGGTCGACCTGAAGGCGCGCGGGCGGCGCGGCCGCGCCCGGCGCGGACGGGTTCGGGAGGTCCATGAATTCCCTCGACGGAATGAGAAGGCGCCGACGACGGCGCGCAATGATCGCACGTCGGAACGAAGGACGTTTTCGACCGCCGCTTGCGGCTTCGCAGACGGCTGAGTCGTCTGGGGAAGGGTTTCAAGCGCCGCGTGGCGGGTGAAAAATGTCGGCGCCGCCGAGGATGCGGCGCCGTCGTTCCGACGGGTCGAGCCAGCCGCTCGGGGCCGGCGCGGGAGAGGCGTCGAGGGGGACGGGACGGCCCCAGAGGTCGTCTCCCGGAGGAGCCGGAGCCGGCGCCGGGGCGGGCGGGGCGAGAGGCGGCGTGTCGCGCCGCGAACAGGTCGGCCCGTGGCAGGGAGCCTGCGGCAACGGCGACGGCGTTTCGGCGTGCGCAGCCGTAGCGGCCAGTCCGCGGGGCAGGTGGAACGTGACGTGATCACCGCAGCCGGCGCGGGCCGACGTCGGCGCGAACGCAGCCACGGCGAACAGCGCCAGCAGCGCCGTCGCCCCGGAGAGGAGGCGTCGCCTCCCGCGCCACGGATAGCCGAACGTCGTCACGTCAGTCGTCGCTTCTCACGGACCCCGGCGGGCGGCGGGGACGAATCGTGGTTCCCTACCACGTTACACTCGCCCCGCGCCCGCAGCAAGCGTCCTTCGCCGCTTTTCCCTTAGAGTGCCTAAAAGAACTCACCACAGAGAACACAGAGAACACAGAGGAAAGGCAAAGCAAAAGAGGGGCAACCGCGGAAACCTGTCTTTCCTTTGTCTTTCCTTTGTGTTCTCTGTGTTCTCTGTGGTGAGTTCTTTTAGGCGCCCTCGGCCGGTGAGGACGGCGTCACTTGGCCTGGAAGTCCGCCGCGAACGCCTTGGCGTTGAGCGCCTCGCCGGTGGCGTGCTTCGTCAGCTCGTCCCAACTCAGCGTGCGGCCCGGCGCGAAGACGCGCCGGCGCATGAAGTCGCCGACCTCCTTGTTGCCGACGTAGATCACTCCGCGCGGGTCGGCGCCCTTGTACACGTCGCGGGCGATGGCGTGGTGGACCTGCGAGGCGAACAGCTCGCCCATCATGTAGTTGTGGTAGTAGACCGGCGCCACGACGACGTGGATCTTGCTCGCGTAGTCCGGCGCCTTCCGCCCCTCCGGGCGGCGCAGCATCTGATACTTCTCCACCAAGCCCCACCAGAGATCGCTCAAGTCCTGGTCGGGGTTCTCGTACATGCCCTTCTCGAAGCGGAGCATGACCTGGCACCAGCGCGAGAAGATGAGCAGCTGGTAGCGCAGCGCCCGGGCGCCGGCCTCCTCCCACGCCTCGGGCTTCTCCGGCGTCAGCCCCATCTTCTCGACCCACGCCCGCCGCTTCGACACCCGCTCGAACATCATGGCGACGCCCTCGGTCGTCAGGATGTGCGACTCCGCCCGCAGGACGTAGGGGAGCGTCGCCGGAATGTTATCGCTATTGGTGCTGTAGACGGAGTGGCCGAACTCGTGCAGCAGCGTCGACGCCCAGTAGGCGTTGTTGACGATGTTGGCCAGGACGCGCACGTCGCCCTCGCGGTCGATGTCAGTGCAGAAGGCGTGCGGGCTCTTGCCCTTCTTCTCGTAGAGACTGCTCTTCGCGATGACGCGGTCGATGGGCAGGCCGATGCCGGCGTAGAACGTCCGCGACACGGCGAGCAGGTCGGCCTTGGCGAACGGCTGGTCGATGTCGGCGGCGAAAACGGCCGGCGCCTCCTGGAAGAACGGGTCGTGGTAGTGCCACGGGGCCAGCCCCTCGACCTTGACGCCGCTGTGGGCGGCGAGCTTGGCGTCGACGTCGGCCTTGGCGGCGCGAAACGGCTCGCGCGTCAGCTCGTCCAGCTCGTCGAACAGCTTGACGATCGCGTCGCCGTCCTGCTCGTTGAGGTAAAGCTGAAGGGCGTGAAAGTTTTTGAAGCCGAGCTTGCGCGCCGCCTCGTTACGCAGCCGGACCAACTCCTTCAGGTCGGGCTCGACGGCCTTGCCGACGTCCTTGCTCGCCTCCCAGACGGCCCGCCGCCGCGCCGAATCCTTCGACTCCTTGAGCACCTTGCGGACGTCGTTGTCGGTCATCTCCTTGCCGTCGACCTTCGGCCGGAACGTGTTGAACTGGGCCTCGACGGCGTTCGCCTTGGCGACCATCTTGCGGAGGAGGTCTTTGTCGACCTGCTTTTCGAGGTATTGCAGGTAGAGCACGTCGACGGCGCGGCGGAGGGTGTCGTCCGCGACGTCGCCGCGCTTCTCCCGCAGCGCCTTGAGTTCGGCGAAGGCGCTGGCGTCGGCGAGGACCCCGTCGATGGCGTTCTGGGCCTGCTCCTTCTTCTTGAAGTCGTCGGCGTTGCCGGTGGTGTTGGCCTCCCACCAGGCGAGGCTCGCCGCGACCTCCAGGGGGCGCAGCTTCTTGGTGTGCGCGTCGAGGAACTTGCGGGCGCGGGCGGTGGCGTCCTCGCCGGCGGAGGCGGCGAGCGGTCCCCAGAGGAGCACGACCGCCAGGGCGAGGGCGGCGGGCGGCAGCAGGCGCAGGCAGAGCATCGGCAACGGTCCTTTCCGACGAGGAGGGTGGGAGGGCGGCGCTATTCTATGCGGCTTGCCGCTTAGCGCCGAGGGACGGGCGGCGTACAATGCCGCCGTCGCCGCTGACTCGTGGAGGGAGGTATCATGTCGCCGCTGCGCCGGGTGGACGCGCGCGAGGCCGGTCCGGAGTCGCTGGGCATCCTGACGCTGCCGGGCAAGCCGACGGTGCTGATCCTGCGGCCGCGCGCGCTGTCGTGGGACCTGCTGCTGGTGCGTCGCGGGGCGGGCGGCGACAAGGGGACGCCGTTCCTGCACCTGGACCGCGCCGACGCGGCGACGATGACGGAAGGGGTCCTGCGGGCGCTGGAGAAGTGGCGGCGCGGCGGGCCGGGGCGCGCCGAGGCGGCGCTGGCGCCGGACGGCGCGGGCTGCTGGGTGCAGGTGCATGTCGGCTCGTTCCCGCTGGTCGCCTGCGAGCGCCGGCCGGGACAACCGTACCAGCCGGCGGCGTTCGCGACGGAGGGTGAGGCTCAGGCGGCGGCGGCGGCGCTGGCTCAGGCGCTCTGCCCGCCGGGCGACGGCGAGCAGGAGGTGTACGTCAACACGAGGCACTTCGGGCGCTAGGGCGGAACCGACCCTCGCCGCACAGCCTTCGCGCCGAGCCGTCTCCTTCCGAGGAAAAGGATCGCCATGCCTCCCGCGCGTCCCGAGGACTTCGTCCGCCACTTCCGCGAGAACGGCCTGAAGTTGCTGCTTCAAGAGCCGGGCAACCTGCGCGAGTTGCTGTCGCTTCTCGGTAGTAGTCTGATCTCCCGCCTCGACTACCTCCGGATGAAGGTCGACGCGACGACCTATGTGGCGGCCGATTACCGTCATCTCGTCTCGGATCTCGTCCTCAAGGTGCCGTTCCGCACCCTCGTCGGCGGCCTGCGGCGCACGCTGACGCTGTACATCCTCATCGAGCACCAGTCCGAGCCGGACCGCTTCATGACGTTCCGCGTCCTGGAGTATGTGATCCAGATCTACAAAGGGCAGTTCCGCGCCTGGGAGCGGCGGGGCCGCTCGGCCGCCGACTTTCGCTTCCAGCCGGTCCTCCCCATCGTCCTCTACACCGGGTCGGTGCGTTGGGACGAGATGCCGCGCCTCGTCGACCTGATCTACGCGGCGGAGGAATTATCCGGCGCCGTGCCGGACTACCGGCCGCTGTTCTTGAGCCTGCCGGGTTGCGCTCCCGCGACCTTGGAGACGTCGGGGGGCTACTTCGGCTGGGTGCTGGAACTGATTCAGCGGCGCCACGCGCGGCCCGAGGAGTTCCACGACCTGGTGAGGCGGGTGGTGGCTCACCTGGATGAGATGACCGCCAAGGAGAGCGGCCGCTGGCTGTTGTTGTTGTCTTACCTGTCGGCCCTGATCTATCATGACCGTCCGGAGGCCGAGCGGGAGGAACTGAGGCGAGTGGTCGTCGCCGCGGCTCGCACGGAGCGGCGGCGGCGGGAGGTCGAGGTCATGACGCGAACGATCGCGGAAGCCCTGCGCGACGAAGGACGGCAAGAGGGCGCGGTGAGCGCCCTCCAAACTGCGTTGCTGGATCTGCTCCGAACGAAGTTCGGGAGAGTGCCGCGTGCCGCCGAGCGGGCTATCCGGGCCACGGACGACGACGCCCGCCTCCGCGCCTGGCTCGTTCGCTCAGGTACGGCGGCAACCCTCGCGGAAGTTCAACTTGGCATGGAGGCGGAAGCGTGAAGCGTACCTTGGTCTGCTTGATTTCTCAGGCGGCGGCGCTGGCTCAAGCGCTCTGCCCGCCGGGCGACGGCGAGCAGGAGGTGTACGTCAACACGAGGCACTTCGGGCACTAGGGCCGCTCGCTCAGAGGAATCCCCGGAGAAGACGGTCAAGTTCCTCGCACAAAGGGGATCGGTCGATCTCAACCCTCTCGGCAAGGCGGGGCTGGCCGCGCGGCTCGAAAAGTTCGGCACCGGATCTGCATAGACCTCATGCGTCCGATCTCGCCCGTCCCAGAGGGAGGTTTGTCATGGCCGCGAAGAAGACCGTTAAGAAGCGTGACAGGAACCGCGACCCCATCACCGGCGAGCCCGGCTCTCACCCGGTCGGCGTCGGCCTGGGCACCGCTGTCGGGGGGGTCGCCGGCGGAGCCGCCTTGGGGGCTGCCGCCAGCACGGCCGTCGCGGGGGCCGCCCTCGGCGCGGCCGCGGGGCCGGTCGGGGCGGTCCTCGGCGTGGTGGCCGGAGGGATTGTCGGCGCCCTCGCCGGCAAGAGTGTGGCGGAGACCGTCGACCCCACCGGCGAAGACGCCTACTGGCGGGAGAACTACTCGTCACGCCCCTACGCCGAGAAGAAGGCCGGTTACGAGGCGTTCCGCCCGGCCTACCAGTACGGCTGGGCGTCACGAGCCCGCTACCCCAGCCAGCGGTTCGAGGAGGTGGAGGGAGAACTGGAGAGCGGCTGGAAGAAGACCAAGTCGGGACTGGGCTGGGACAAGGCCCGCCACGCCGTCCGCGACGCCTGGGAACGCATCGACCAACGGGCGACCCCGGGTACGGCCCCCCCGGCCGGACCCGACACGTCGACGGAGGGCGGCCAGACGGTGCGGCTCCACGAGGAGGAGCTGCGCACCCGCAAGCGGCCGGTCAAGAAGGGCGAGGTGCGCGTCCGCAAGGAGGTGGTGACGGAACACAAGACCCTCGAGGTGCCGGTCAGCCACGAGGAGGTCGTCATCGAGCGACGCCCCCTGAGCGGCCGCGAGAACTCTCCCTCGGCGTTCCGGGAGGAAGAAGTCCGCGTGCCCGTGAGGGCGGAGCAGGTGCGCGTGGAGAAGACGCCCGTGGTCACGGAGGAGGTGCAAGTCGGCAAGCGGAAAGTCCAGGGGACGAAGCAGGTGTCGGGGACCGTCCGCAAGGAGCGGGTGAGGGTCGAGAAGACGGGCGACGCGACTGTCTACGACACCAGGAAGCCCGCGAAAAAGTAGCGCGCGCCGGGCCGAGAAGTGCTTCCGGCGAATCGGAGGGGCTTGAGGCGGGCAAGTATTTCCTTTCCGGCCGCCGGGTCGTCACCGGCGGCCGGTCCCCGCCGGTTCGGCGATCCGCCGTTGTGGGGTGACGCGGCAGAGGTAAGATGAGCGGGGAGCGGGAGATCGGCCCGTTCGCTGACGGCCGGGGCGTCGCTGACTATGCCCCGGCCGTCTTGGCGATGACCCGACGACTTTACCCGTCACGGGCCATTCGCTCCCGGGTCGAGCGCGACCCGGAAGGGCAAGAGGAACACGAGGATTATTACATCCTCTTCGACGTCGACGTGACCGGCCTGCCGGCGGAGCAACTCACCGAGACGCAGCGGCAGTGGTGCCAGGAGATCTTCCGTCACTGCCCGGCTCCGCTGGTCGGGGCATTTCGTCTCGGGTGGGCGGTGGACTGATGGACGCGCTGAGTTTCCTCGATCTTGCGGACGAACTGGCGGGAGGCGGCGACGTGACCGGGAGAGCTTGAGGCCCCTTCGCATGCGCACCCGAGCCGCCGACTACTTCCGCTCCCTCCAGGACCGAATCTGCGCCGCCCTCGAAGAGGTTGACGGCGCCGGCCGCTTCCGCGAGGATGCCTGGCGGCGCGAGGGCGGCGGCGGCGGGCGCTCGCGCGTCCTGACCGACGGCGGCGTCTTCGAGAAGGGCGGCGTCAACTTCTCCGAAGTGTTCGGCAAAATGGCGCCGGACCTCGCCCAGCAAGTCCCCGGCGAAGGCGACGACTTCACCGCCGCCGGCGTCTCGCTCGTCCTGCACCCGCGCAGCCCGCTCGTACCGACGGTCCACGCCAACTTCCGCTTCCTCACCAAGGGCGACAAGCGGTGGTTCGGCGGCGGCGCCGACCTGACGCCGTACTACCCCTTCCGCGAGGACGTGATCCACTTCCATCGCACCTGGCGCGACGTCTGCGCCCGCCACGCCGGCGTCATCGACTACGCGCGCCTCAAGAAATGGTGCGACGACTACTTCTTCCTGCCACACCGCGGCGAGCCGCGCGGCGTCGGCGGCATTTTCTTCGATTATCTGGAAGGGGATTTGGAGAAGATCTTCGCCTTCGTGCGCGACTGCGGCGACGCCTTCCTCGACGCCTACCTGCCCGTCGCGCGCCGTCGCAAGGACCTGCCGTACACGCCGGAGCAGCGCGCCTTCCAGGAGTTCCGCCGCGGGCGCTACGTCGAATTCAACCTGATCTACGACCGCGGGACGCTATTCGGCCTGAAGACAGGCGGGCGCGTCGAGTCGATCCTGATGTCGCTGCCGCCGCTGGTGCGCTGGCAGTACGACTACAAGCCCGAACCAGGATCTGCCGAGGCGGAGTTGTACGAAGTGTATCTAAAGCCGCGCGACTGGGCGGATGAGCGTTGTTCCTGACCGCGCCCGCGGTAGGATAGACCTTGTCGCCGCCCCGCCCAAATCTCGGAGTGTGCCATGACGCCGCTGACCGCCTCGCCCCCCCCCATCGGGGCCGCCCTCGGGCCGGAAGTCCCGCCCGAAGTGAGGCGGTTTGCCGAAGAGAAGGGGGTCGCCGCCTACCTGCCCGCCGTCCTCGCCATGACGCGCCGCGTCTTCTCTCAAGGAGAACCTGTCGCGACCGTCCAAGAGGACGAAGAGGACCCTCGTTACCGCTCCATCGTTTTTGACGTCGACGTGACGTCCTGGACCTCCGAGGAGATGCTGACGGCCATGCATCAGTGGTCGCGAGAAATCGCGGCTCACTGCCCGTCGACGCACGCGCCTTACTTTACTTACCGGGTGGAGGAACGGGCGTGACCGCGCACGATTTCCTGCGGCTGGCGGTCAAAGAGTCCGGCGGGGCCGAGGAAGTCGAGTGGCGCTCCGCCGTGAGTCGGGCCTATTACGCGACCTTCCACGCCGCACGAGAACTCTTTCAGGGGATGGGCTTCCAGGTTCCTCGGGCCGACCCGGCCCACGCTTACCTCTCTTTTCGGCTCCAGAACTGCGGCCACGGCGAGTCGGAAAAAGCGGGGCGGGACTTCCACGCGCTGCGGCAGGCCCGCAACCGAGCCGACTACGACCTCACGCCGCCGACGACCGCGGCGCAGGCTCGGGCTTTCGTGGCGATGGCCGACCAAATTCTTCAAACCTTGGCCCTGGCAGGAGTGGAGTCGATTCGGACCCAGGTTCGAGACGCCGTGATTGGGTACGAGCGTACTGCTTTCGGGCAGACGACCTGGAAGCCCTGATCCTGCCGTCCGTTCACGTCACCGCTTCGGCCGGCAGCGTCGTCTTGTTGCCGTAGTCGAACCAACTCCCGTCCTTGAGTTTCAGCACGACATTGGTCGAGTGACACTTGTCGCACTCGTAGCCGGTCGGGGAGTGGTACATCGGCCCCGCGTAGCCGCAGGCGCGGCACTTTCCTTCGGGGCCGCCGGAGCCTTTCCGCTCGTACTCGCCGTAGCTCGGGATGCGTCGTTCGCTCATGAGGTGGGAGATCCTTAAGGGTGGACAAACTCATGTTCCGGGTGGCGCACGGTCAGCACCGGGCACGGCGCCTTGCGGACGACCTTCTCCGTCACGCTGCCGAGCAGTACGTGAGCCAGCCCGCTGTGGCCGTGCGTGCCCATGATAATCAGGTCAACGTCCTTTTCTTTCGCCGCCTGGATGATCTCGTAGAACGGCGTCCCCTCGCGCACGTCGGTGTGGACGGTCAGCCCTTGCAGGTTGGCGTCGCGCACGACCTTCTCCAGCGCCGCGCGGACGGCGGCGGTCATCTGCTCCACCGGCGGCGCGATCGGCGGCGCCACGCTGACCGCCTCGGGGATGAACAGCGCCAGGTCTTGCACGACATGGAGCAGGTACAGTTCCGCGCCGAACTTCTCCGCGAACGCGGCCGCGTAGCGCAGCGCGTTCGTCGAGTGCTTGCTGAAGTCGGTGGGCACGAGGATGCGGTGCAGATCGATCATGGCGCCCTCGCTCGTGCTCCGGGCCGGGGAACTCATTGACGAACGAGTTGCTGGAACCGCTCGCGCAGCCGCTTCGTGACCGGGCCGGGCTTGCCAGTGCCGATCGCGCGGCCGTCGCACTTGACCACGGGGATGACCTCGGCGGCGGTCCCCGTCAGGAAGACCTCGTCCGCCGTGTAGACGTCGTGCCGCGTCAGGGAAATCTCCTCGACGAGGATGTCCGCCTGCTTCGCCAACTCGATGACGGCGTTGCGCGTCACGCCTTCGAGGATGCCGGCGTCGAGCGGCGGCGTCCGCAGCACGCCGCGCTTGACGAGGAAGACGTTGTCGCCGGTGCATTCGGCGACCTCGCCCTTGTGGTTGAGCATCAGCGCCTCCTGGCAGCCGGCGCGGAGGCCCTCCACCTTCGCCATAATGTTATTGAGATAGTTGAGCGACTTGACGCGCGGGTTGAGCGCGTTGGGGTGGTTGCGGATCGTCGCCGCCGTCACGATCTCCATGCCGTTCTCGTACATCTCCGGCGGGTAGAGCGTGATGTCGTCGACGATGATGATGACCTGCGGGTCGCTCGTCCGGCGCGGGTCGAGGCCCAGCGAGCCGGCGCCGCGCGTCACGACGAGGCGGATGTAGCCGTCCTGCTTGGCGTTGGCGCGCACCGTGGCGACGACGGCCTCGCCCATCTGCTCGCGCGTCAGCGGGATCTCCAGGGCGACGGCGCGGGCGCAGTCGTAAAGGCGCTCCAGGTGCTCGCGCAGGCGGAAGACCTTGCCCGAGTAAACGCGGATGCCCTCGAAGACGCCGTCGCCGTAGAGGAGGCCGTGGTCGTAGACGGAGATTTTTGCCTCCGCCTTGTCGTAAAACTGGCCGTTGATGTAGATCTTGGGTGATGCGCTCACGGTCGGCCCCTGCGTGCGGCGTTGGGGGAGTGGTCGAGTCAAACGGCTCCGGGAAGGACCGCTTCCTCGGTCCGCCCCGCGGCGAGGCGCACCGTGCGGTCGGTCTCGGCGACCAGTTCCAAATTATGAGTCACCATTACGATAGTGAGGCCGTCCTGCCGGTTCAAGTCGCGCAGCAGGCGGACGATCTCGGCGCCGGTGTCGGCGTCGAGGTTGCCGGTCGGCTCGTCGGCGAGGAGGACGCGCGGCCGGCCGATCAGGGCGCGGGCGATGGCGGCGCGCTGCATCTCGCCGCCGGACAACTCGCGCGGCTTGTGCCGCAGCCGGTGCCCCAGGCCGACGCGGTCGAGCAACTCCGCCGCCTGGCGTTTCAGCTCGCGGCGGGCGCGCCACCAGCCGAGGACGGAGTGGGCAATCATCCGGGGAATGAGGACGTTTTCGAGCGCGGTCAGCTCCGGTAACAGGTGGTAAAACTGAAAGATGAAGCCGAAGGTCTGGTTGCGCAGGGCGTCGCGGCGCTCGCTCGGCAGGTTGTCGATGCGCTCGCCGTCGAGGAAGACTTCGCCCGCGTCGGGGCGGTCGAGGGTGCCGAGGAGGTGCAGCAGCGTACTCTTGCCGGAGCCGGAGGCGCCGACGACGCTGAGGAACTCGCCGGCGTGGACGTCCAGGTCCACGCCGCCCAGCACTGGCACGTTGATGGCGTGCTTGCGGTAAGCCTTGACGAGGCCGACCGCCGACAGTAGCGGCGAGGCGTCCAGCATCGGGGGACCTCCGTATTCGCTTGCGGTTTCGCGCCCGCGCCTCGGAGGCGCGGGCGCGAAACGGCAAGCCGGGTTATTCGTACCGCAGCGCCCGCACCGGGTGCAGCAGCGCCGCCCGCAGCGCCGGCATCACGCTGAACAGCACCGCGATCAGCACCGCGCCCAGGTTCACCAGCAGCACGCTCGCCGGCTGGATGTCGGTCGGGATCTTGTCGAAGTAGTAGACCGAGCGCGGGAAGATGTCGGCCCCCGTCACCGCCGACAGGAACTTTTCGACCTCGTTGATGTAGACGGTGAAGGCGACGCCGAGCCCCGTGCCGACGGTGGCGCCGACGACGCCGAGCAAGAGGCCGTAGCCGAGGAAGATTTTCATCACGCCACCGTTCGACGCCCCCAGCGCCTTGAGGACGCCGATGTCGCGCGTCTTCTCGACGACGATCATCGAGAAGATGGCGAGAATCCCGAAGCCGGCGACGCCGACGATCATGAAAAGAAGGACGTTGAGGATCCCCTTTTCGACCGCGATGGCCGCCAGCAGCGCCCCCTGCTTGTCTTCCCACGTCGAAGCTTGATAAGAGGGGAATTTCTTCTGGAGGACGTCCGCCACCGCGCGGGCGTGGGAGTAGCCGCCGTAGTTTTTCAGCTTCATCTGGATGCTGGTGGCGCGGCCGTGCATCGTCCGCAGGTGTTGCAGGTCCTCCAGGTCCATGTAGACGTAGTTGGCGTCGTACTCGCTCATCTCGGTCTTGACGTAATCGACGACGGCGCAGCGGAAGGAGACGGGGTCGAGTTTGAGGCCGTCGGCGGTCTGGGCGCCGCTGAGGGTCGAGACGACGACCTCGTCGCCGGGGTTGAGGATGCGAAAATCCTTGTCCTGCTTGCTCGCGTCGGCGGTCTTGTCGCGGAGGTGGGCGATGGCGTAACCCAGAATAATCCCTTTGGGCAGGAACAGCGACGGCTCCGGCGGCGGGGGTGCGGGCGGCGCTCCGGGGGCGGAGACAGGGTCCGGGAACCGTTGCGGGAGCGCCATCGGCTGCTGCTCGCGCAGCCAGCGCTCGCGCGCCTCGCCGCGCAGCTCGAAGGACGGGTCGGCGCGGTTCTCCGGGTTGAGAAGATGTTCCGCGAAGCCGCCCAGCCGGGCGCGCCCCTTCGCGTCGATGCCGATGAGGCGCACCGGCCGCAGGATCTTTTCGCCGTTGATCTCGAAGTGGAGCATGGCGAAGACCTCCATCGTTGGAGTCATCGCCTCGACTTCCTGGCCAAGGAAGGGGTCTTCGGCGATCCGCCGCATCTTTTCGTCGAGGCCGTCCATGCCGCGGTAGGTGATCGCCTCGACGTCGATGTCGGAGAGGAGGCCGTGCAGGCGGTCCTTGAGCTTCGTGCTGAAGCCGGCCATGACGCTGTTGACGACGATGAGCGTCGCCACGCCGAGCATGACGCTGACGATGCACACCAGCGCCAGGTAGCGCGTCAGCAGGTAGCGCCAGCAGAGCAGCAACTTGTACACGGGAATCCCTCCCTGCCGCTCGCGGCTTCGCACCTGCGAAGCCGCAAGCGGCCGATCACGTCTGCGGCCGCAGTAACGGGAATAAAATCACATCGCGGATCGTCTGCGTGTTCGTCAGCAGCATGACGAGACGGTCGATGCCGATGCCGAGGCCGCCCGCCGGCGGCATACCGTGCTTCAGCGCCCGCACGAAGTCCTCGTCCATCTTGGCCATCGAGTCCTCTTCCGGCAGCCCCGCGAGTTGCTGCTGGAACGTCTGTTCCTGTAAAAGCGGGTCGTTCAACTCGGTATAGGCGTTGGCCAGTTCCATGCCGCGCGCGTACAACTCGAAGCGCTCGGCGACGTTGGGGTTGCCGCGCTGCCGCTTCGTCAACGGACACAGTGACGCCGGATAGTCGTGGACGAACACCGGGCCGACCAACTTGTCCTCGACGTGCTGCTCGAACAGGTGGTGGACGACCACGTCCGGGTGCTTGTTCGCCGTCGGGAAGCCGCCTTGCTCCGCGCGTCGTCGGACGCCTTCAACGTCGTCCATCGCCACGCCGACGTGCTCGCGGAACAACTCGGCGTAGGTGCGCCGCTGCCACGGCGGCGTGAAGTCGACCGTCGCGTCGCCGTAAGGCAGTTGGCGGCCGCCGCCCAAGGCGTCGACGCAGGCGACGATGACGCCCTCGGTCAGGTCCATCATCGTGCGGTAGTCGCCGTAAGCCTGGTACAACTCCAGCATCGTGAATTCCGGATTATGACGGGGGCTAATGCCCTCGTTGCGGAAGACGCGGCCGATCTCGTAGACCTTCTCGATCCCGCCGACGAGGAGGCGCTTCAGCGGCAGTTCCAGGGCGATGCGCAGGAACAGGTCGATGTCGAGGGCGTTATGGTGCGTGACGAACGGCCGCGCCGCGGCGCCCCCGGCGATGGCGTGCAGCGTCGGCGTCTCGACCTCGCAGTAGCCCTGGTCGTCGAGGTGGCAGCGCATCGTGCGGATGATCCGGATGCGCTTGCGGGCGCGGTCGAGCGTCTCCGGAGTGTAGATCAGGTCGAGGTAGCGGTGGCGCAGGCGGAATTCGATCTCCTGCATCCCGCTGTGCTTGTCCGGGTGCGGCAGCAGCGACTTGGCGAGGAAATGGAGTTTTTCCGCGAAGATGGTCGGCTCGCCGGTCTTCGTCTTGCCGAAGCCGCCGTCGACGCCGACGAGGTCGCCGAGGTCGAGTTCCTGGGCGAGTTGCCACGCCTGCTCGCCGATCTGCTTCCGGAGCATGACCTGCACGTCGCCGGTCCAGTCGCCGAGGGTCAGGAAGTGGATCTTACCCATCGTGCGCCGCAGCTTGACGCGGCCGGCGGCGCGGACCTTGGGCTGCTGGTCCTCGGGGAGGTCGGCCGGCAGGGCGAGGATTGTGCCGATGGGCTGGTGGTCGTCGAAACGGCCTCCCCACGGGTCGAGGCCGAGCGCCTCGATGCGGCGCAGCTTCTCCGTCCGGCTCTGCTCGAATTCGTCGTGCGGTGCGGTCACGGTCGTGGCTTTCTCGTCAGGGATCCATCAGAGGAGCGCCGATTCTAGTCAGTCGTCGCGTCCTGTCAATTCCAGGTGTTCCGGGGGTGCGCGAGTACGCGACCCCCGTCGGTACGTTCCGGGGGTGCGCGAGTACGCGACCCCCGGCTGGGTTATGCAACCCCTTCGGGGTAGGGTTTGCGGCAATTTACCCCGAAGGGGTTACATATCACAGCCCAGGGTCGCGTACTCGCGCACCCTGGGACACCGGCGCCGGGGGTCGCGTACTCGCGCACCCCCGGAACGCTTAGCGCTCACGCCGTCCGTATTGTAGACGACACCCGAAGCGGGATCGAGGGCCGTGCCTACCGACCGATTGACGCGGCGCCCGGCGGCGCTTACGCTGGCCTCCGTTGACAGACGCTGTCCTCTGACGGAGCCGCGCCATGAAACGATGCCTCTCCCTCCTCTTCGTCCTCGCCCTCCTGGCTCTCCCGGCCTCGGCCGACGACCAGACCCGCGCTTTCCCCGCCGACAAAACGCCGCCGGACGCCCGCCTCACCAAGGTCCGCACCCTCAACGACAAGGACTTCTTCTTCCAGGTGCCCAAAACCAAAGAGTTGTGGGAGACGCGACGGCAGCGGCTGCGCGAGCAAGTGCTGGTCGCCAACGGCCTGTGGCCGCTGCCGGAGAAGACGCCGCTCGACGCCGTCGTCCACGGCAAGATCGACCGCGACGATTACACCATCGAAAAAGTCTTCTTCGCCAGCACCCCCGGCCACTACGTCTGCGGCAACCTCTACCGACCGAAGGGGAAATCAGGGAAGCTCCCCGGCATCCTCGCCCCGCACGGCCACTGGCGCGACGGCCGCATGCACGACGCCCTCGCGGTCTACGGCGACAACTACGTCAAGAAGGAACTCGCCAGCGGCGCCGAGAAGACGCCCGAAGGCGCCCGCTTCCTCCTCCAGGCGATCTGCGCCGGGCTCGCCCGCATGGGCTGCGTCGTTTTTCACTACGACATGGTGGGCAACGCGGACAGCACGCTGATCGAGCACGCCGAGGGCTTCAAGGACGCCGACGCCGAGCTGCGCCTCCAGAGTGCGATGGGCCTGCAAACCTGGAACAGCGTCCGCGCCCTCGACTTCCTCACGAGCTTGCCGGACGTCGACCGCGCTCGCATCGGCGTGACCGGCGCCAGCGGCGGCGGCACGCAGACGTTTATCCTCGGCGCCATCGACGACCGGCCCGCCGTGGCATTCCCGGCCGTCATGGTGTCGACGGCCATGCAGGGCGGCTGCGTCTGCGAGAACTGCTCCTACCTGCGCCAGGGGACCGGCAACGTCGAGTTGGCCGGCCTGTTCGCGCCGAAGCCGCTCGGCATGAGCGGCGCCAACGACTGGACACTGGAGATCGAGAAAAAAGGTCTTCCCGAGCTGAAGGCGCTGTACCGCCTTTACGGAGCCGAAGACGCCGTCATGGCGAAGTGCTTCCCGCAGTTCGGGCACAACTACAACCAGGTCAGCCGCGAGCTGATGTACAACTGGTTCAACAAGCACCTGAAGCTCGGTCAGCCCGAGCCGGTGGCGGAGAAGCCGTTCCAGCCGGTGCCGCCGAAGGAACTGTCGGTCTTCGACGCCGAACACCCGCTGCCGAAGGACGCCGCCAAGGCCGACCGGCTCCGCCAGCACCTGACGGAGGCGTCCGCCAGGCAGGTCGAGAAGCTGCGGCCCAAGGACGCCGCCGCCCTCGACGAGTTGCGCCGCGTCGCCGGGACGGCGCTGCGCGTCATGACCCACGACGAGCTGCCGGCGGCGGACGACGTCGAGGCGAAGGAAGTCGGCGACAAGGTGGAAAGCGGCGACCTTATTTGGCGCCGTTACGTCCTGGGCCGCAAGGGGAGCGGCGAGCAGGTCCCGGCGCTCGGGCTGATGAAGGCGAAGGACTTCGACGGCACGGTGGTCGTCTGGGTCCACCCGAAGGGGAAGGCGAGCCTGTTCGAGGGCGGACAACTCGTCCCGGCGGCGCGGCGGATCGTGGACGCGCGGGCGGCGATCTTCGCGCCGGACGTCTTCCTGACGGGCGAGTTCGCGGGGGCGAAGGCGCCGGCCGTGCAGGCGAACTACGCCGGCTACACCTTCGGCTACAACCGCCCGCTCCTGGCCAACCGCGTCCACGACATTCTGACGGCGGTCGCGATGGTCAAGGCACACCCGAGCACGAAGACGGTTCATCTGCTCGGCCTGGAGGGCGCGGGGCCGTGGGTGGCGCTGGCGCGGGCGCTTTGCCCCGGCGACGCGGTGGCGCGGACGGCGGTTGACTTCGACCAATTCCGCTTCGAGAAGGTGCGGACGATGTCGGACGAGATGATGCTGCCGGGGGCGCTCAAGTACGGCGGTCTGCCGGCGTTCGCGGCGCTGGCGGCGCCGAGCGAGTTGTACCTGCACAACCACAAGGGCACCGGCGCCGGCCAGTGGGTGGAGCCCGCGTACAAGGCGACCGGCGCGCCGGAGAAGTTGACGCGCTCGGCGGAGAAGGTCGAGGCGGAGAAGGTGGTAGAATGGCTGTTGCGCTAAACAGGTGCGACCCATGACCACCGCTTCCTCCTGGTTGTCCGCCCCCGACTGTCCGCTGCTCCGTCCCGAGGCGGACGCCGACGCGGGGGCGCTGCGCCTCGTGCAGCGCCTCCTCGAACTCCTGATGGCGCGCCAGGGCACCGACGCCCTGGCGCCGGCCCTGCTCGAAGAGATCGCCGGCACCCTCCGCGCCGACAGCGCCGCCGTTCTCGAAGCGCCCGAGTGGGCCGCCCTGTGGCGGCACGCCCGGCCCGGCGCCAAGCTACCGGGGGCCGCCCCGCCCCGCGCGCTGCTCGCCGACGTCCTCGACCGCGAGGCCGGCACCGCGCGACCGCCGTCCGGCTCGACACCCGCCTTCCTCGCCGCCTGCCTCAGCTACACCGAGCGGGCGAACCGCGTGCTGCTGGTGACGAGAAGCCGCGAGGCATTCAACCGCTCCGATTTGGAGTATCTCGTCGCGGCCGGCCACTACCTCGGCGCCGGCCTCGAGCGCGCCGCCGCCTGGGACGCGCGGGGCGCCGCCGTGGGGCGGCTCGAAGCGCTGGTCGCCGTCGGCCGGCAACTCGCCGAGCAGCGCGAGACGGTCCCGCTCCTGGAACACATCGCCGGGCAGGCAGCCAAGCTGCTGCACTGCGAGCGGGCGAGCATCTTCCTCTGGGACAAGGCGCGCAAGGAGCTGGTCGGCCGTCCCGCCCTCGGCCTGCCGAACAACGAACTGCGCGTCCCCGACGGCAGCGGCGTCGTCGGCCGCGTGCTACAGACCGGCCGGCCGTGTCAGGTCGACGCCGTGGGCGACGACCCCGGCTGGAACGCCAACGTCGACGCCGCGTCCGGCTTCCGCACGCGCAACCTCCTCTGCGTCCCGCTCAACGACCCGGCGGGCGGACGCCTCGGCGTGCTGGAGGTGCTGAACAAGAAGCAGGATCGCTTCACCGAGGAGGACACGGCGACGATGGCGGCGCTGGCGGCGCACGCGGTCGTCGCCCTGCTCAACGTCCGCGAGCGCGAGGCGCTAGTCCGGGCCAACGCCGCGCACGAAGGGCCGGCGCGGCAGAAGGCGCGCGTCGTCGGCGAGAGCGCGGCCATCCAGGCGCTCCGCGCCACGATCGAGCGCGTCGCCCGCACCGACCTGCCGGTGCTGATCCTCGGCGAGAGCGGCACGGGCAAGGAGGTCGTCGCCCGCGCCGTCCACTACACCAGCCCGCGGCACGCCAACCCCTTCCTGCCGGTCAACTGCGCCGCCCTCGCCGAGTCGCTCCTGGAAAGTGAACTTTTCGGCCACGAAAAGGGCGCTTTCACCGACGCCCACGCCGCGCGGCCGGGCAAGTTCGAGGCGGCCGGGGGCGGCACGCTCTTCCTCGACGAGATCGGCGACATGAGCCCCGGCGGGCAGGCGAAGCTGCTGCGCGTCCTGGAGGAAAAGGCGGTCGTGCGCGTCGGCAGCTCGCTCACCATCCCGGTCGACGTCCGCATCGTCGCGGCGACGAACCGCAACCTCGCCGAGGCCGTGCGCGCCGGCAAGTTTCGTCAGGATCTCTATTATCGCCTGACGGTCGTGGCGCTCGACCTGCCGCCGCTGCGCGAGCGCCGCGAGGACATCGTCCCGCTGGCGGAGTTCTTCCTGGAGGGGTTCGCGCGCGACGCCGGCCGGCCGCGCCTGGCGATGACGGCGGAGGCGCGCAAGCGCCTGCAAGAGCACGACTGGCCCGGCAACGTGCGCGAGCTGCGCAACCTCATGGAGCGCGTCGCCTTCCTCTGCCCCGGCGACAAGGTGGAAGCGGGCGATCTGGTGTTCATCCTCAAACCACAGGCAGGCGAGGCGGCCGACCCGTTCGCGGGGCTGCCGCTGGCCGAGGCGACGGACGCCTTCCAGGCGGCGCACATCGCGCGGGCCGTCGAGCGCGCCGGCGGCAACATGACCGACGCGGCGCGGCGGCTCGGGCTACACCGGACGAACCTGTACCGCAAGATGAAGATGCTCCACATGGAGGCGCCGTGACGACGCGCGCGGCCGGGGACGCTACCATGAAGGTTGTCCCGTTCCCGGTCCCGAGGGGCATCTCATGGCCCAGACGTGCGACATCCTCATCGTCGGCGGCGGCGTCATCGGCACGAGCATCGCCTACCACCTCGCCGCGCGCCGCGCCGGGAGCGTGGTGCTGCTGGAGAAGTCCTACCTCGGCGCCGGCTCAAGCGGCAAATCGGGCGCCATCGTCCGCCAGCACTACTCCAACCGCCTGACCGCCGAGATGGCGCAGAAGAGCCTGCGCGTCTTCGAGCGCTTCCCGGACCTGCTCGGCGGCCCGCCAGTGTTCACGCGCACCGGCCTGGTCGTCGTCGTCAACGACCGTGACCGGGCCGGCCTTGAGGCGAACCTGACGATGCAGCGCGGCCTGGGCATCGACGTCGCCCTGGTGTCGCCGGAGGAGTTGGCCGACATCGACCCGAACGCCCGCCTGGCCGAGGACGAGTTGGCCGCGTTCGAGGCCGAGGCCGGTTACGTCGAGGCGGTACAGGTGGTCGCCAGCTTCGCCGACGCCGCCCGCCGCGAGGGCGCCGACTTGCGCCTCGGCGTCGAGGTGCGCGCGCTCCTCACCGAGGGCGGCCGCGTCGTCGGCGTCGAGACGAACGAGGGGCGCTACGAGTGCGGTACGCTGGTGCTGGCGACCGGCCCGTGGGCGGCGACGCTGGCGAAGACGGCGAAGGTGAACCTGCCGGTTCAGTCGTGCCGGACGCAGGTGGCGCTGTTCCGCCGCCCGCCCGACTGCGGCCGCCGCGGCGCCATCTACACCGACTTCGTGCAGGGGTTGTATCTCAAGCCGACGCACGGCGACATGGTCCACGCCGGCAGCATCGGCGGCGAGGAGGTGAACGACCCGGTCGACCCGGACGCCTACAACGAGGCGGCGGACGGCGCCTGGCTGCCGCAGGTCCGCCAGCGCCTCAGCCGCCGCTACCCGGCGATGCACCGCGGCTACGGCCGCGGAGGTTACGGAGCGCTCTACGGCATCACGCCCGACTGGCACCCGATCCTCGACCGCCTGCCGGGCTTGCAAGGGGCGTACTGCGCCGTCGGCTTCAGCGGCCACGGCTTCAAGCTGTCGCCCGTCGTCGGCCTGCTGATGGCCGAGCTGATCGCCGACGGCCAGGCGCGGACGCTCGACGTCGCGCCGCTGCGCCTGGGGCGGTTCGAGGAGAACGACCTCGTCAAGACGCCGTACCAGTACGGCGTGATGGGCTGACCGGTTTTCGGGGGCGCGGAGGCAGTCATGGCGGACCACGACCAGAGGCTCAAGACGCTGATCCGGGAGTTCTTGAAGGAGTTCATCCGCCTCTTCTTCCCGGAGTGGTTCGACCGCTTCGACTTCGAGAGCATCGAGTGGCTCGACAAGGAAATCTTCCTCGACCCGCCGCGGGGCGAGACGCGCACCCTCGACCTCGTCGCCAAGGTGCCGGTGCGCCAGGTCGTCGAGTCGCAACGGCTCGGCCAGCCGGACAGCTGGGTGATCCTGATCCACATCGAGGCGGAGGGCGACGACCGCATCACCCGCCTGCGGCCGCGCATGCACGACTACTACAAGGGCCTGCGCGACCGCTATCACCTCCCCGTCTGGTCGCTGGCCCTCTACCTGCGCGTCGGCCTGGATGGCGTGGGCTGGGACGTCTACGAGGAATTCCTGTGGGAGCGGCGCGTGCTGCTCTTCGAATACCCCTACGTCGGCCTGCCGGGGCTGGACGCCGAGCAGTACGTGAAGGGGGAAAGCCTCCTCGGCGTCGCCCTGGCGGCGCTGATGCGCGTGCCGGAGGCGCGGCGGGCCGAATTGAAGGCAGAGGCCTTGCTTCGCATCCAGCGGAGCGGCGATAATGACGCCAGGAAGTTCCTGCTGGGCGAGTTCGTGGAAGCGTACCTGCCTCTGGACGAGGCCCAACAGGAGCGCTTCGAGCAACTGATGGTCAAGGAGCCTTACCAGGAGGCCCAAGAAATGATGAAGACGTCCTACGAGAAGGGCATCGAGAAGGGCATCGAGAAGAGCGAGCAACTCGTCAAGGAGGCCCAAGAGATGGCCCAAGAGATGATGAAGACGTCCTACGAGAAGGGCATCGAGAAGGGCATGCAACTCGTTAAGGAGGCCCAAGAGATGATGAAGACGTCCTACGAGAAGGGCGTCGAGAAGGGCATCGAGAAGGGCATGCAACTCGTTAAGGAGGCCCAAGAGATGATGAAGACGTCCTACGAGAAGAGCGTCGAGAAGGGCGAACGGCTTGTCTTGGTCCGGCTGTTCGAGAAGCGTTTCGGCCCGATGTCCCCGCGCGTCAAGGAGCGCGTGGAGAGTTGGCCCGCGGAGAGGCTGCCGGAGCTTGAGGCGGCCTGGCTCGAGGGAAAGACCCCCCGAGAATTGGGGCTGGAAGACTGATCGCCGCTCTGTACGACGACGGCACGTCCGGCGAACGAGCGCGCCCGCCGCGCGGAACTTGCCGATGTCCTCCAGGATCGCCCGGTCGCGCGCGGCGGGCGCGCTCGTCGGCGTCCAGGGCGCCAGTAATGCGAGAGGGGGAGTGCGCTTGTCCAGGTCGGCAGCCGCAAGGGGACACCGCGCGCGAGAAAGCCCTCGACTCAGCGCCGGGGGCTCCTCTCGTCATCAGGCGCGGGCGCCTGTCTATTCCCGGCTCCGTCCGCGCCGGCGACGCCAGCCGGCCAGGGCGAGTCCGCCGACGCCGAGCAGGGCGAGCGTCGAGGGCTCGGGGACGGTGGCCAATGGGGCCAATGCCGCTGTGCCGGCGATGTTGACCTGCAGCCCGGTCGGGCCATCGCCGCCGCCGGACCCGTTAGGCACCGCAAAGGTGAGGGTGTTCGGTCCGGGCCGGAAGCCCGATGTGACGGCGAAGTTGACCAGGCTGGTCCAGCCCGGGAACGGGTCGGTGGCCGCCAGGTTCCCGTTGAGGAACATGCGCGCCTCGTTGTCGGACGACCACCGCCCGCTGACCTGAGCCGTGGTCGGGTCGAACCCCGTGAGGTCGAACGTCGTCGTGTAGGTGAACGGCCCGGCGCCGGCACTGGTGTTTACGGCGGGGCTGATCCATTGCGAGGTGGAGGTGTTCCCCACCCAGCCGACGCCCGCGGGATTGCCGATGACGAACGGCCCCGAGCCTGGGCTGACGGTGTAATGCGGATCGGCGGCCCCGTTCGGGAGCAACGCGCCGGTGGCATTGACGCCAGTGCTATACAGCGTGGTGATCGGTGCCGCCGCCGCCCGCCCCCCGCCCAGGGACAAGGCCAGAGCCGCCAGGATCGGAACAAGAACCCCTGACCGCCGTCGCATGCGCATTGAATCTCCTTTCGGTTTCGTACCGTCTGACACCATGCCTCGTCTTGCCGTTCCCGCGAAGAACTGGCAAGACCGAGCAACCCCCGTGCCGCAAGCCTTCTGGGCGATTCAATCGAGGAATTGGGGTATCAGATCGGGAGGGTATTCGTCGGGCGCAAGGGCCTGTTAACGGCGCAAACCCCTTCGCGCTAACGAACGCTAGCGCTCGCCCGGTCCGCCAAGAAACTGCTGACGTGGCCCGGCGGAGCCTACGCCCGAGGCGGCACGAACTGTTCGGCCCACGCGGCGTCGTCCGCACCCAGGCGGGGCTGCGGGTTTCCCCGATAGATGTAGTCTTCGTACCCCGCCGCGTCGTAAATGCGGTGCAACACTTCCTGGAGGTCGAGCCGCGCGTCGGGGTAGGGTGGCCGCAGCGGGATGGGGACGACCGGCAACCGCTCGCGCAGCCGCACCGGCCACGCGTCGGCGTTGGGGCGCTCGTCAAACCGGCTCACGAGCACATAATAATCGCACGGGGGCAGACCCACGAGCGGCAGGCGCGGCCCGCCGCGCAGCAGGTCGATCTCCACGTAATGGACCGCACTCCGCAGGAGCAGGCCGCGCTTGCCGAGGAATTGTCCCCGATCCGGCCCCGTCTGCTTGTTCGAGGGACTCAGCAGCTCGATGACGGTGACGACCTCCCAGGTGTCGCGGTCGCGGATTTCGAGGAAGGAGAGGCTCTCTTCGTCGATCGCGGGGAAGCGGACCTGCGCCGGCGCCGCGAGCGCCACCCCGGCGACTCCCTCCCCGGCGGGGGCGAACGGCGAGCGCGTCACGGCCACATCGCCCCGGCCGACGAGAAGGCGTGTGTCCGCGGGAAGCTCATGAATGAACACATGCTCGTCAATCTTGACGATGAAGTTTGGCCGCACCTGCGCGGTAAGGACATCCCTTAACGCGGGCATAAAACTCTCGTGGAAGTCGTGCCAGGCACGCTCCTGTTCGAGATACGGGTTCATCCCCGGAAACGGCGACGGCATGATTTCCTCCGGGTCTTACGAGCCGTGAGCCAGTTCCCCCATCGTACACGCCGCTCTCTTCGTCGGGCAAGGCCGTCACACCGCGTCCCGGCCCGCGAGTTGCCCCGCCTTCACGACGCCGCCCTGCATCACCGCGACGAAGCGCGACCGGTCCTCCAGGATCGCGATGTCCGCCGCCACGTCGCCGTCGACGACCAGGACGTCGGCGAGTTTGCCCGCCTCCAGGGTGCCGAATTCGTGGCCGCGCCCCATGATCTCGGCGCCGCTCTTCGTCGCGCAGGTCAGGACCTCCAGCGGCGCCAGCCCGACGTACTTGACGAAGAACGTCAACTCCTTGGCGTAGGTGCCGTGCGGCGTCCACGCGAAGCCGTAGTCGCCGCCCATGCCGAGCCGGCCGCCGGCGCGGAGGATGCGGCGGGCGCTTTCCGCGCCGCCCTCCAGCGTCTCTTTGTGCCCGTCGATGACGCGCTGCCCCATGCCAAAGCGCGGCCCGTGTTCGATGCTCGCCCACTCGAATTGCAAGGCCGGCACGACGGGCACGTCCCGCGCCAGCAGCATTTCGAGCGCCTCGTCGTCCATGAAGGTGCCGTGCTCCAGGGCGTCGTAGCCGGCGCGGAGGGCGTTCTTGATCCCCTCAGTGGCGCGACAGTGACCCGTCACTTTCAGGCCGTGGTTGTGCGCCGTGGCGACGACGGCGTGCATCTCCTCGAACGTCATGCAGAGGGTGTGGTGGTCGTTCGTGTCGGGCGCCGCGGCGTCGCCGGTCGGGTAGGTCTTGACCCACTCGACGCCGTCCTTGACCAGCTTGCGGACGGCGGCGCGGGCCTCCTCGGCCCCGTTGACGATCAGCACCAGCCCCTCCATGCCGATCTTGCGGAACTCGGGGTTCCAGTCCATCAGCCCGCCGGCGCCGCAGATCTCGCGGCCGCTCGCGGCGAGGCGCGGGCCGGGGACGAGGTCGCTTTCGATGGCTTTTTTCAGCCAGAAGTCGATGTTGAACAGGCTGCCGCCCGACCGCGCCGCCGTGTAGCCGCATTCGAGGGCGAGCTTGGCGTTGCAGGCGGCGAGGAGCGTGACGTACTCGACGGGATACTTGATGTCGAGGTCTTCCAGGGCGGCGACGTCGAAGTAGGTGGGGTGGAAATGAGCCTCGACGAGGCCGGGCAGGATCGTGCCGCCCTTGGCGTCGACGCGGCGGGCGTCGGGCGGGACCGGCGGGGCGCCGCGGATCGGGCCGGCGTAGGCGATGCGGCCGTCTTCGATGACCAGCGTGGCGTCGGCGACCGGCGGGCGCCCGCTGCCGTCGACGAGGTGGCCGTTGCCGATGACACAGGTGCCTTGCGCGAGCTTCATGAGAGAGGCCCTTGGCGTTCGCGATTGGTGGGCATGTGGCCGGAGTTTAGAGGGCGGTCGATGCCCTGTCAAGGAAGTCGTCGCGCGCGAGGAGATGAAGAAGGGCGGTCCGGTCAGGACAGCAGCGCGACGAGGCCGAGGCCGTAGAAGGTGTACTCGACGTCGCACCCGTCGTCCCAGAGTCCGCCGCGGAAACCGCCCCCCGGCAGCTCCAGCGACCGCGCGTAGTCGAGCAGCGTTCCCTCGTCGAGACGGTCCCGCGCCCCGAGTTGTTCCATCGTCCACGCCCCCGTGAACGTGGACAGCAGGTCGGCGAGCGGAGCCCGCGCGTTGGCCTTCAGCCCCCCCTCCACGGACGCCATCCCGGCGAGAAAGTCGGCCACGCCGGCGCAGACGTCGTCGGGGAGCGCGGGCGGCACTCCCTCGCCCGCCGGGACGAGCTGTAGGACGCCGACGGCGGCCGCGGTGGGGTTGGTGCCGCCGCGCCGCATCGGGGCGATCTCGACGTAGCCGCCGTCGTCGCGCCGCCGCGCGAGGACGAAGCGCGCCGCCGCCGCGGGGTCCGGCAGAGAACGGCCGAGCAGCTCGTGGCAAAGGCCGACGAGGAAGGTGTGGTAAGTGCTGCCCGAGGCGGCGCCGGCGTTCTTGGCGTAGCCGCCGTCCGGGGTGCGAAACGTCTCCAGGGCGGCGGCGACGCGCTCGGGCCAGTCGGCCGGCGCCCCGGCGAGCACGTCCGGCCCGCCGGCCGACTGCACCAGCAGGCTCGCGTACAGGAGCGAGAAGAAGTCGACGACGCTCGCCGGGCGAGCCAGGCCGGCGCGCAGGAAGTCCGCGGCCCGCGCGACGACCTCGGGCGCCAGGGCGTCGAGCGCGGCCAGGCCGCGCAGGGCGAAGCCGGTGTAATAAAGGTCCGAACCGCCCGCGCGGCCGGGAAAGCCGCCGTCGGCCTTCTGGCAGCCGCGCAGATAGGCGGCGTGGCGGGCGCGGAAGTCCTCGGGCTGGCGAGCCAGGCCGTCGGCGAGGCGCGTCGTCAGCCGGGGCAGGTAAGTGGCGGTTGGCATGCGGCGGACCGTCGTGGGCCAGGCGTAACGGGGTCGCTCGACACCCGCGCCCTCATTGTACGACGGCGGCGGGGGTACAGCGGCGCTCGCCGTCGCCCCCCCGCGCCCGGAGCCGCAAGGTCACTTCTTGCCTAACTCGGAGATGCGCAACTTCCCCAGGCGCTCGCGCACGAGCTCGGCGACCTCGTTGCAGACCTCCTCGAGCTTGGCGTCCAGCTTGGCGGAGTTCTCGGCCCCGTTGGAAGGCGCCAGCCCGCGGATGGGGCCCTCGGACGCCTCGACGATGTCGAGCACCGTCACCTGGGTCGCCGGACGAGTCAGGCGATAACCGCCGTTCGGCCCCTTCACGGAGCGCAGCACGCCGGCGGACACGAGCGGCTTGAGGACCTTGAGCAGGAAGCGCTCGGGAATGCCTTGCGCCTGGGCCATGATGTGCGACGGCACGGCCTGGTCCGGTTTCTGCTTCGCCAGGTAGGACAGGGCGTGCAGGGCGTACTCGCTGGCACGGGTCAGTTTCATCGCGTTACCTCGGGTGATGGGTCGGGTTGGAAAACACTACCGCCACGCCGCCCCTTGCGCCTCCTCGTTCCCACGCACGGCATGGCACTACAGTTATAGCACCCCGGCGCACCGGAAATACCCTCTTTTCCAAAGAGGGGAGGAAGGAATGCCCTGGCGCGCGGCCGGGTGTGCCAATCGTGGGGAAGTTTCCGGGGGCGCCGCCGCGCCGCCTCGGCGGCGCAACCGCTCTCGAATTGCTTCCTTGCGCCGCCGGCGAGGGCGTCGTGTCACTCCCCCTCGTCGCGGCGCGGCCCGCGCCAGTCGCGCAGCACGCCTTCCACCTGGGCGACGTCCTCGTCACTCACGCCCTCGCGGCGGCGGTAGCGCCTTTGGAGGTTGTCGAGGATAATTTCCCACATCGCGTAGGTGGGCTCCAGTTGACACCAGTTCACGTCGCGGCGCCGGCCGCGGTACAGGAAGCGCCACTTCCCCGCGAACTTCTCCGCCTTGAGGTAGCGCCGCTCGCCGGTTTCCGCGTCGGTGTCGGTCCATTTGATGTCCATGTCGTCCCCCGTCCGTCACGCCGGCCGTTCGCACCGGCGCCGCCACATCTCCCGGTACGCCGTTTCGAGGCGGCGCGTGAAACCCGGCCCGTCGAGGAGCGGCGACGTCGTCATCCGCGCGCGCATCCCTGCCCGCAGCTCGCGCAAGCGGCCGAGGTCGGCCGCCAGCCGGCACGCGGCCTCGACGTATCCGTCCGGCGTCTCGGCGATGAGCTCGTCGAGCCCGAGGTTGCGCAGCAAACTGACCCCGACCCGCGCCACCGAGGTTCGTCCGGCCAGCACCACGACCGGCATGCCCATCCAGAGCGTATGGCACGTCGTCGTATGCCCGTTGAACGGGAAGGTGTCGAGTCCGACGTCCGCGGATTGAAAATGGTTCAAATAGTCGCTGAAGCTGCCCCAGCCCGCGAGGAGAAGACGGTCGCGGCCAACGCCGTGTCGGGCGAACTGAGCCTCGATTGCCGCGTGCACGCCGGCGTCGCTCAGTCCGCTCGCCTGGAGCATGAGGCGCGAACCCGGCACTCCCTTGAGGACACGGCACCACAGGCCGATGACTTCGGGCGTGATCTTCGCCAGGCGGTTGAGCGAGGCGAACGTCACCTGCCCGGACGCCAGCGCCGGCAACGGGCCGACCGGCGGCGCCTCCGACGGCGGGCGGTAGCAGCAGAAGCAGTGCGGCAGGCGGACGAGTTCCTCCGTGTTAAACGCCTCGGTCAGGCCGGGCGGGTCGACGTGTTCGTCCGTCAGGCGGTAGTCGATCGCCGGCACGCCCGTCGTCCCCGCGTAACCGAGGTAGCTGACCAGGACCGGCGCCGGCCGGCGGGCGAACATCGACAGGCGGTTTTGGGGCGCGTGGACGGCCAGGTCAACGAGGAGGTCGATGCCGTCGCGGCGGACCCGCTCGGCCGCCTCGACGTCCGGGAGGCCGGTGACGTCGCGCCACTCGTCGGCGACGGAGCGCAAGCGTTGCGTCACCGCGTCGGGCCGGAGGGCGTCGACGTAGCAGGTGACGTGAACGCGCGCGCGGTCGTGAGCGGCCAGCACGGACTCGATGAAGAACGGGATGGGGTGGAGCTTGAAGTCGGGCGAGACGTAACCGACCTTCAGACGCCTTTCCGGGTCGCGACTGTTGGCGAAGACGGGCGACGGGCCGGCCGGCGCCGCGGCGTGGCGCTCCGCCCAGCGGCGGTGCTCGGCGAAGACGTCGGCGGGGCTCTGACAGCCGTCATATTGCAGGGCGATAATCAGGTTGTCGTGCGCCGAGCGATAGTCGGGCCGGGCGTCGAGGGCGGCGCGGTAGCAGGCGAGGGCGTCGGCGAGGCGGCCCGTCTTCTCGTAGGACGTGCCGAGGTTGTTGCGTGCCTCGGTGAATCCGGGCCTGAGCGCGAGGGCCTTTTCGTAGGCGTCCGTCGCCTCGGTGACGCGGCCCAATTCGGAGAGGGCGTTGCCGAGGTTGTTGTACGCCTCGGCGAAGTCGGGCCGCAGTTCGAGAGCCCTGCGGCAGCAGACGACCGCCTCGTCGAAATGAGCCAGGTCGCGCAGAGCGATGCCGAGATTGCTGTACGCCTCGGCGTCGCGCGGGTCGCAGTGCAGCGCCGTCTGCCAGCACGCGGCGGCGTCGGCGGGGCGGCCGCGCTTTAGCAGGACCAGGCCGAGGGTACTGTGCGCCTTGGCGTAGTTCGGCTGAAGGCGAATCGCTTCCTGACAGTGGGTTTCGGCCTCGTCGAGGCGGCCGAGGCGCAACAAGGCGTTGCCGAGGTTGCGCCGGGCGCGGGCGTGCGCCGGGTCGAGTTGGAGGGCGTGGCGGAAGGCGGCGACGGCGTCCTCGACGCGGCCGACGTCGGTGAGAGCGTTGCCGAGGTTGGTGTGCGCGTCGGCGTTGCTCGGTGCGATCTCGGTACTCCGCAGGAAGGCGGCGGCCGCCTCGTCGTGACGGCCCAGCTCGGCGAGGGTGATGCCAAGGTTGTTCAGGGCGTCGAAGGTGTCGGGCCGCACGCGGAGGGCGGCGCGGAAGGCGGCGACGGCCTCCTCCTTGCGCCCCGCGGCGCTCAAGACGTTGCCGTGATGGAACGAGAATTCGTGGGCCGACGGCGCGACGGCGACGCAGCGCGCGAGGAGGTCGAGGGCCTGCGCCGTCCGCCCGGTCTGCTGGGCAACGAGGCCGAGGAGACACAAGGCGCTCGACTCGTCGGGCACGTGGCGGAGGATCTCGGTACAAATCTGCTCGGCCTCCGGGAGTCGGCCCGCGTTCCGGTGGTCGAGGGCCATCTGAAGGGCCTGGGCGAGAGTGACGTTCGGCATGAAAACTCCCCGGTCAGCCCGACGCGGGCGTGAGCCGCGAACAACAGGGACACCGTGTCCGTAGCGAGGACGATCATTCCCCCTCCTCGGTCATTGGCCGGCCGCGCCGCTTGTAGATCTCCTTCAGCATCTCGTCGAGATCGGGGTCGTCCTTCCAGCTCCCGATGCGAGCGAGCACAGCCTCCTTGCTCGGTTTCGGCGGCCCCGGGTTGCGCAGCCAATCCCCCAAAGCCTGCTTCGAGAACCGCCATTCCGTCCCGACCTGCCGCGCGGGAAGCTTCTGCGTGTGAATCGAGTGGACCACGTCGTCCTCCGGCACACGCAGGTATGCCGCCGCCTCGGCCAAGGTCAGCACCTCACTCGCCGACGCCTCCAGGTTCGGCTGGGGGGTCTTGGGCCTCTTGGGCTTCGTCTTCGTGCGGGGCATCATCAACCTCCTCTCATCACGGCTGTCCGCGCCGGTCATGTCTCGAAGAGTCAATCCGCGCGTGTCCGTTCGCGAACAGCGTCACGGTGTCGCTATCCAAGAGGATCATTCGCCGTCCTCGGTCATCGGCCTTCCACGTTGTTTATAGATCTCTTTCAACATCTCATCGAGGTAAGGGTCATCCTTCCAGGCGCCGGCGACGGACAGCAGAGCCTCTTTGCTTCCGGGTGCCGGCGGCGTCCGCAGCCACTGCTCCAGCGCCGGCTTCGAGAAGCGCCACTCGGTCCCCACCTGGCGGCCTGGAAGTTTCTGCATGTGTATCGAACTGACCACGTCGTCCTCTGGCACGCGCAGGTACGCCGCCGCCTCGGCCAGGGTCATCACGTCTCCCGCCGACGCCTCGACGGCCGTCGCGGGAGTCTTGGGCCGCTTGGGCTTCGTCTTCGTCCGGGGCATCGTTCACCTCCGCGTTCTGAGATCACAGTTCATCATAGGAGCCCGCCGCCGCGCAAGTGGTTCAGGAACGCCTCCAGGTCGGCCGGCGGCGGCATCGTCCAGTGGAGCGTTTGCCCCGTCGTCGGGTGGACGAAGCCCAACTCCGTCGCGTGCAGGGCCAGGCGCGGCGCCCCGCTCTTGTCCTTACGCGGTGCCTCGCCAGCCTTGCGGTCGTACACCTTCTCGCCGCAGACGGGGTGTCCCAACTCCGACAGGTGAATGCGGATTTGATGGGTCCGTCCCGTCTCCAGGCGACAGGAGAGCAGCGTGTAATCGGGGAGGCGCTCGACCACGTCGACGTGCGTGACCGCCTCCTTGCCGAGGCCCGGCACCGTCGTGCTGCCGCGCCGGCCGTCGGCGCGGTCGCGCACCAGGCGCGTGCGAATCGTTTGCGGGGCCACGACGCCGGGGACGACGGCGAGGTAGCGGCGGACGACGGTGTGTCGCTTGAACTGCTGGCCGAGCCCGCGCTCGGCGGCGACGGCGCGGGCGAAGACGACGAGGCCGCTCGTTTCCTTGTCGAGGCGGTGGACGGCGCGGAGCGGCGGGGACGGTCCCTTCTGGCGGCGCCCCTCGCGCTGCAGAATTTGGCGCGGCACGAGGTCTTCGAGCGTCGGCGTGAGCATCTTGCGGCGCTCGTCCCAGTCGTGCTCGGGGCCGAAGCGGACCGTACTGATCCCGCTGGGCTTCTCGACGACGACGACGTCCGCGTCGAGGTGACGGATCGTCACCATGTCCGGCTGGCGCGGCTTCGGCGCCGGGCGCCCGAGCAGCTCGAGCGTCTCGCCCTCGCGGACGCGGCGAGCCGGGTCGAGGCACAGTTCGCCGTTGATCGTCGCGTGCCGCCCCTCGACGAGACGGCGCACCTGGTTCCACGACTGGCCGGGGAGCAGGGCACGCAGCACGGCGGTGAGGGTCTTGTCGGCGTGTTCGGCCGCGACAACATTGACGAGAGAAGAAGGGGGATTCATCACTCCCACCACACCGTCATGACCTTCAGGTCGCCCATCGGCCCGAACGCCCCGAGCAGCTGCCCCGACTCCGCCGCGTCGAGGAAGTTCACCTCGGCGGCTCCCCATCCTTCCAAAATCGGCCGCCACCGCGGCTCGCTGGCGGCGTCGGTCAGCACGAACAGCGTGTCGACGTTCCAGACGCCGGTGCCGATGTCGCGTAGGTGGATCAGGTCCGACGACAGCCGGCACAGGTCGGTGTGCGTCCCTTCCACGATCGTGTAGCCCCGGTCCATGACGGCGCCGCGCCACAGCGCGCGGTGGCGCAGCAGGTCGCGGACGACGGCGAACGGGCGGAACTTGTTGAACGCCGACCCGAGCATCAGCAGAAACTGGAGCTTCTGCGGCCGCGAGACGACGTCGTCCGGCAGTTCGCGGATGGCCTTCTCCCACTCCGCCGCGTCGTGCCGCCTCGGCAGGGGGAGCTTCGGCGCCGCGCGCTTGCGGACCGCTTGCCGCGATGTCTTCATGAACTATCTCCGGTTTCGCCGCTTCGCCGTTGTAGTACAGGCAAGTGGCGACGTCGCTGGCCATCCGCATAAAGATCAGTATATCCGGAGATCGCATCACGAGGATGAGGGATGCCCGCCGCGGACGGCAGTAGGACGGCGCGCGTCAACGGATTGGCGATTGCGTCGAGGTCGCGACGACTGCCGCAACCGCGGTGAGTGTGCGTCAGCACATACCAGCGACCGCTCCCCGTCAAGGAAAAAATGGCCTCGTCTCCGCTCACCTCTTGACGGCCGTTTGCGGGGCGTGTTCAATAACAGGTCTTTGTCGGGCGTTTTGGGTTGTGCCGACAACCGGCAGGGAGGAGCCGCCCAACCCCGAAGAGACGGACTGGGCCGACCGAAATATCGTGATCGGCACCGTGTAGAGACAAACCAGCGCCGGTCGATCTAACCGCCAGTTCGGTGAATTGGATAGCACTAGCGTCTCGCGCGGGAGTTCGCTCATGATTCCTATTCTGGTCTTCTGGACGCGATATACCGCCACAATGCATGGCCGAGATCTGAAGGTCGTGCCGTGCGAGAACTGCTCGACTGAGTACCTCTACATCATCGAACGTGATGCTTCGGGCGTCGGCACCAGCATGTACATGCTCAACGAGGAAGGCGCCGAAGGCCACGCGCGGTCGGCCGCGGAGGACACACTGAAATCGGTCCTTGAAAACGATTTTGACCCGGTCCCTTGCCCGGCGTGCGGACACTACCAGCGGTACATGTTCCCAAAGTTGCGGGAAACCAAAGGGATGTGGGTGTTGGTCGTTACGCTCGCCACGATCATGATCGGTTGCGTGGCTACCGTCAGTGTATTGAAATACAGTATTGCCTACCTGGAACGTCCGAGCGACGACGGCTTCAGGAACATGGCCGCGGCTTGGTCGGTATTGCTGCTGACGTGTCTCATCGGACTCGGTCTGTCGATCCTTAACAAACGCAAGATCAGCCGCTTTAACCCAAATATGGCGGACCGGCAGGCGCGCATAGCGATCGGCCGGAGCCGGGCCGTCACTCGGGCGGAGTTTGAGAAGGCTCAGCGGGAAAAAGGCATTGCAAGCACCAGGCAAATGCCCGGATCGCGCGGAGATTAGCATTGGCGTGTGAGAAGCCGGGGCGCCGGATGCCAATCATCTGTACGCCCGAAGAACTCATGGGAGCCTAGTGTCATGTGGGAAGACCCGATTGTCGAGGACGTGCATCGAACTCGCGAAAAGCTTTCGGCCGAATACGACTTTGACGTCAAGGCGATCTTCGCGGATCTCCGGAATCGTCAGGCCGCGTTGGGTGCCAGGCTCGTGCGCCAAAAAAAAGAGCCGAAGCAGGCGCCGCAGCCGACCCGGCCGCGATTCTGGCTTCCCGGCGTAGAAGTCGCGGCGCGCGGCCCGGCGGCTGAGCTAGGTCGTTAGGCGAACTTGACTGCGGGTTGTGTGCTAAGTACCCTGGCGGTATTGCCCCTTTTCGGGAGGTCGCCATGAGTCCGCACATCGCCTTCGCCGATGCCCTCGAAGCGGCCGAGCAACTCGATGCCGACGCCCAGGCGGAATTAGTAGCCGTCTTAAGCCGCCGCCTCGCCGAGCGCGGGCGGGAGCGTGTGGCAGCCGGGGCGGCGCAGGCCCGGCGCGAGTTCGCCGCCGGGCAATGCCAACCCATGACCGCCGCGGAGTTGGTGCGCGAGGCCCAGTCGTGAGACGCACGCTGTTACGCTCCCCGGCGTTCGGGCGCGACCTGCGGAGGTGGCTGAAGGCGCACCCCGATACGGCCGCATCCCTCGAGGCAACGCTGGAGCAGTTGTCGGCGGACGCGGCACATCCGTCACTGCGGACACACAAGTTGCGTGGGCCGTTAGCGGGTTGCTGGGCTTGCAGCGCGGATTACGATCTGCGAGCGGTGTTCGAGTACACGCAACATGAGGGAGCGGAGGCAATCCTGTTGCTGGCCTTGGGCACGCACGATCAAGTCTATTGATGCCGCCGCCGTACCAGGCGCTGCACCTGACCGGGGCCGCATTACGGCTTTCCAGGGTTCAACTCCGTTTACGCTTCTTGTCCTGACGACGTGCTGTCGTCCGCCCCGGTCGGTAGCCTGGATTCGGCAGGCCGCGCTCGCCGACCGGCTCGCCCTTCGTTGGGTTGGCGACGGAATGGGAATGGTCGCCGTGCGCTTCCTCATTCGCCCGCCGTCTCCGCGCCGTGAGCGCCTCCTTCGGCGGCTGAGAGGGGATGAGCGCGTCGCAGCCGCCGCCGATCAGGTCCGTGCGGCCCGCCTGTTCCAGCGCCTTGCGCACCTCGAAGTAGTTCTCCGGCTTGAAGAACTGCAACAGCGCTCTCTGAAGTTTCCGGTCGCGCAGGTGCTTCGCGACGAAGACTTCCTGTTTCGTGAACGGGTCGATCCCGGTGTAGTACATGCAGGTGGCGACGTCGAACGGGTTGCCACTTTGCATGAAGTCGCCTATACTGTTCCGGCCACACTGATCCCGTCGGAGAGGTGCAGTCATGGTTGCCAGCCGATCAAAGGCAGCGGGTAAGGAGGCTCCATCGGTGTCACGTGCATTCTCGTACATCCGGTTCTCGTCCAAGAAGCAGCAGAAGGGCGAGTCTTTCCGGCGGCAGGCCGAGTTCGCCGTCGAGGTCTGCCGCGAGAACGGCTGGGTGCTGGACGAGACCCTCACCCTGAACGACCTCGGCATGTCCGCCTTCCGGGGGGCGAACGCCAAGGTCGGTGCCCTCGCCGAATTCCTTGAAGCGATCCGGATCGGCCGGGTGTTGCGGGGGTCCGTGCTTATCATCGAGAGCATCGACCGCCTGTCCCGGAACAAGGTCGGCGAGGCGCTGCAACTCTTCATCTCCATCCTAAACAGCGGGGTCTCGATAGTCACCCGCGAACCGCGGCGGACCTACTCGCAGGACAGCATCAACGACATCGCCGCCCTGCTCGAACCGCTCATCTACATGAGCCGTGCCCACGAGGAGTCGGCCACGAAGTCGTTCCGGCTGAAGGACGCCTGGGCGAAGAAAAAGGAGCGGGCCGCCACCGGCCTGCCCATGACCAGGATGGCCCCCCGATGGCTGGAACTGACCGAACAGGGCTACAAGCTGATCCCCGAGCGGGCGGATACGGTGCGGGCGATCTTCCGGCTCAGCACCGAGGGGCTGGGCGTCCAACGCATCCTCAACCACCTCGTCGCCCACCCGAAGAAGTACCCGCCGTTCGGGGATTCGGGACGCTGGCGGGATTCCTACGTCCTGCAAATCCTGTCCAACAGGGCGGTGTTTGGCGAGTTTCAGCCCGGTATGCGGGATGAAGGCGGCCGCAAGGTCGAGTGCGGACAGCCGATCAAAGGGTACTTCCCGCCGGTCGTCAGCGAGGAGCAGTTCTTTCAGGTGCAGGCCGGGATGAAGGCGAGGTTCCGCGTCATGGGCAGGCCGGGCGAGTTCGAGACGAACCTGTTCACCGGGATCGTGTTCTGCGCCGAGGACAAGACCACGATGTCGGTCCACACGTTCCGGCAGGCCACGACACCGGGAGGGCACACCCGGCCCTACCGCTACCTCACCTCGGGGGCGACGGCCACCGGCACGAGGCGGAGGGGGAAGGGACTTTCCTTCCCCTACCCTCCGTTCGAGCAGGCCGTGCTGCAGGCGCTGTCCGAACTTAAGCCCGGCGACCTGTTGGGGGAGCAGGAGGGCGACAAACGCGAGGCGGAGATCGGCGAGCTAACCGGGAAGCTGGTGGTCATGGATCACCGCATCCAGGACGCCGAGCAGAAGGCGGCCGACCCGGACGAAGAATCGCCCGAAACTTACGTCGGGCTGCTGAAGACGCTCCACAGGTCGAAGAAGGAAGCGGTCAGGCGGCTGGAAGAACTGAAGGCCGACGCGGCGAGCTGCAAGGCGGGGAACCTCGGGGAGGTGCAGTCGCTGCTCGGGTTGCTGGACTGCCAGGGGGATGAACTGAAAGAGGTGCGGCGGAAGCTGAAGGCGAAGGTCAGGAGCGTGGTGAGCGAAATCTGGGTCCACATCACCCGCGTCAGCCACATGCAGCGGGTCGCCCAGGTACAAATCCATTTGAAGAGCGGGACTGTCAAGAAGCTGGCGATTCAGCACACCTCGGGTTTGAGGGCGAAGTCCCGCAAGTCCACCTGAGACAGGTCGGGAAACGGAGCCAACGTGTGGGACGGCATACCGGGCGGGATGTAGCACACCGACCCTGCCACGCCCGTCACCATCTCGGCTTCTTTCGCGGCCATCTCGCACAGCTCATAGGCGGGATCGGGACGACGGAACTGCACCCCCTGCCCCCAACCCTCCACCCACCGTTCCCCGTCCCAACATTCGCCGCGGCAGTTGACGACGACGAAGCAATCGCCCTGTGGCATCCCGGCGATGAGCCGCAGCCGGCCGGCAGCATTTGTCTGCGGTGCGGCGCGGGCCAGCAGGTGGTGTTCGTTCGCCGCTAGTGTGGCGTCCGGTCGGGGGTCCGCCTGCACGGGAAGCCGGCGGCGCTTCGGCTGGCCGCGTACGTCGGGCGTTCCTTCCGGTTTGTGGTGTACGTTACGCATGGCTGACGCTCGGATCGCAGGTCGCCGCTCCGTGTTGGACCGCAGGCAGCCGCAGCCCGTCCCGTTGGAACCGCTCGAACTCCGCGTGGGAGATGGCCCAGGCGGCATGGGCACCTCTGCCGCTGACCTTCTTGTTCGCCGCGATCCGGCCGCGGCGGCACCAGGCGCGGCAGGTCAGCACGGACCGGCCCACGAGCCGGGCAAATTCTTCCACCGAGTACCACTCACGCAACGGCTGACGCTCGATCAGGACGATCAGCATGGCGTCGATCCGGTCGAGTCGTTCGTCGAGCGTCATCGCGGCCTCGGCTGTTCGTTGCCCCGTAGCGTTCCCAAAGTAAGTAAGGGCGGGTTTGCGGTCCCCGCCCGTTCCGACCGGACTACTTCCAAAGCGAGACGATGGTCTTGACGCTCTCCGCCTTGGGCAGCCCGTGCTTGTACGCCAGGCCGACGACGGCGAGCAGCAAGACGCCGATCACACCGAGCGCGATGTTCAGCAGGTTGAACACGCCCCCGACGACCGGCTTGACCACGTTCTCCCCCGCCACGGACGCGATGTCCCGCGCGCCGCTCAGGAACGGCTCGGGGTCGGCGAGGAAGGCGGCGAGCGCCGCCCCGCCGGCGAGCGTCCCCTTGTTCTGCCAGAGGAAGTTGACCGCCCCGTCGCCGTGCTTGGCGACGACCCCGAGCAGCTCCGGGTGGCGACCGGCGGTCGCCAGCTCGCCGTCCAGGAGCATGGCCAGCCGCCGCCCGTTGCGCGGATCGACCGCGCCCAGGGCCTTGACCGCCTGCGCCCCGCCCTTTTCCAGCAGCGGCTCGGCGACACCGGGGTGCCGCACCAGCACGTTCGCCGCCTCGTCGCCGTGCTGGAGGAACTGCTTCATGGCCGTCGGCCGGGACAGAACCCGCGTCGCGCCCTGCTCGCCGTGGACGGCCAGCACGCGGACGGCCTTGGCCCCGTCGGCCCCCGCCGCCTCGACCAGGCCGAAAGCCGACGGGCCGCCCCTCCTCATGGCGACGATGGCTTCGTCGCCGTACCGCGCGGCCAGCCCCTCGATCCGGGCGGTCAGTTCCGGCACGCTTCGGCCGACCTTGGCCCCGAACCGCTCCATCAGCAGTTCGGCGGCCTCCTGCGCCGCCCGGGCTTTCACTTGGGCCTGTGCGGGGGGCGTGCCGAACAGGCACGCCACGGCCACCATCGTGGCCGTCAGAATCGTCTTCATCGCATACCTCCTTCATTCAGAAGTCGAACCACCGTCCCCCGCCGCATCTTGGACCGCGCCTCGTGCAACTCCTCCAGCCGCTGGCGGAGTGCTCCCTTCTTCTCCGTCGAGAAGAAGCCGGGGTCGCGCATCAGCGCGGCCTGCATCTTGTCGAGCGACTCGCCGACCAACGCCTCGATCTTCGCCGCCGGGTCGTAGCCGACCATCCGAAACACTTCGTCCAGCAGGTAGTCGAGGATGATGGCGACGACCATCCCCACGCCGAGGGTGGCGACGGTGGACGCGGCCCCCGTCCCGAGGATGCCGGCCCCGACGCCCATTTCGGCCGCCGCCGCCCTCGCGGCCTGGAGGGCCGCCGCGGCCGCCACGTCGGAGGCGACCAGCATTCCGATTTCGCGGCCGACGGTCACGCCCACGTCCAGGCGGAGTTCGTCCACCACCTTCCCGGCGAGCGTCCGGTACTCCCGGCGGAACTCCTCGTCGCCCCGCAGGTGGGCCGGCAGCAACTCGGTCGGACGGTCGGGGTCCGCCAGGTCGGCGCGGAGTTGAACCAGCATCTCGCCCTCGACGCTTTCGAGGTCGTCCAGGTAGGCCCGGACCACGGCCTCCATCGCGTCGCGGAGTTCATCGGGGGTGAAGACGTGCCGGCCGAAGGAGTCGGAGAGGTACGCCCGGTGGGACTCGCTGCCGCTCACCAGGCCCTTGACGAACTGCCACTTGCCGTTCCAGGACAGCGCGTCCTCGGCGAACGCCTTCGACCCCTTGCGGCCCCGGGCGAACAGGTCGTTGAGCGGCTTGAGCCGCGCGTCGATGGCCTGCTCCGACTTCGTGTCGGCTTCGGCGAGCCGATGCCGCACCGCCCGCTGGTGGGGGGTGAAGTACGTCTGGTAAACGCACCACAGCCCGACGAGGACGGCGAAGGTCGCCAGGCGTCGGGGGGTCGGCCGCAGGACGCGACGGACCCAGCTTTTTCGGTTCGAGTGATTCATGGATCGTAGACCTCATGTAAGGGGGCGGCTTTTACGATTCGCCGCCCCGGTGTAATTGCCGATGTTCGGGCCGCGCTCGGCAGCCCGTGGGGTGTTGCTCGAAATCGAGGCGGTCGTGCCTCGCGGGCGATCCTCTCGACGCGGGGTCACATCTCCCGCCCGTCCACCTCCTTCTGCGGCGCGGCTTCGTTGGCGAGACCGTGGTCGGGCGATTGCTCGGTCGTTTCCTGGCCCTTCATGTACAGGACGAAGGGGCTGCCGTTGAACAGCGCCGCCGCCACCTCGGTGCGGCCGTGCGAAGCCAGTTGCGACAACTCGCTGCCGATTTCGTTGAACATCTTGCTCAGCGACAATCCGGGCGCGACCGCCTGGACTCCCTCCTTGATGGCCTCGATGGCCCCCTTCGGCGGCTCGCCGTCCTTGACCTGCTCGAAGAACTCGCGCGTTTTGCGGGACACGGTTTCCCTCCTGTTTCACTTAAAGTTCGGACTCACGACTGCGGCCGTGACCTTCACGGCCGGAATAGACGCCAACCGGCACTCGGGATCGAAGGCCGACTCCGACACGACGCGGTCTCCGGGCAACGAAGGATCGCCGGCCGACGGCGGGGTGCCGTGGCCTTAAGGGGGCGAGGTTGCTGGCTCGTTGGCGGTTTCCCGACGGAGGGGGTTGACCCGAAACCGTCTTCCACCGTGGGAATTGTTGACCCGGAAAAGCCGCGATCCAAAAGCTAGTCACCATTTGGCGAGGTCGGGTTCCGCCAGGCCGGAGCGGGCAATGATCCCCCCTGCCATTTGAAGTTCGGGCTGACCGCGGCGGCCGTGACCATCACGGCCAGAATGGAGACGGTCGCCAACAGGCACGCCGTATCGAACGCCGACTTCAACAGCCCCAGGCCGCGTTCCGTCCCGAAGTCGTGCTCGAAGTACCGGACCAGCCAGGTCGCAATCGGCGGGACGCCGGGCGTGAACGTGATGGCGACACGCGGGTCGAGCGCCGCGACTTCGGACGGCTGGAGCAGCTTCCGCCCGTGCTGCTGGAAGCCCTCGTTCGTACCGGACGAGTAGCTGGTGTTCCCGCCCTGGGGCGACGCCTGGTGCGAACTCGTGGAATTGGACCCCCAGCTCCGGACGAGGATGGTTTCGTCGCCGAGCCGGTTGCTGACGTACTCGGCGGTCTGCTGGTCGTTCACGCCGAAGTAGACCTGCGTGACGTTGGACAGCAGCGTCTGGTCCCGGCCGTCCGGCCAGCAGAGCTTGAGTTGGCCGAGGGACTGGTAGAGGAACAGCAGGCGGATGCCGTAGCCGCGGAACTTGTCCACGGCGTCGTCGAGGGCCTCCATGTGTCCCAGCGCCGCCGCCTCGTCGAGGACGAAGTGGACCTTGGTGTGGTCCTGCAACCCGGCCTTGACCACCGCCCGCAGCATCGACCCGATCCAGAGCCGCAGCAGCGGCGACTGCGCCCGCATGTGTTCGGGCGGGAGGACGAGGTAGACCGTCATCTTGCCGGTGAGCAGATCGGCGGGGTCGAAGCTGCTGCGCCGGGTGTTGTCCGAGATCGCGATGGTATCGAGGAACCGCAGGAACCGGTTCGTGGTCGTGAGCGTCGAGGACAGTTCCTTGTCCTTGAAGTGGGTGAGCTGGTGCCCGAGCCGGGCCAACAGCCCCTCGCGTCCGCCCAACGGGCGGTGCCGTAGGCGGTGTAGCGGTAGCCCTTCCGGCAGGCCGCGACGACGACGACGGCGAGGATCGCCAGCCACAGGTAGGGGACGAGGATCGCCGACATCGCGGCGACGTAGGCCGCGAGCAGCACCGTGATGACCAGGAGTATTCGGCAGAGATACATGTCGTCCTCGATTCGGTGCGGGTGGTTGGGTGTTCGGGCAATGGGCGTCGCGGAGCCTCCGCGACGCCCCGTCGAAGGCGCTCAGACGCCGTCCTTTTTGGCCTTGTCCTTCATCGCGGCCGAGAACGTCTTGGCGGTGTAGCCGAGTTCGCGGGCGCGTTTCATCTCCCGGGCGGCTTCGCCCAGGGCCTCAATGCCCTCGTCGATGGAGAGTTCGTCGCCGGCGAGCGTGATGGTGACGCCCGACGGGAGCGGGCAGACGATCCGCTTGACGCGGACCTGCGGGGTGGACTGACTTTTCTGGCGGCGAACCCGTCGGGCCAAGCCGTCGCGGGACGTGCCGGACAGTTTCAGGGCGAGCATCTCGGCCTGCTGTTCGGGCGCGGCCCGGCTGATCTCGTAGCAGGCGGTGATGCCGAGGGTGCCGGCTTCCAGGGCCTCTTGCACCTCGCGGACGCAGCGCGACGGGGCGAGGTACTTGGTGATCGTCGATTCACCGAGGTGCAGGTGGGCGGCCAGTTCCTTGTTCCCCCAGCCGGCGTTGAGCCGGAGCAGTTCCTCGCAGGCCCGCCACTTCTCGGCGTCGCGGAGGTCGGAGCGGTGGACGTTCTCGGCCAACTGGATCAGGCGGATTTCGGTTTCGGAGAGCGCCCGGTCGGTGATGATGACCGAGAGTTCCTTCAGGCCGACGAGTTGGGCGGCGCGGAAGCGGCGTTCGCCCCACAGCAGCGTCCCGTCCGGCCTCGCCCCGACCGGCTGGAGTTGACCGAGCGAGAGCATCGACTCCCCGAGCGAGCGCAGGTCGGCTTCGGTAAAATGCTTCCGGGGCTGGCTCGGGTCGGCGCGGAAGAAGGGCAGCGGTTTGGTCTGGTGATTCGCGGTCATGGGGTAGTCTCCGGGCAACGAAGGATCGCCGGCCGACAGCGGGGTGCCGTGGCCTTGAGGGGGCGAGGTTGTCTGCAAGAGTGGTTGACTTGCGACGGGAGGATTCGTTGTCCCGAAACCCGTCTTCCACCGTGGGAATTGTTGACCCGGACAGGCCGCGATCCAAAAGCTCGTCACGATTTGGCGAGGTCGGTACAGTTCGCAACGAGGTGGCGGGCGGAGGACGGACTTCTACGGGCGGCGGCCGAGGTATTGGTTGGCTTGCGCCACCGCCTGGCGTTCGACGTTGCGGACGAGTTCCGAGACCTGATGTTCCCCGGAGGCGAGTCCGAGCTTGATGTACTGGGTACAGAAAGTGTCAACCACTTCTTGGTGGTCGTATTCCCGGCCGGGATTGACGGGGACGCCGAGAGCCTGCAAAAAAGCTCGCTCGGCGTACTCGCGTTCGTAATCGATCATGTCGTGGATGGCGTCATCCAGGCTCATAGGACGGCGCATCTCGCCGATTGTGATCCTGTAGTCAAACCGATCTTCCATCCACTTGTCGTACCCGAGAGGGTACGCCCGCCGGAGGTCTTTGATGGTGATCTTGTCCGACGGAAAATCAATCTTCTTGAAGTCTATTTTTGGTACAGGTTCGGCCAATGTGCTAATGTCATCGATGTAATCGTTGAGAAAAAAGCATTAGTCTACGTCGGCCGCCATGTCAAGACTCCTGCGAGATCGGCATGAGGGGAAAGCCTCTCGCCTTCAGGTATCGCCGGGTCTCCTCCCACGCCCGCCAGCCGACCGCACCGATCATTTGCCGCCGTGCGCCGGCGTACCGGGTCACGAATTTGTCGCCGTCGGCCGCCATCCAGTCTTCGTCCTTCGGAACGTCAACGCCCTCGTACTTCTTGTAGTAGGCACGAAAGAACTTGCTCACGTCCTCGACATGTCGCCGGATACTCGCAGTCGATAGACTGTCGGACTTGGTAACGAGATCGGGGAGTACAACTTCCAACTCCGTAAACGAAAACGAATCCGTCCGCCGCTTGCGGCACAACGCCCCGATCCAATAGAAGACTTCCAGTTGCCCGACCAGTTTCAACGCCTCGTCACCCGCCCGCTCGATGCCCTTCGTCTTCTGTATCTTCGCGTCGGCAGCAAGAATAGCCGGAGCGATCCGTGCCAGGATTTGGACCGCTGCCAACCCGACCGTCGGGTCCGGACTCGACCTCGCCTTTTTCAAAGCCGGCACGGCGGCATCGCCGATCCTCTGCAAGCCTGCGACAGCCGCCGCCCGGATTTCCTGGTCGGGATCGCCGAGAATCTCGATCAGGGAGGCGACCGCCTCCACCGCGGGAGGGACGATGCTTCCCAATGCTTTGGCGGCAGCCCGACGGACAACCTGATTGGTATTCTTGAGTGCAACGACAAGGCCGGGGACGGCCTGAACTGTAGGAGGATCGAACGTCACTATTACCCCGGCATGAAAGTTGCCCAAGTAGTCCTGAAGGAACATGTGACAAAGCCCGAAGAGGGAGAACCGCCATGTCGATCGAGTTGCCAGACGCCCGTCAGTTGTCCGATGAAGCCCTTCAGATTCTTCGCCTGCGCG
>JBBROG010000030.1:0-44151 GCA_038229635.1 Gemmatales bacterium
AAGGAGCATCTGGAGCAGCGTCTGGCGCTGGACATGCACCGCGAACAGCAGGCCCCCAGACGCCGGCATACCTTGACGACGCTGCATCAGGCGCGCTCCAAGCCTGAGTCACTGCACTAACTTTGCTAAAGTCTCGAAAAAACCCGAAGTGAAGAAAGACGAGAAAAAGCCGGAGAAGAAGGACGAGAAGAAGTAACCGCTCCAGCCGTCGCGCGCGGCAGGGGAGAGGCCGAAAAGACGTCCGCGGCCCGACGGCTTTCCTTGCCGGCGGGCGTGGCGCGGGTAAGTATTGGGGTGTTGTGGACGATGTCCACGGCAAATCCATCGGGGGAGTGACTGGGTGACACTCGCGGTGAGATGTCGCCTCGCGCTGGGAGTCACTCCCCCGATTTTTCTCGCACTCTCACGGGCCTGCGCCGCGGACGGCACAGGCCCGCTCCTTTTCACGCGGCCATCCGCCCCGTCATCGCCGCGCTGAGCGGCTTGAACCCCTTGAGTACCAGGACACGCCCGAGGAGCCGTTCGAGGAACGGCAGTGGCAGGCAGCGCCACAGGGGCGGCACCTCGCCGCGTCGGAGTTGCCGCCGGTAGACGCGGTGCTCCGCGAAGCGCCCGAAAAGGCGGTGCAGCTCGCGGGCGCCGAAGCGAACCGGCGTTGCCCCGCCCGCCCGCTTCCGCAGCCAGGGGCGCCAGGGCAGGAACAGGTCGGCCCAGTAATCGACGTCGTGGCGCGCCGGCGCGACCGCGATCACCTTGCCGCCCGGCTTGAGAACGCGGTACACCTCCTCCACGACCGCGGCCGGGTCGGGAACGTCTTCGAGGAGTCCGCTGAGGCAGGCGACGTCGACGGACGAGGTTTCCAGCGGCAGACAGGTCGGCCGGGCGGTGACGAAGCGCCCCCTCAGGCCGCGCAGCTCGAAGTTGCGGCGGACGAGGGCCAGCGGCTCGGCGGCGGGGGCACAGACGACGACCTCGGTGCCGTGGCGCGCGTACTGCACCCAGTCGGTGCCGAGGCCGGTGCCGAGGCCCAAGAGCGTCTCGCCGGAGTGCTTGGCGAATTCGAGGAGGCGCGGGATCCAGCGGCCGCGCCGGCCGTGGCGCTGGTTCTCGATGTCGAGGAACCACTGCAAGCTGTACGGCTCGGCGGCGTCCGGGGCGGGCGCGGGCGGGGCAAGGGTCTCAGAGGCGTAGAGGCGGTTCGCGAAGTCACCCGGGTGACGCGGGCCGCCGAACGGGCGCCCCGGCATCGGCGCCGGCATTTCCGCGACGACCCTCAGCGCCTGGCCCGGCCAGATCTCCGGCTTCCGGGGGAAAGAGTCGTCCATGCTCGGCCCTGCTCCCGTTGGCGTGGGGTCTCCCCACGGGACGTCCTGTCCTGAGCCGGGCCATAACGAATTCCGTCGCGCCCGTCAAGGTGGTTGTCGTCCTCTTTCTTAATCCTACAGCGCAGGTTTAGTTTTCTTACCTCGCGGCGGACCCCCGCCCCTCACGGCCCCCGCGCCCGCGCCTCGGCCGGGCCGTCCTCGAGCGGCTCGACGCGCACGTCGTCGAAGTACGCCGTGCCGAGCCCGGTCAGTGCCATCGTCACGCTCAGCGTCCCCGACGCCGGCACCTTGCGGTAGAGCGTGACCTTTCTCCACTTCGTCGGTCCCATAATACGCACGGCGAGCGGCTCGCCGGCGGCGCTGTCGTAGAACAGCGCCCCGTCCGCCGAGGCGCCGAGCGGCTTCGGCACCTTGACCCACGCCGTGACGCGCACCGTCGTCCCCGGCGCCAGGCGCACCGCCGGGCTGTGGATCGCCAGGTAAGTGCGCTCCAGGGCCAGCGGCGGCTTTTCCTTGTGCTTCGGCGCGATCTCCAGCTTGAGGCACTGCTTGCCTTCCTTCGGGTCCTCGGCGACGCGCTCCGCCGACAGGGTCACGTCGTCGACCGTAATCGTCTGACTGAGCCAGGCCGGCGGCGCCTCGCCCGGAGGAAGCTCGAAGTCGCCGTGCGGCAAGACGTTCGCCCCCGGCGTGCCGCGGCGCACCTGCTCCACGAAGCGCCAGTGCCGCGGCAGCGTGTAGAAGCTGACGCCGTAGGGGCTGGCGACGCCGCTGCTCAGGTCCGCGTCGCGCGTCGCCTCCTCCCAGTGGGCGCGCATCAGGATGCGCAGCGGCCGCAAGGCGCGCTGGGCCTCGTGGTACGACTCGGCGTAATTCTTCTCCGTGTCGAACAGCGAGCGGGCGCGGTCGAGGCTCGCCAGCGCCCGCGTCAGCAGGGCCTGGCCGTCGGCAAGGCGGTGGCCTTGCTCCTCCAACTTTTCGTGGACGGTTTGTACGACTTTCAGCTCGGACTCGGCCGCCTGGTACGAGTACTGGGCGGCCAGCTGGCGCATCTTGCGCGCCTCGTTCTGGAAGTAGACGAGGAGGCCGTCGTAGCTGTTGGTGAAGACGACGGCGCCGGTGAGGCCGAACTCCGGCAGGGTGATGCGCCAGCCCCCCTCGACGCGCTCGACCTGGTCGACGCGGCGCACGTCGGCCGGCGTCACCTCCCACGCCTCGGAGCCGCGCGGGACCGGCACGACCATGCTGACGTTGTTCGCCGCCGCCTGCCCCGGCACGAACTGCGAACCCGGCCCCAGCCACATCGGCAGCACGAGCCAGCCGCGGTCGCAGCGCATCACCGCCGCCTTGATCGACGGGTGCGACGTGTCGATCCAGCGCGGCGCGCTCGCCGTCACCAGAAGCGGCTCCAGCAGGCGCAACTCCTGGTTCAGAAGGGCCATCGTCAGCAGGCGGTCGCGGCCGTGGTGGCTGTCGGCGAGGAAGCGGTCCGACCAGAAGCCGAGGCCGCGGCAGCCGGAGCCGACCGCGAGATAAGTCAGTAAGCGGATCTGTTCGGGCTGAGGACCGACCGGCTCGTCGAAGCCGGCGCCGAGGCCGGGGCGGTCGTAGACGAGCGAGGTGTACCAGTCGGGCAGGTGCGTCTGCACCCACGTCCACAGGAACGGGTCGGGCTGGGCCAGGAGGCGGCGCTGGTCGAGCCAGTCGCGGTACTGCAGCAGTTCGAGCGTCGTCATGAGCGGCCAGCGGTGGACGCCGACGAGGCGGACGTCGCGCGTGTAGCGCTCGAAGCCGTCCCAGACGTCGGCCGCGAAGGGGCGGCGCGAGTCGCGCGAACGCACCAGGCTCGCGAGCCGGCCGACGCCGTCCGCCTGCTCCTTGGCGAGGCCGCCGGAGCCGAGATCCCAGAACAGCACGTCGTCCTGGTCGGCGAAGCGCGCCACGGTGCGGGCCAGTTCCTCCGACGGTTGGGCGTCGCCGGCGGGCAGCGGCACCGACGGCACCATGAGGAAGCCGAGCTTCGCGGCCTTCTCGACGGCGTCCGGCGGCGTACTTGCGTCGAACCAGATGGTGTTGAAGCCGGCCAACCGCAGCGCTTCGAGCGGCGTGTCGGTGTGGCGGATGGCGCGGAAGAAGAAGCGCTCGCCGCGCACCATGAGGTTGTCGCCGCGCAGTTCGACCAGTCCGGGGCCGCGCGCCGCCGCCGGGGACGGCGCGACGCCGTTACGCGCCGGGTCGCGCTCGCGGCTCGCCGGCCGGGCGGCCGTGGCGTCGAGGACGGGCGCGACTTCCAGGTCGTCGATCCAGACCTCGGTGAGGCCCGGCCCGCCGTAGACGTTGAGGACGAGGCGGTCGATATAGGCGTCGGCGACGTTGACGTCGTGCTTCAATTCGTAGCGCAGGAGTTGCTGCTGTTCGCGGAGGAGCTTGACGGGGCCGGCCAGGTCGAGCGGCTGCCAGCGCCCGCCTTTGAGATACGTTTCGCCGCGGATGAGGACGGTGAGCGGCTCTTCGAGGCGAGCCGGGTTGGGCTCGCGCGGCAGCACGACGCGGGCGAGGAGCTGGACGCCGGGGCGGTTGGCCTTGACCCAGACGCTGGCGTTGAGGCCGTCGCCGACGGGGGCGCGGCCGACGGGGAAGGAGTAATGGATGTGGCTCCCCTGCTCGGCCGTGAGCTGCAAGTGCTCGCAGCGCTGGCCGCGGTGGGGGCCGTCGTCGGTGATCTCGTGGACCGCCTCGCGGAAGACGGCGTCGGCGGCGCCCTTGACCCAGAGCGGGTCGCGCCCCTCGAAGCCTTCCTGAAGGATCTGGGAGCCGCCGGCCCCGCCGAAGACCGTGAGGGCGGCGCCGGCGGCCGTCAGCAGCGCCAGCGTGACCGGGAGCCTCGCTCGCATCGCCTCGCCTCCTCCGGGAACCTTTACACCCGTACTCCGCTCGGGGCGGGGGTTTTACCACGGGCGGCGCGGCCGAGGAAGGTCAATCCGATTGCCGGAGGCTGAAACCCGGAACGACTATCAATCGGCGTCGGTTCCGTGTTATATCCCTGGAGGACGAATCACGCCCGCCCCGCCGCCCGCGCAAGTTACGCGGTCCCCGACGTTCCCTCCCGATGAGGCGGGCGAGACCCTTCCGACGGCGCGGACTCTGCGGGCCACGCGGGGGGAACTGGCGCGGGACGGCGAAAGATGGGCAAAAGAGTCGTAGCGTGACCACGACCGCACCCTTTACAATCAAGACCTACTGACCAGCGGCTGGGCGCTCCGAGGCCGGAGTGCCCAGTTCCTATCGTGACAGGGGGTTTGGACAATGACCAAAGTCCGCCGGCGCCTTGCCGTCGGCACCGTATTGGTGCTCGCGGCGGCTTTCACCTGTGCTCACGTCCTGGGTGAGCCCGAGCGCGACAAAGCCGGAAAGATCCGCTTCGGAGGCACGAAGCCCGTCGACGGAAACGCGCCCGACTTCCTCTCCGAACTCGGCAACACCCGCTTCGCCGACCAGCGCGTCGTCACCTACCGCACCAAGGACGGCGAACTCCTCTTCGGCTGGCAGATCCAGCCCAAGCTCGACGCCGGCCCGGCCCGGCCGCGCGACGTCGTCGTCCTGGTCGACACGTCCGCCAGTCAGGCCGGCGGGGCACTGCAGGCGGCGGTCAAGATCGTCGAGACCTTCGTCGCCAACCTCGGGGCCGACGACCGCGTCGCCCTGCGGACGGTCAACGTCAAGAACCTCGACCTGACGCGCGGCTTGCAGACCGCCGCCAAGGCCAAGCCGGCGCTCAAGGCGCTGGCCGACGAGCTGCCGATGGGGGCCACCGACCTCAAGACCGCCCTCAACGAAGCCGTCGCCTCCTTCGACGACCGCGCCGGGCGGCAGCGCGTCGTCCTCTTCCTCGGCGACGGCATGAGCGTCCTCAACCCGTTCCAGCCCAGCGACCTCGCCGAGGTCGGCCGGAAGATGGTCAAGGACGAGATCGCCTTCTTCCCGATCCCGATGGGGATTCGCATCGACCCGACGTCCCTGCACGGCCTGGCGAGCAACACCGGCGGCGCCCCGGTCCGCATCCTGCCCGGCGACACGCCGGACGCCACGGCCAAGCGCGTCCTCGACACCTTCGCCGCCCCGGTCCTCTATCCGACCGAGGTCAAGCTGTTGGCGGCGATCACCGAACGGTTCCCGTCCGACCGGCTGCCGCCCCTCCGCGGCGATTCGCCGACGCTCGTCCTCGGCAAGTACACGTCGACCGAGCGGCTGACCGGCAGCGTCAAGGGCACGATCGCCGGCCGCGAAGTCACGGTCGCGCTGGACGACGCCGTCCCCGAGCCGGAATTGGGCAACTTCTTCCTGGCCGGCATGTGCAAGCAGTGGGAGACCGACCGCGCCCAGCCGGCGATGATCCGCGCCGACCGCGCCCTGGCCTTCGCCGAGCAGCAGAACAAGCTCACTTGCGCCGAGTTCCTGGCGCAGGCCGAAATGGCCGTCGGCCAGACGAAGTACGACGTCGCCGTCCGCCTCTTCGAGCAGGCCCTGGAGTTGGAGCCCGAAAGCGTCGAGACGCAGGCGATGGTCGAGGTGGCCCGCGAACTGCGCGACGGCAAGATCACGCGGCGCCAGCTGGACGAGCGCCGGAAGGAGCAGGCGAAGAAGGCGCGCGAGCGCCGCGCCGCCCGGCTGAAGAAAGAAGGCCGCAACGAGGAGGCCGTCGCCCTCCTCGAGCAGGAGAAAGTGCCCGCCCCCCAGGACAAGGCCGACGACAGGCCGCTCGCCCCGGACCAGTCGGGCGAGGACATCCTGCAGGAGGCCAAGCGGCGCCAGGTCGTTGAAGACCAGCGGGCGACGCAGGACGTCGACCAGTCCATCCGCGAGAGCGCCGAGATGCTGCGCCGCGACCCCGACGCCGCCGCGGAAAGCCTCAAACGCGCCCTGGAGAACGTCCGCAACAACTTCCAGCTCAGCGAGCGGGCCCGCGTCGCCCTCGCCGGCCGGCTGGAAGGCGCCCACCGCACCGCCATCGTCCGCGGTTCGGAGATCAAGCAGAACCTCGAATTCCAGCGCGAGCAGCTGGTCCGTGCCCGCGCCCGCGACGACCTGCGCGTCGCGCAGAACAGCCTGGAGAGCCGCATTCGCGAGCGGATGCGCGTCTTCCAGAACCTCATGAATCAGGCCCGCGAGGACGAGGCGTTCCGCCAGGCCAACGCGATCCGTCAGGATCTCGTCAACCAGGGCGCCCCGGTGCCGGTGGCCGTCACCGCCGCCTACTACGAGGGGCAGGTCGCCTACCACCTGCGCGAGTTGACCGAAATCCGCCGCATCCGCGAGGAGCGTTACCTGCTCGCTCAGCTGGGCGTCGAGCGCTCGGCGATCCCGTTCCCCGACGAGCCGCCGGTGCAGTTCCCGCCCGCGGCCGTGTGGCGCAAGCTGTCCGACGACCGCCTCAAGCGTTACCAGTCGACGCCGCTGGCCTCCGGCGACCCGCAGCGGGCGCGGGACACGTGGCGGAAACTGACGACGCCCATCAATTTCGGCGGCTTCGACGACCCGAAGACCACGCTCCGCGAGGCCTTGGAAGTCCTCGGCGACCGTTTCGACATGCGCTTCGAGTTGCATGAGGACGATTTCATCGACCCGGCGAGCGGCAACATCATCAAGGAGTTCCCCGATACGGCGATCATTCCGGACAACAAGTCGATCCCGAAGCAGAAGAACGTCCCGCTCACCCGCGTCCTGCGCCTAATTCTCTCGGAGGTCAACAAGAAGCACCCCGGCGTCCGGGCGACGTTCATCGTCCGCGACGACACAGTGGAGATCGTCCCCGGCAAGTTGGCGGCCGATGAGCTGGTCACGGTCAGCCACGACGTCGGCGACCTGGTGATTCCGATCCCGAATTCGTTCAACCAGCAGGCGGTGCAGCAGTCGGGCAGCCTGTTCGGCGCCTTCGGCGCTCAGGGCGGCTTCGGCGGCGGCACCGGCGCCCTCGGCGGCGGCCAGCTCGGCTTCCAGGGCGCCCTCGGCGGCGGCGGCCTCGGCGCCCTCGGCCTGGGCGGCGGCCTCGGCGCCCTCGGCGGCGGCGGCCTCGGCCTGGGCGGCGGTCTCGGCGCCCTCGGCGGCGGCTTGGGCGGCGGCCTCGGCCTGGGCGGCGGCGGTCTCGGCGCCCTGGGCGGCGGCGCCCTCGGCGCCGGCGGCGCCCTCGGGGCGGCGGGCGCCCTCGGCGGCGGCGGCCTCGGCGGCGGCGGCGTCAACCTGGGCGCCGGCGGCGGCGCGGCCGGCGTCGGCGGCGGCCAGCTCGGGCAGTTCGGCAACCTGGGCGGTCAGTTCGGCCTCCAGGGCGGCGACCACTACCCGGTCCTCATCGCCACCATCCGCATCGCCGTGGGCGACGGCTCCGAAACCTGGGGCCGGCTCGATCCCTATACCTCGACGCTCATCCCGCGGCGCCTCGGCCAGGAGCAGGAGGACGAAACCACGACCCCGATGGGCAAGAGCACCCTCGGGCCTTACCGCCCGTCGCTGGCCCTGTTCGTGAAGGCCCCGTCGCAGATCTTCCATCGCCGCGCGCGGCCGATTCCCCTCACCGGGCCGGGCGGCCCGATGGGGGCGTTCGACGGCAAGCGCGGCCGCGACCCCGTCGTGAAGAACGATAAGGGGAACGGCGGCGTCGCCGGCGCCGGCGACGAACGCGGCGGCGAGCTCGACCCGAAGACGCTGTGGCAGGAAGCCCTCGCCCGCGGCGTCGAGGATCCGGCTCTCATCGCCGACTGCGCCGAAATGCTGGCGCTGAGCGGCAAGTGGGACCACGCCGCCGAACTGCTCAAGGCGAACCTGCGCCAGGGCCTCGTGGTGCGGCCGTGGGTGTACCAGGCCCTGGCGGTCGCCCTGCGTGAGACCAAGGCTTCGCCCGACGAGATCGAGCGGGCCGAGGTGTCGTCGGCCGACCTGGAGCCGCTCGACGCGCGGGGCTTCCTGAAGGCGGCCGCCGCGATGAAGGATCTGGGCCGGCACGAACGCGCCGTGTCGTTCTGCCGTCAGGCCGCCCGACTCGACCCGACGGGCGCCGCCCCGTTCCGCGACGCCCTCGTCTACGCCGAGGCCGCCAAGGACAAGGACGCGATGGCCTGGGCCGCTGGCAGCTTGCTGCAGCGCGACTGGACGCGCGAGAACGAGACGCTGCACGACGCGGCCGGCCGGCGGATCGAGGGTATGGCCCGTACTCTGTCGGACGAGAACCGCAAGGAGGAGGCGAAGCGCCTGCTCGACGCCCTGAAACAACACCAGCAGCGCGACCTGGAGATGACGCTGCGGTATCAGGACGGTACGACGGCCGACCTCGACCTCAAGGTGGAGGAGCCGACCGGCAGCGTCTGCTCGTGGCTGAACCGGCAGACGATCGGCGGCGGCCTGCTGATCGGCGACGGCGTCCCGACCGCCAGGGAAGTGAAGGAGCATACCGCGTCGGAGACGTATGTGGCCGCGAAGGCGTTCCCAGGCGACTACAAGGTGACGGTCGTGCGCAACTGGGGCCGCTCCCTGGGCGACAAGGCCCAACTCCGCGTCGTCCGCCACAAGGGGACGGCTCAACAGCAGGAGGAACTTTTCACGATCGACGTGAGCAAGAAGACGACGCTGACGGTGAGGCTGGAAGACGGCCGGCGCACCGAAGGGGCAGTGGTGTCCCCGACGACCGCGGCGGAACCGGCCGACGCCGACGACGCGCCGGCGGCCACGACGCGAGTGGTCGATCAACTCCGTCACCTGGCGTATCCGGGCATGACGACCGGCGTGACCACGTTGCGAGGCGGCGTGGGGGCTCTCGGTACGTCGTCGCGGCCGGCGTCGCCGGAGCGGCCGACCCGGCGTTCTTCGGGCGAGAACCTGATCTACGAGTCGCGCGTCTCGCCGTTCGGCGCCAACACGCTCGACGTCGCCGCCCAGGCGTCGGTCAGTGGCGACGGTCGTTCCGTCCGCCTGTCGGTCTCGCCGCTGTTCAACATGGCGGCCGCGGCCACGCGGGCGAAACCCGTGGTCCGCAACCCGCTCATCCCGGGGGGCTTCCCGCCGCTGCCGTGACCGGCATGAGGAGGTGAGGTTCTTCCGACGTCAACCGACAGGCTCGCGGGTTGTGCCCGCGAGCCTGTCCTTTTTGTCCCACTCTTTCTCGCGGGGGCGCGCAAACGACTATTCCCGGCGCGCCCCTTCTGGTAATCTGGCAAAGAGACTTCCCCCTCGCGGCCGGAGATGGGCGTGCGCCGATGGACGTCAAACTCGTCATCCAACAAGGGCGGACCCGGACCCGCGAGGTCCGCGTCCGGCCGCCCGAAACGGTCGTCGGCCGGGCGCGCGGCTGCCAGGTGCGCATCGCCTCGGCGGAGGTGAGCCGGCGCCATTGCGTCCTGCGCCCCGGCGACGACGGGGTCACGGTCGAGGATCTCGGCAGCAGCAACGGAACCTTCCTCAACGGCAAGCCGGTGGACGGCCTCCAGGACGTCCGGCCCGGCGACCGGCTGCGCGTCGGCCCCGTGACGTTCCTTGTGGAATTCGACGACGTGGCGCAGGCACTCGTCGAGCCGATCGAGGAGGCATCCGGAGGGAGGGATTTACCGCTCGCGGCCGCGCTGGACGAGGACGGCTTGCCCGCCGCCGAAGTGTCCGAAGGCTCCGACGATTACGCGCCGCTGAAGGTCGACGACGAGGACCACCTGCCGATTCCGGACGCCGACATGGAAACCGACCCGGCCGGCCAGTGGGACATGCCCGAGGGCGGCGACCTGCGCAACCTTCTCGAAGGGCTGGGAGGGGACGAGGCGCCGCCGAAGCGGAAGAAGAAGCGCTGAGCCGCCGCTTGCGGCTTCGCACGCGCTCGCGCTTCGGGCGGGTGCGAAGCCGCGAGCGGCTCAGTCATTTTCCTTGCGCAACTTGAGCGACCGCGCCCCCAGCCGCGCCACGAAGCGCGTCTTTTGCTCCGCCGTCAACTCCTTGGTGTAGCGCTTGCGCACCGCCTCGATCCAGCGCACCGGCCGCTTGCCGTAGTCGGTGACGACGCGCGTCAACACCGGCCCGTCCTGGCAGAGGGCGCCGCGCACCGCCGCCTCGAGGTCGTCGCCCGAGACGATCTCGTGGTAGGCCACGCCGAGGCCCTTCGCCAGCGCCGCGTAGTCGAGGTGAGCCAGCACCGTCGCCGTGGTGCGCCCGTAGGCCGGCTTTTGCAGACCCTGCATGTAGTGATAAGTCCCGTCGTCCAGGACGAAGAACTTGACCGGCAGGCCCTCGCGCGCCGCCGTCGACAGTTCCATCGCCGACATGAGGAAGCAGCCGTCGCCCGTCAGCGTCAGCGTCTGCCGTCCGGGGAAGACGCGCTGCGCCCCGAGTGCCGCCGGGATCGACCAGCCCATCGACTGGTTATTCGTCGGGTTGAAGTAGGTGCGCGGCCGGAGCGACGTGAACGCCTCGGCGGCGAAGTGCTCGGCGAGGGTGACGTCGACGAAGAACAGCGCGTCGCCGCGCGTGCAGCGACGCAGCGCCAGGACGAGGAGCATCGGGTCGACGCCGCACTTGCCGTAACACTCCTGGTTCGCCTGGTACTCGGCGCGGCGAGCCGAGGCGATCTTCGCCGTCAGCTTGGCGTCGGGGGCGCGGCGCACGGCGTCGGCCTGTTGACAGAGGGTCGAGAGGAAAGCGCCGGCGTCGGCGTGGACGCAGACGGACGTCTTCATGACGCGGCCGAGGTTGTCGGGGTTGGCGTCGACGTGGACGAGACAGCGATGTTGCGGGTCGCCGTAGAAGCCGGTGGACACTTCGCTGTAGCGGACGCCGACGGCGAGGAGGACGTCGACGTCGGCGAAGACCTCCTCGGCGGCGCGGGTGGCGTGCGGGCCGTAGCCCCAGCCGACGGCGAGCGGGTGGTTCTCCGGGAACGCGCCCTTGCCGGAAACACTGGTGGCCACCGGCGCCTGGAGCAGTTCCGCCGCCTGGACGAGCGCGGGGGAGGCGTCCATGCAGCCGAGGCCGGCGTAGATGCCGACGCGCTGCCGGCGGTTCGACAGCAGCGGCAGGGCGCGGCCGAAGGCGCCCTCGTCGAATGGCGGCGCCGGCGCGGCGACCGGCGGGCAGTGGAAGCGGGCCGTTTCGATGAAGAGCGTGTAAGGGACGACGACCGCGACCGGCCCCGGCTCGCCCGACGCCGCCAGGACGAGCGCCTTGCGTATTGTCAGGGGAATCTCGCCGACCTCGCCCACCGGCAGGACGTGCTTCGTCACGGGCCGCAGCAGGTCAACGTTCGGCAGTTCGTGGACCTGGAAAGGCTTATACTTTTCACCGCGGGCGACGTCGCAGACGACGGCGACGACGGGGACGCTGTCGAGGAGCGCTTCGCCGAGGCCGGTGAGAGCGTTGCAGACGCCGGGGCCGGGGACGATGCACAGGACGCCGGGCTTGCCGGTGGCGCGGGCGTAGCCGTCGGCCATGCAGGCGGCGGAGAACTCGTGGGTGACGAGGAGGTAGGGCAGCCCCTTCGCCTTCATGGCATCCCACAACTCGTTATCCTGGGCGCCGGGAATGCCGTAGACGCATTCGACGCCGTCGGCGAGGAGGGCTGCGACGAGGGCCTGGGCGCCGGTCATGTGCCCGCTGAGGACGTCGCCGCTCTCGTGACGCACACGACGAAGGCCGGCGTCGGCGACGGCGGGAAGGCCGGCCGCGAGGCAGCCGGCGGCGACGGTCTTGAGCAGGTCGCGGCGCGACAGGGAATCGGGCATGGAGGGTTCTCCTCGTGGCGGGCGGTCCGTCGGCGTCCTCGGCAGATATCGGCCTTCGTGGGCGGAGGGGAGGCGAGAAAGTCATCGGCCTAGGGAAGGACGTCGCCGCGGACGATGGGTTATGTGGGCCGTAGCGGGAAGTCGGCGTCTCGAATTGACACGCCGGGGCGAGACGGGGACAATCCAACAGAGAATCGTGGGCGGAGGGCGACTCATGGGACCGACTCAGGAACTCGTGGATGACATCTTTCGCCGGCGTGTCTTGCAAGCCCGTCGGACTCCGCCCGAAGACAAGTTTCTCGACGGGCCACGCCTCTTCGACTACGCCTGCCGAATCACGATGGACGGCATTCGGCACCAACACCCCGACGCGGACGAGGCGCGGGTTCGAGAGATTTTGGCCGAACGCATCGCGCTACAGCGCCGACTCGAAGAAGCCGAATACGGACCGAGAAGGCCGTGACCGACCGCCAGTGACCGGGTCGCATCCCCTCCGAAAAAAATCTTCGAAAAGCGCGAACTCCCGCGCAAGTCCGGCGTCTATCTGACGTACACGCGCTGAGACGAGCGTGACGAGGCGATCAACGAGGGTACGATGTTTCATTCGCGGCCGGGTTATTCTGAGGAACGGAACGCGACGGACTTCGCCGGCCAACGGCCGTGTCGCCTGCCCGTCCGCCCTCCGCCCCGGTGACTCCCCCGCGCTTTCCGCAGCCCCCTGCGAAGGCCAGGCGTCACCGCGACGCCCGGCCTTTTTTCGTTGCCGTTCTGGTGTAGGCGGTTGCCACGTCCGGCTGAAGACCGGAAAGACACGGTTCAACTCCGTGGGACGGCACTCGGCATACGGCCCGTTCGTCTAGCGGGAAGGACGACTGTCTTTCAAGCAGTAAAGAGGGGTTCAACTCCCCTACGGGCTACTCGGCGGTCCGGTAGTGTAACAGAAGCACGGCGATCTGATACGTCGTCGGTGGCTGGTGCAATTCCGCCCCGGACTACTCGGACAAGACGGAGGAGAAGACATGACCCGTCGCGAACGTCATAAACGCGCGGCCCCTCTGATTCTCGGGGCCGTGGCGTAACGGTAGCGTACCGGACTTTTAATCCGCGCGGGTGTGGGTTCGACTCCCACCGGCCCTACTGTCGGCGATGGGGAGGGAAATGTATGCCGTTGCTCGCGACGGTCGTACAATAAGGACGGCGCCTCACGGGTCTTGTGCTCCGGGCGCAAGCGCGGTCCGACCGACGGCCTCGCGAATTGACCCACCCTGACCCCATGACGAGTCCTCCCGAAATCCCTGAGAGCGACGGCGGGTCGCCGCCTTCCTCGGCGACGTCGCTGAGCTTGTTGGCCCGCGTGCGCGCGGACGAGTCCCGCGCCTGGGAGCGGCTGGTCAACCTCTACGCCCCCCTCGTCCTTCAGTGGTGCCGGGGCCGCAACCTGCAAGACCAGGACGTCGCCGACGTCTTCCAGGAAGTGTTTCGAGCCGTGGTGGCCCACGTCGGCAACTTTCGCAAAGAGCGACAGGGGGACACGTTCCGCGGTTGGCTGCGGCGGATCACCCAAAACAAGCTGCGCGACCACTTCCGCAGGCTGGGCCGCGAGCCCCGAGGAGTAGGGGGGTCGAGCGGTCAGGAACGGCTCGCGCGGCTACCGGAACCCGAAGTCTCCGAGGGCGACCCCGCAGCCGACGACCAGAGCGAGCGCGGCCTTTTCGCGCGGGTCCTCGGGCTGATCCGCGCGGAGTTCGAGGAACGCACCTGGACCGCCTTCTGGCAAACCGCCGTGGAAGGGCGGGCGCCGCGGGACGTGGCGGCCGACCTGTCCATGAGCCCCGGCGCCGTGCGCGTGGCGAAATCGCGAGTCCTCCATCGACTCCGCGAAGAACTCGGCGACCTGATCGAGTAGGCCGTGCCGCGACAAGCCCCCGCGCCGTGTTGTAACGCGCTTCCGTTAGACTTGGCGCGCCCGCGAGGTGTCGCATGGAAAACGGAAATCCGAACGCCTTACACTGCCCCGACCGAGCCGACCTGGTCGCGTTCGCCACCGGCAACCTCGCGGGGAAGGCGTGCCAGAAGATCGCCCGCCACGTCGAACGCTGCGGCGCGTGTGAAGCGGCGCTGGACGCGCTGGACGACCGGACCGAACCCTTTCTTTGCCAGCTGCGGCAGGCGGCGGCCGCGGACGTGCCGTCCGAGGAGTCGGTCCCGCCGGACCTCTTGACCGCCGCCCGGTCCTTCTTCGGAGAGTACCGCGACCCCGGCGCCCGGCCCGGAGACGCGCCCCGGCGCCTCGGCAAATTCGAGCTTCTGGAAGAATTGGGGCTCGGCTCCTTCGGTCAGGTTTTTCGCGCCCGCGACACGGAGTTGGGGCGCGTCGTCGCCATCAAGCTGCTGCGGGCGGGCCGGCTGGCGAGCCGCGAAGAGGTGGACCGCTTCGCGCGCGAGGCGCGGAGTGCGGCCCGACTCCAGCACCCCGGCCTTGTGGCGCTTTACGAAACGGGCGAGACCGACGAGGGCGTCTTTTACCTCGTCGAGGAGTTCGTTCAGGGGGAGACGCTGGCCGCGCGCCTGAAAGCCGGGCCGTTCGGCCTTCGCCCGGCCGCGGAACTGATCGCGGCCGTGGCGGACGCGCTGGACTACGCCCACCGGCACGGCGTCATCCACCGCGACGTCAAGCCCTCCAACATCCAGCTCGACGCGGAAGACCGGCCGCACCTCATGGACTTCGGCCTCGCCAAGCAGGAGACCGACGAGTCCTCGATGACGGCGGACGGCGAGTTCGTCGGCACCCCGGCCTACGTCTCGCCTGAGCAGGCGCGGGGGGAAGCGCGCCAGGTGGACGGCCGTACCGACGTCTTCAGCCTCGGCGTCGTGCTGTACGAGTTGCTGACCGGGGAGCGGCCGTTCCGCGGCAACCGGCAAATGCTGCTCTTCCAGGTACTCAACGACGAGCCGCGGCCGCCGCGCCAACTCAACCACAAGATCCCGCGCGACCTGGAGACGGTCTGCCTCAAGGCGATGGCGAAGGCGCCGGCGCGGCGCTACGCCACGGCGCGGGCGTTGGCCGACGACCTGCGCCACTTCTTGCGGGGCGAGTCGATCCGCGCGCGGCCGGTCGGCCGGGCGGAGCGGCTGGGACGCTGGTGCCGCCGCAACCCGGTCGCCGCCAGTCTGCTCCTCGCGGTGTCGCTCAGCTCGGCGTTCGGGATGCGGGAACTGTCGCGCCTGTCCGAACACCTCGTGCGGAGCAGCGCCCTGGAGAGCGCCGCCCAGCAGTCGGAAATCCTCGACGAGGTGAACAACGTCTACAGCGCCGACGTCGTCGAGCGCGCCAAGCTCAAGGGGGTCGAGGCCACCCACGACTACGCCACGCGCAAGGGCGCGATCCCCCTGCCGGCCACGTTCACCATCGAGCTGGGCCGGCACGTCAGCGCGCGCAGCGAGTCGGGCGTCCAGGTCCGCCTCTACAGCGACTACCCCTTCCGCTCGCGGACCGACGGCGGACCCCGCGACGACTTCGAGCGCGAGGCGCTGGACCGCCTCGGGCAGAACCCCGCGGAGCCGTTCTACCGCTTCGAGGAGTTCCAAGGCCGCCCCTCCCTGCGTTTCGCGACGGCGCAGCGGATGCAACAGACGTGCGTCCAGTGTCACAACGGGCACTCGGACAGCATCCGGAAGAACTGGAAGGAAGGCGAAGTCGCCGGGGTGCTGGAGATTATCCGGCCGCTGGACCGGGACGCGGCGCGGGCGCGCGAGGGGCTGCGCACGACGCTGCTCGTCATGGCGATCATCTCCGGGTCGCTCCTGGGGCTGTCCGTCCTGGTCCTGGTCGTCGGGAACCGGCGCCGCAACCCCGCGGCGCTGGGGCGAACTCGCGCCGGCCGCGAAGACGTGTAACGCGGCCGCGTTAATCTGGTAACATGAAGTCCCCCGAGTGTGACCGCCCGAACCGATCTCTCCAAGGAGCAAGGCGATGACGAACCGCAACCGCCGGCAGTTTCTCGCGGACGTGGGCAAGGGGATGCTGCTCGCCAGCGTCGGCCCGGCCCTCGCCGCCGACCTGGGCCTGGCCCGCGCCTCCGCCGCCGACGGCCCCGAACGCCTGACGTTCGGCGACCGCGAGCCGCTGGTGGCGCTCATGCAGGACACGCCCGCCGCCAAGCTGCTGCCGCTGCTGGTCGGCAAGTTGAAAGACGGCACCGGCCTGGGCGACCTCGTCGCGGCCGCCGCGCTGGCCAACGCCCGTACCTTCGGCGGCGAGGACTACACCGGCTTCCACGCCTTCATGGCGCTCCTGCCGGCCTACCAGATGGCGAAGGAACTGCCCGCCGACCGGGCGGCGCTGCCGGCGCTGAAGGTGCTGTACCGGAACACGCAACGCATCCAGGAATTTGGCGGTCGGAAAAGGGAAGTTCTACATCCGGTCGCCGCGGCCGAACTCCCGAAGGACCGCCCCGGCGGCGAGGTGCTGCGCGAGGCGGTCCGCAAGGGCGACACCGGCGCGGCCGACGGCGTCTTCGCCGCCCTGACGACGGGGCCGATCGGCGAGGCGTACAACCACTTGCAGTACACCATCCAGGATGAGCTGGACGTCCACCGCGTCGTCCTCGCCTGGCGCGCCTGGGCGACGCTCGACCTGGCCGGCCAGGAGCAGGCGCAAACCTTGCTGCGCCAGTCGGTCCACTTCTGCCTGGACGAGGAAGCGCAACTGCGGAAGCGGCAGCGACAGCCGGAAATTCGCACCGTCCTGCCGAAGCTCCTCGACCAGTACAAGCTGCCCGGTAAGTCGCCGGGCACGCGCACGGCCGACGACGCCTGGGTGGAGCACCTGGCCGGGACGGTCTACGCGAGCAACGGCGCGAAGGCGGCCGACGCCGTGGCGGCGGCCCTGGCCGAGGGCATGGCGCCGGCCGCGGTCGCCGAGGCGATCTCGCTGGCGGCCAACCGGCTGGTGCTGTGCGACCCCGGCCGCACGAAGGGGCAGACCTCCGAGGGCAAGCCGGAGGGGAGCATCCACGGCGCCTCGGTCGGCGTCCACGCCTCGGACGCGGCCAACGCCTGGCGAAACATCGCCCGCGTCAGCGACGCGCGCAACGCCGTCGCCAGCCTGATCGTGGGGGCGTACCACACGGCCGGGCAGAGCGGCGGCCAGAGCCAACAGCCCCAGCCCCATCCCGAGCAGCTGGAGAAGATCCGGGCGAAGGACGCGGCCACGCTCCTCAGCCACGCCGAGGACGCGATCAAGGAGCGCGACCAGGCGCGGGCCGCGGCGCTGGTACACCGCTACGGCGAGTTGGGGCTGCCGGAGCGGCCGGTGTTCGACCTGCTGCTGCGCTACGCGATCAGCGAGGACGGCGCCCTGCACGCCGAGAAGTACTACCGCACCGTGACCGAGGAGTTCGCCACTTCACGGCCGGCGTTCCGCTGGCGCCAGCTGGTGGCCCTGGCGCGCGTCACCGCCAGCGAGTACGGCTTCCCGGCGGCGGGCTACCAGGAGGCGTGCCGGTTGCTGAAGGTGTAGGCCAAGCGGCATCACGGGATGTTGAACCCGCGTAGCGGGTGACGGATCGTAGCCCCGGGTGGAGCGTACTCGCGCAACCCGGGGAACACCCAACCCGGGGATTCCATCCGGGGACGTCATCGTATTTTGAACCCCCGGAGGGGGTGACGGAAGCGCGGCGCCTCACGGCTCCGTCACCCGCTCCGCGGGTTCAATACATGAACACGTCCCCGGATGGATTCCCCGGGTTGGGTGTTCCCCGGGTTGCGCGAGTACGCTCCACCCGGGGCTACGATCCGTCACCCGCTACGCGGGTTCAATACACCAACACGCCCGAGGGGACGGCGCCGTCCATGAGAGCCGGATGCTGGTTGTCGTGTGGGAAGGCGTCCGCCCCAGGCATTTTGTTCGCGGCATCTCGCGCCTGAACACCTTCCCAAGGAGACACCCATGCCTCACTTCACTTCCAGGCGACAGTTCCTCCGGGCGGCGGTGGCCACACCCGCGCTCGGGTTGACGGACTTGAGTTCCTTCCTGCCGTTCGGCCCGGCCAGCGCCGCCGCCGCCGACATCAAGCCCGACATGGTCCGCTTCGACCGGGACATCGAGCCGGTCGTCAAGCTCTTGGAAGAGACGCCCGCGGAGAAAAGCGTCGAGGTGGCGGTCGGGCTACTCCGCGACGGGCTGCCCTACCGCCGGCTGCTGACCGCGGTCTTCCTGGCCGCCATCCGCAGCGGCACCGGCCACGACGTTTACGTCGTCCACTCGGCGCACCAACTGAGCCTCGACGCCCAGCCCGAGGAACGGCTCCTGCCCGTCCTGTGGGCGGTCAATAACGTGGCGGGGACGCGCCTCCGGGACGACCGGGAGATCCGCCTCCGACCGCTCGGCGGTCCGTTCCCTTGGGCCGAGAAGGCGCGGGACGAATTCCACGCGGCGATGGACCGGCTGGACGTGGAAGGGGCCGAGCGGGCGGTCGTCGTGCTGGCCCGCAGCCACGGGGCGCACGCCGTCTTCAACGAACTGTGGCCTTACGGGGCGCTCAACTGCCAGTCGGTCTACCACAGTTCCATCTCGCTGGCGAACGGGTGGCGGACGCTGGAGACGGTCGGCTGGCGGCACGCCGAACCGATGCTCCGGTTCTTCGTCCACGACTGCATCCGCGCGTCCCCGAAGGCGAAACTCGTCCACCGCAACGACTGGACGTACGCGGGCAACCGGGAGCGGGTCCGCCAGTGGGCCGGGAAGCTGGCGGCCGACTGGGCCGGGGGCGGCCGCGACACCGGGCTGACCCGGGAGTTGCTCGCCCTCTTGCGCGAGCATAAGGCGGACGACGCCTGCGAGTTGGCCGTGCGACGGCTCGCCGAAGGCAAGGCGCAAGCAGGGGCCGTCTGGGACGCCGTCCACCTGGCCGCCGGGGAGTTGCTCATGCGGCGGCAGGACGCGGCGTACCCGATCCACGTCAACACCGGAGCCAACGCCCTCCGCTACGGCTTCCGCACGAGCGGCGACCCGTCCACGCGGTTGCTCTTGCTGTTGCAGGGGCTGGGTTGGCAGTGCCACGCCCGCCGCCGGCTCGGCGAGGTCGCCGCGGCCGACCCGCGCCAGAAGTTGGGCGACGCGAAGATCGACGAACTGGCGGCGGCCGAAATCCCCGACCGGCTCGAGGAGGCGGCGAAGGAGGTTTTCGCCACCCGCAACGCCGAGCAAGACAAAGCGGCCCGTCGAGTGTTCGCTCTGGCGGGGACGGAAGCGGGCGTGGAGGTCTACCGCCGGGCGGCGTACCGACTCTTGTTCACCCGGCTCAAGAGTACCTATTTCCCGAACGGGGACGTCCATGACTTCAAGTTCCCGCCGGCGATTTTCGAGGACGCCGCCCTGGTGGACGAGAAGTGGCGGCCGCACCTGATGGCGGCGTCCGTCTACTGGCTCCCGGGCAGCGACAGTCCCGAATCGCCGGTGTTCAAGAGGGCCCGGGAGGCGGTGCGGAAGCTGTGATCCGCAGCGCGGCGCGCAGGCCGTCGGCGAAGGCGGCCGAGGATCGTCCGCGCATGAACTCGGCGGCGTCTTGCCCCTTGCGCCGCGCCTCGTCCCGGTTGCGGTAGACCCCTTCCAGCGCCTCGACCAACTCGTCCACCGACGACTCGCCCCAGCCGTCGACGCCGGCGTACCCCGCCGCGGGCCGGGCGGGCTGCTGTCGGCGGAGCGGGACGCAACGGCTGTCGTCGATCAGGTCGAGGTGTCCCGTGTTCGCGGACAGGATCGCGGGCAGCCCGGAAGCCAGGCACTCCATCGCGACGAGGTTCGTCGCGCCCTCCGCGCGGCTGGCGAAGACGGCGACGTCCGCGTGCCGGAGAAAGAGCGGCAGCTGGTGGTTGACGACGAGGCCGACGTCCCAGGTGTCTTCGGCGGCGATGCCGTTCGCCGCCAGCCAGGGGCCGAGGATCATCTGGCCGGCGGCGTCGACCTGCGGGCGCCCTCGGACGTGGCCGGCGCGGTCCAGGTCGGGCAGCGTCCCGGCCCAGCGATTCTGCCACAGCGTGAGGAGGAATGCCTCGGGGTGGCGCGCCTTGAAGGCGCGGAAGGCGGCGACGACGACGTCCTGCCCTTTGCGATACTCCAACTTGCCGCCCGAGAAAACGACGAAGCGGTCGCGCAAGAACGGGCCGCGCGGCGCCGGGTGATACAGCGTCGTGTCGATGCCCTGGAAGACGGTCGTCACGTTGCCGACGCCGTTACGGCGTAGGACGTCGGCGTTCCAGGTCGAGCCGGCGACGACGAGGTCGTAGTCGGCGGCGCGGGCGACGGCGTCGGCCGGGAAATGCGTGTCCTCGAAGACGGCGAGGGCGACGTGGGGACGACCGCGGAACGGGATCTCGATCGTCCGCAGGCCGGCGGCCGCGGGCTGGAGCAGCGGGACGTCGAGCCGGAACACCCGGCCCGGCCAACGGGCGACGTACTCCCGGAACTGCCGCTGGGCGTCGAGGGCCGGTTGCAAGAGATGACGGTGCAAGGGGTGCGGCTGGCCGCCGGCGAAATCCGGGTCGGCGAGCAGCAGCACGCCGCAGCCGGGCGCGCGGCCCAACTCCAGGGCCAGGTTGAGCCCGAGGACGCCCCAGCCGGTGTTGAGGCTCAGCGCCCAGCCGAGGGCGTACCACGTCCGGTCGCCGGCGATCTTCAACTCGAAAGGCGACATGCGGCCCGTCCTCCTGTCCGCGTCGGAAAAACCCGACGAGTTACGGCCCCTCAGTCCGAGACGCCGCGTCAGACGAGGGCCACGAGATTGTATCGGTGAATGACCTCCTCGTAAGGCACCTCGCCCGCCACGTCGGCGATTTGCTCGGTGCGCAAGGTTTGTCCGTTATGCGTGCGCCCGGCGCGAGATAATAATAAGTTCGGCGCAATGGACTGCCCTGCTACACGGCCGCGCGTTGTCCGATACGGCTGCGTGTTTCTGTTCTGGCCGCTGAACGTGGTTGATCGGTCCCTCGGCTTCGGCCGGTATCCGGCGTCCGAGCCGCTTGGGGGCCTCAGCAAGTAAGGCGCGCCTACTAATATGTTAGGCGGCGGAGGGCGCACGGATGGCGAAGCGGTTGCAGGTGCAGCTACTGCTTCTGCGTCAGACGATGACCACCAGATTATCCCGGTGAATGACCTCCTCGTAAGGCACTTTGCCGAGGACGTCGGCGATCTGCTCGGTGCGCAGGCCGCAAATTTTCGCGGCGTCGTCGGAGGAGTAATTGGTCAGGCCGCGGGCGAACTCGGCGCCGTCGGCGGTGCAGAGCGACACGACGTCCCCCTTGCCGAAGCGGCCGCCGACGCCGACGACGCCGATCGCCAGCAGGCTGCGCCCCTTGTGCCGCACCGCCTCGCTCGCCCCGGCGTCGGTCACCAGCTTCCCTTTCGGCCGCGCCGTGAAGCCGACCCAGCGCTTCTTCGAGTCGAGGCTCGTCCCGTGCGGCAGGAACAGCGTGCCGACCGGCTCGGCGGCCATGATGCGGTCCAGGACGCCGTCGACCGACCCGTTGGCCATGACGACCGACTCGCCGGCCGCGGTCGCCAGCCGCGCGGCCCGCAGCTTACTCCTCATGCCGCCCGAGCCGAGCGAGCTGCGGCTGCTGCCCGCCATGCCGAGGACGTCCGGGTCGATGGTCGGCACCGTCGTCAGCACCGTCGCCGACGGGTCGCTCCGCGGGTCGGCGGTGTAGAGGCCGTCGACGTTGGTGAGCAGGATCAGCAGCGGCGCCCGCAACAGGTTCGTCACCATCGCCGCGAGGTGGTCGTTGTCGCCGAAGCGGATCTCGGCGACGCTGACAGTGTCGTTCTCGTTGATGACGGGCAGGCAGCCCCATTCGAGGAGAGTCAGGATGGTGTTGCGGGCATTGAGGTAGCGCGTGCGGCTGTCGAAGTCGCCGGCGGTGAGGAGGATCTGAGCCGTCGGCGTGCCGTGCCGCGCCAGGCACTCCTCGTAGGCGCGCATGAGGAAGCTCTGGCCGACGGCGGCACAGGCCTGCAAGTGGCGCAGGTCGGTAGGCCGCTTGCCGAGGTTGAGGCGGCCGATGCCGGCGCCGATGGCGCCGGAACTGACCAGCGCGACCTTCTTGCCCGAGGCCCGGACGCGCTGCAAGCCGTCGGCGAGACCCTGGACGCGCGCGCGGTCGAGAGTGCCGTCGGGGCCGGCGAGGACGTTCGTGCCCACCTTGACCACGAGGGTGTGAGCCGTCGCGATGACTTCTTGTCGTACCGGGTCGATCATGCGCCGCCTCTGTAACGAAAGTGTAAGGAATGTTTGACGCGGGCGCCGAAGACTTTTATACTCGGTGTGTTGCGTGACGGGGATTGGCCTCCGGGAGGTGTCCCTTGGATAAGCCTTGCGTGCGACTGCGGCCGGGCGGATGGGTAGCCCTCCTCGCGATGCTCTTCGTGCTGACACCCGCCTCGGCCTTCCCCTTGCCCGACAACGTCGACCTCCTGCGCCGCAAGGCGGTCGAACAAGTCGAGCAGGAACAGTGGGGCGCCGCCTTCGACCTGTACGTCCGCATTCCCCGCGCCGAGCGCACCGCCGAGGACCGCGAGGGCTGCCAGACCTGCCTGCGGCACCTCCTCCAGGCCCGGCGCCTGCGCGACAAGCCCGCGCAAGTTCTCCTCTCGCGGCTGCCCCCCGCCCAGGCCGTCGCCATCTACCGCGACGTCCTCGACACGCTGCAAACGCGCTACGTCGACCGCGACAAGGTCGCGCCCGTCCGCCTCTTCCTGGACGGCGTGCGCGAGCTGCGTGCCGCCCTTAACGAGAGGGTTTTCGTCGACGACCATCTCGCCGACGTCCGGCCCGAGGCGCTGCGGTCGTTCAAGGCACGCCTCGACGCCCTGCACGACGGCCGGGTCGTGGCCGGCAGCTTGAAGGACGCGCGCGACCAGTTCCAGGCGGTCTTGCAGGCCGCCCAGGCGCTGCGGCTGAAGCCCGGCGTCGTGCTGCTGGAGTTCGTCTGCGGCGCCTGTCACGGCCTGGACGAGTACACCCTTTACCTCGGCCCGCGTCAGCTCGGCGAGGCGGAGGCCGAGCGCGACGGCCGGGCGATCACCGTCGGCCTGGAAGTGGCCGCGCTCGACCAGCGGCTGGTCGTCACGCGCGTCTACCGCAACAGCCCCGCCGAGGAGGCCGGCCTGCGCCCCGGCGACGTGATCTGGAGCATCGACGGCCAGCCGGTCGACACGTCGATGCCGGGCGCGGCGGCGGTGCGCCTCCTCGGCGAGGAAGGCACCCTCGTCGACGTCGAGGTGCCGCGCATGACGCCGGACGGCATGTTGCTCATGCCGGCGCGAGCGCTGCGGCTGGAGCGGCGCCTGATCGCCGTGCCGAGCGTCGATCCGGGCGAAGAACTCCGGGACGGCCTGCGCGAACACACCGGCGTCGGCCTCATCCGCATCGCCTCGTTCCAGCGGACGACGGCGCACGAGCTGAAGGAGGCGATCTTCGACCTGCGGGCGCGGCTGGGCGACGCGGGGCTGCGGGCGCTGGTGCTCGACCTGCGCGGCAACCCGGGCGGGTCGTTCGCGGCGGGACTGCAAGTCGCGGAGCTGTTCTTGCAGGAGGGCGTCATCACCTACACGCAGGGGCGCTCGGGGAAGGAGGCTCACCGGGCGAACAACCCCGGCGCGTTCACGATGCCGCTGGTGCTGCTGATCGACGGCGAGACGGCCAGCGCCGCCGAGGTGGTCGCCGGGGCGATGAAGGAGCGCGGCCGGGCACTCCTCGTCGGCCAGGCGACGTTCGGCAAATCGACGCTCCAGGACGTCTTTCCGCTGGACCGCCTCAAGGCGGGCTTGCAGATCACCATCGCCCGCTTCTGCCCGGCGGCGCGCGCCGCCTTCGACGGCCGCGGCGTGACGCCGGACCGCCCCGTCGAGCGGAGCCCGATGTCGGCGGCGGACGCCCAGCGCGACGCGGCCCTGCAGGTCGCCGAGCAGGTGTTAAAGATGGTGTCGCGATGATTTGACCGTCCCGTGCCGCTTGCGGCTTAGCGCTCGTGCCTCTGTGGCGCGAATGCGAAGCCGCAAGCGGCGCGGCCGAAGCAGTCTCAGCCCATGACCCTCTCCCCTTCGGCTCCCTCCCCCCTGCCGGCCCGCGACGCCTTCAAACTCGTTTGGTCGTTCCGCACGCCGGGTCCGCCGCGCGGCCTGGCCCTGGCCCGCGAGAAGGGATACGCCCTCGCCTGGGACGACGGCCAATGGCTGTCCCTCGTCAACGGCGCGGGCGAGCGCCAGGCCCAGCTGCGTACTCCCTGGCCGGTCGCGGCCGCTGCCTGTGCCGACGACGGCTCCGCTTACGCCGCCGCCGGAGGCGCGGGCGCCCTGCGGTGGCTCGCGCCGGACTTGACGACGCGCTGGCACCGCACCTTGCGCCGCCCCGCCGTCGCCGCGGCCCTCGACCCCTTCGGCCAGTATCTCGCCGTCAGCGACGCCGGCGCCAGCCTGCATCTGTTCGACCGCGACGGCCGGACCGTCTGGGAAGTTCAGACGCCCCGCCCCTTGCATCACCTTGCCTTCGTGCCCGAGGCGCCGACCCTCCTCGGGAGCGCCGACTTCGGCTTCGTCGGCGGCTTCGACGTGAAGGGGCAGGTCGTCTGGCGTGACGGGCTCGTGGTCCACGTCGGTTCCCTGGCGACGAGCGGCGACGGCGGCCGCGTCGTGCTCGCGTGCTTCAGCGAGGGACTGCGCGTCTACACGTCGGGCGGCGGCCGCGAAGGGCCGGTGACGCTCAAGGAGCCGTGCCGCCTGGCCGCGCTGAGTTTCGACGGCCGCACAACGCTCGTCGCCGGCCGAGCCACGCACTTGCTGCTGCTCGACGCGCGCGGTAAGGCGCGCGGCATTCACCTCCTCGACGCCGCCGCCGTGGCCGTCGCCCTGACGGCCTTGGGGGAACGAGCCGTCGTCGCGCAGGCCGACGGCCGAATCGTCGCCCTCGACCTGCGTGGCTCCCGGCCTACCTGAGGCGGCCGACGTCACTTCCCGCCGTGCGGCTTTTCCTCCTTGGGTGTGCCGGGGCACGCCGGTTGCACCTTCCGACTCGGGACGCCCGCCGTGACGGCGGGAAGACGGCCTCACCAAGAACAGGAGATCTGTCATGAAGAAGAAGAACGATGACGAGCCGGGGGCGACGAACGCGGCGTCGGACCGGACCGAGCGGCCGGGGCGGCGCGACCACACGCCGCTGGACGACCGTCACGCGGCCGGCACTCCCGGCGGCGGCAGCGCCGTCGGCGGGCTCGCCGGCACGAACGTCGGCGACGGCGACCCGGACGACCTCGCCGGGATGAGCGACGCGATGGGGGGCGGCGACGAGGACCGCGAACCGTCCGAGGAAGGCGACGGAGTGCCCTACGCAGGGCCGTCGGGGGGCGCCGTCGGCGGCACGCCGGCGGGGGGACGAAGCGCGGGCGGGAAGACAGGGCGCGGCCTCGCGCCGGGCACCTCTCACCGCGGCGACAGCACCATCGGCGGCGACCCGAGCCGCGATTAGACCTGGGCAGCTTCACCAGAGGCACCCAAGGCATCGGCGTCCGAGGCTTCAGCACCGGCCGCCTCGTCGTCCGAAAAAAACGTACCCGCGAGCCCCCCGGCGGCAGTCTAATGATGGGAATTGTTCTCGCGCCGGGAGACCGAGCCATGTCCGCCGCACGCCTCGCCCCTTTCGCCAGCGCCCTCCGCGCCCTCGCCGCGACGGCCGCCGTCGAGGCGTCGGATCGCGACTTACTCATGCGCTACGCTCGCCAGCGCGACGAGGCGGCGTTCGCCGCGCTGGTGCGCCGGCACGGGCGCCTCGTCTGGAACGCCTGCCGCCGCGTCCTGCCGCACCACGACGCCGAGGACGCTTTCCAGGCGACGTTCCTCGTCCTGGCGAAGAAGGCGGCGGCCCTCCCCGCCGACGTCTGCGTCGCCGGCTGGCTCCACGGCGCGGCCTCCCGCGGCGCCCTCGAAGTGAGGCGCAAGGCGGCGCGGCGGCGGCGCCGCGAGAGTCGGGCTCCCCTCGCGTCCGCGTCGCCGCCGGCGGGCGACCTGGCCTGGCGCGAGTTACAGACGATCCTCGGCGAGGAATTGCAACGCCTGCCGGAGCGATTTCGCACTCCTTTTGTCCTGTGCTGCCTCGAAGGCCAAAGCAAGGCCGAGGCGGCGCGTTCGCTCGGCTGCCCGGAAGGCACCGTCTCCGGCCGACTGGCGCAGGCGCGGCAGACGCTGCGGGGCCGCCTGGCGCGGCGCGGCGTCACCCTGTCGGCCGTCCTCTGCGGTCTGGCGGTGGCGCCCGGCGAGGCCCTTCCCGCGGGTCTGTTGGACGCAACGGCCCGCGCGGCGCTAGGCGCGAGCGCCGAGTTGGCAAGCCTGGCCGAGGACGTCGCACGGGCGCTGTTCCCCCGTCGGCCGCCGCTGCTCGCCGGGTTGCTGCTCGCCGTCGGCGTCGTCTGCGCCGGGGCGACGCTCCTCAGTCCGTCGGCGGGCGAGGCGCGACAGGAACCGACTCCCCCGGCGGACGTCAAGGACGCGCCGCGCCTCGACCGCCACGGCGACGCGCTGCCGCCGGGCGCCGTCGCCCGCCTGGGCACGGTCCGCCTGCGGCACGGCTTCATTACCTACGCGGTGGCCTTCAGCCCCGACGGCAAGACCCTCGCCACGGGCGGCGGCGGGCGCGGCCTGTGCCTGTGGGACGCCGCCACCGGCAAGGAACTGCGCGTCCTCGTCCCCGTGCAGCACGTCTACGCCGTGGCCTTCTCCCCCGACGGCCGCCGCGTCGCCTCCGCTTATGAGATCAAGAAAGTCCGGGTTTGGGACGTCGCCTCCGGCCGCGAGGTCGCCGAGTTACCCGGCAGCGAGGGCGGGGTGCCGCAGGCCCTCGCCTTCTCGCCCGACGGCCGCACCCTCGCCTGCGGCGGTTACGACGGCCTGGTCCGGCTGCTCGATGTCGACGCCGGCACGGAAACGCGCGCGCTCAAGGGACATACGAAGGGCGTCAAGGCGCTGGCGTTCGCCCCGGACGGCAAGACCCTCGCGTCGGGCAGTCTCGACGGGACCGTCCGCCTGTGGGACGCGGCGACCGGCGGGCAACGCGGCTCTCTCGGCGGACCCGGCGACAACGTCCTCCAGGTCGCGTTCGCGCCCGACGGCAAATCGCTCGCCTCCGCGGGGGAGAAGGAAGGCGTCCGCCTCTGGGACCTGACGACGCTCCGCGAGACGCGCGTCCTCGAAGCGAAGGACGCCTCCGGCTCGGTCTTCGCGCTCGCCCCCGACGGCAAGTCGCTGGCGACCGGGCACACGGACGGGACGATCCGGGTCTGGGACGTCGCGACGGGCCGCGAGGGGCGCCGCTGGCCCGCGAGCACGTCGCGGGTCAACGCCGTGGCGTTCTCGCCGGACGGCAAGCGGCTCGCCTCGGGCGGGTCCCTGGACAGCGCCGTGCGCCTCTGGGACGCGGCCACGGGGCGCGACCTGCTGCCGCCCGGCGGCCCGCACGCCTACATCACCCGGCTCGCCTTCGGCCGCGACGGCAAGTCGGTCCGGGTCGGCGCCCGCGACCGCGTGCTGCGCCGCTGGGACTGGGCGGAGGACAAGGAGACGGTCGAGGCCGTCTGGCCCTCGGCGCCGGGGTGGCTGCAGCAGTTCGCGCCCGACGGCAAGACGTTCGCCACAATGAAATATCAGGATAATGAGGTTCTCTTGTGGGGCGAGAACGCCCGCGAGCCGCTGCGGCTGAAGGGTCACGAGGAAGGTGTCAAGACCGTCGCCTTCGCCGCGGACGGCAAGGCGCTGGCCTCCGGCGACGGCAAGGGGACGGTCCGCCTGTGGGACGTGGCGTCGGGCCGGGAGCGGAGCCGTTTCGTCGCCGGGCCGGAGATCGGCGCCCTCGCCTTCTCCCCCGACGGCAAGACGCTGGCCGCCTGCGCCCACATCGGAACCCCTCCGGGGCCGTATGTGCCGGCGGTGCGGCTGTGGGATCTGGCCGCCAACAAAGAGATTCGCACCTTCGAGGTCGGCGACGAGGTCGATCTTCTCGTCTTCTCCCCGGACGGCCGCCGGCTGGCCGTGTCGCGCGGCTGGCGTGCGCCGGGCTTCCGCCTCTGGGACACGCGCACCGGCAAGCCCGTCCCCGTGCCCCCCGGCGCCGAGCCGTGCAACGCGCTCGCGTTCTCGCCGGACGGCCGCTGGGTCGCCTGGGGCAGCGGCGACCGCGAGAGCGTCATCCGCGTCTGCGAGGTCGCGACGGGGCGCGAGGCGCTGCGCCTGAGCGGCGGGCACCACACCGGCGTGGTCGGGCTGAGCTTCGCCCCGGACGGGCGCCTGCTGGCCAGCGCCGGCGGCGACTCGACGGTCCTGGTGTGGGATCTGTGCGGCCGTTACCGCGACGGCCGCCTTGCCCCGGCGAAGCGCGCGCCGCGCGAGCTGGACGGCCTGTGGACCGACCTCGCCGACGCCGACGCCGCCCGCGCGTGGCGCGCCGTGCAGGCGCTGGCGGCGACAGAGCCGGGGCAAGTCGTTTCCTTCTTGAAGGACCGTCTCCGTCCCGAACCGGTCGCCGACGCACGCCGGGTCGCCGCCTGGGTCGCCGACCTGGACAGCGGCGAGTTCGAGGCGCGCGAGGGCGCCGGCCGGCGCCTCGAAGCGCAGGGGCTCGCCGCCGCGTCCGCCCTGCGCGAAGCCCTCGCCGCGACGCCGAGTCCGGAGGCGCGCCGCCGCTTGCGCGACTTGCTCGACAGGCTGGAGCCGGCGCGCTCGCCGTCCCTGTTGCGTGTCTTGCGGGCGCTGTCCGTCCTGGAGGCCGTCGGCGTGCCCGCGGCCCGCGAAGTGATCGCGGGGCTTTCCAGGCGTGGCGCGGGCGGCTGGCTCGGGGAGGAGGCCAAGGGGTCGCTGGAGCGCCTCGCTCTCGTCCCGTAGGCATCCCGAACCCGTATTAATTCCGCCGCACGGTTGCTCCTTGCACCGCCGCCGAAGAGCGGCTACGCTGTTGCGGTGTTCTCGATTGTCCTCGCCACCGCCGCCGGGGAAGATGGGGCTCCTTGCCCGTCGGGGAGTCCAGTCCGGGCGGTGCTCAACCGACCAGGCCCCCGCCATGCCCGAAACGACCTCCCCCAGTCTCCTCTTCCGCCTCCGTGACCCGGCCGACCGCGAGGCCTGGCAGCGGCTCGTCGCGCTCTACACGCCGCTCCTGGGCGACTGGCTATCCCGCTACGGCGTCCAGTCGGCCGACGCCGATGACCTCGTGGGCGAAGTGCTGGCCGCCGTCGTCCGGGAAATGCCCGGGTTCCGCTACGACGCGGCCAAGGGGGCGTTCCGCGGGTGGCTGCGGACGATCCTGGTCCATCGCCTGCGGGACTTCTGGAGGTCGAGGGATCACCAACCCCGGGCGGCGGGGGGTGAGTTCTACGACCACCTGCTGGACAAACTGGAGGATCAGCGCAGCGAGATCAGCCAGGTGTGGGACCGGGAACACGACGAGCATATCGTCTGCCGCCTCCTGGAGATGGTCCGCCCGGAGTTCGAGTCGACGACCTGGGAGGCGTTCCGCCTCGTCATGTTGGAGGGTCGCGAGCCGGCGCGTGTGGCCGGCGAACTCAACCTCTCCCGGAACAGCGTCTACCTCGCCAAGTCCCGTGTGCTTCAGCGTTTGCGGCAAGAGGCCGAGGGACTAACGGACTGAGGCGGCTTTTCTCTGACAGATCCTTACCTCTGCTGCACAAGACTTTCGACGGAGGACAGGCGGTTTGTGAGCGTGAAGTGCCGACCATGCAACATGCGGACGAGAATGGCGTTCTGCGCCACCTGGAACGCGCGCGTTTGGTCGCGTATGCTCTCGGTCGCCTTCCCGCTACCGACTCGGCGGGGGTAGAAAGCCACTTGGCGGTGTGCGAAGCCTGCTGGCACACCGTCGAGGAGGCTCTGCCTGCCGACCCGCTCGTCCGAGTGATCCGGTCCCTCCCGCCCGAAAAGCGGCGGTTTGCCGGCACGCCTCTGATGTTGCCCTCGGTGACGGAGCAGGGCGTCCAGCCGCCGGCCGAGTTGACCAGCCACTCGCGGTATGAGGTGATCGCCTTCTTGGGGGCCGGGGGCATGGGCCAGGTGTGGAAGGCCCGCCATCTGCTCATGGACCGCCCGGTCGCCATCAAGGTCATCAACCCGACCCTGATGCAGAACCACGCCACCGTTTCCCGCTTCCGCCGCGAGGTCAAGGCCGCCGCCCGGCTCGACCACGCCAACATCGTCCGGTCTCACGACGCCGAGCAGGTCGGCCGTCTGCACTTCCTCGTCATGGAGTTCGTGGAGGGCGTCGATCTGGCTCGGCTGGTGCGCGAGCGGGGGCCGCTCCCGGTGGCGGAGGCGTGCGACTACGCCAGACAAGTCGCCCTGGGCCTCCAGCACGCGGCCGGTCACGGGCTCGTTCACCGAGACATCAAGCCACAGAACCTCATGCGGACCCCGGAGGGCCAGATCAAGATCCTGGATTTCGGGCTGGCTTCGTTCCTCGCCGGGGACGAGGAAGGGGATGTAAGGGAGGGTCTGAATGCGGTTCTTTCTACGAGCCCGGACGGGTCCGTGACCCGGCTCGGCGAGGGCTGCGGCACGCCCGACTACATCGCCCCGGAACAGATCAGGGACGCCCGCCGCGTCGACGGGCGGGCCGACATCTACTCGCTGGGCTGCACGCTGTATCACCTCCTGGCAGGCCACCCGCCGTTCCCCGGCGGCACTGGCTTCTCGAAAGTCGCCGGTCATCTGGAGCGGACGCCGAGGCCGCTGTCCGACGTGCGGAGGGACTTGCCCGCGGACTTCCTGGGAGTCCTCAACCGGATGCTGGCCAAAGAGCCGGGGATGCGATTTCCGACGCCGCGCGAGGTCGCCGACGCCTTGGCTCCGTTCACTTCGCCCTGTGGCGACCAACCCCCGGAAAGGAGGGGCAGAGGCATGAACCGTCGCCGGTGGCTCGTGGGAGTCGCGGCGACCGGCCTTGGCCCCGCGGGCGGCGTGGCCGTGTGGCGAGGGCGAAAAGTGCCGTCCGCCAAGGAGGTTCGCCGCTTCGAGGGGCACACGGCGGCCATCCAGTCCGTCGCCCTGTCGCCGGACGGCCGGTTCGCCCTGTCGGGGGGTGAAGACGGCACGATGCGTCTGTGGTCCCTCGAAGGGGGCGAAGAGGTTCGCCGCTTCGTGGGGCACGGCGACTGGATCGGCTGGGTGGCCTTCCTGCCGGACGGCCGCCGGGCCATGTCCGCCAGTTACGACCGGACGTTGCGGCTGTGGGACCTCGACACCGGCGAGGTCATAAGGCGATATGTCGGAGCGGGCGACGTCGTCATCTGCCTGGCGATCTCGCGGATGGGCGGCAAATGCTGTCCGGCGGGCCGAACGTCATCCTCTGGGACATCGACAGCGGTGCCGTGGTGCGTCGGCTGGAAGGGCTGAAGCGGGGAGCCCAGTGCGTCAAGTTCTTTTCGGACGGACGCCGGGGCCTCGGTTCGGGCGACGGTAAGGACGTCTGCGTCTGGGATCTGGAGACGGGCCGGACCGAGTTTTGCCTGGAGCCGCATTCCCATGCCGTGGATGACGTGGGCATCTCGCCGGACGAGCAGACCATTCTGGCCGCCTGCCGCGACAAGACCGCGTGGCAATGGGACCTGGCCTCAGGACAGTTGCGGCGACAGTTGCAGTTCCCGCACCGCGCCTATCGCGTTGTGGTGAAGCCGGGCGGCTTCTGGGTCGTCTGCACCGACGAGCAGGCCGGGCTCAGCCTATGGGACGCGGAGACGGATCGGGAACTCTGTCAGGTGACGAACCACACAGGGCCGGTTTGGGGAATTCAGTGTTCGTTCGACCGTCGTTTCCTTCTGACCGGGGGAACGGACAAGACCGTGCGGCTGTGGAAATTGCCAAACATGGAGTGACGCCGGGCAAGAAGACGACCCGGCGGGAGGAGACAATGCGCTACACCTTTGCGTGTTTGCTCGTGGCCGCGGGGACATTCACGGTCCTCGCCCAGACCACCAAGGAGCCCGGCGGCGACGCCGAGAAGCAGGGCGTCAGGGTCGTCGCCGAGGGCGTCGGCGGGACGGCGGACGAGGCCGTCAAGGACGCCTTCCGCAACGCCGTCCGCCAGGTGGTGGGGGCCGTCGTGGACGCGGAAACCCTCGTCAAGAACGACGAGGTCATCTCCGACAAGGTGCTGACCTACAGCGACGGCTTCATCACGAAGTACGACCAGGTCAGCAAGAAGCAGGACAAGGGACTCTTCCGTGTGAAGATCGCCGCCACGGTCGAGCGGCGGAGCGTGGTGGCCAAACTCAAAGAGGCCAAGATCACGCTGAAGAAAGTGGACGGGCAGGGCCTGTTCGCCGAGACCATCACCGACCTCGAAGCCGGCAAGAACGCCCTCGCTCTGCTGGAGAAACAACTTGAGGGCTTTCCGCTCAACTGCCTGGAGACTTCCGCCGTGGGCAAGCCGGAGGTCGTGAAGAAGGAGGGCGGCGAGGCGACCGTCCGCTTCCGCATCGGCTTTCAGGCCGACATCAAGAAGTACGACACGTTTGTTGCCAAACTTCAAAGCACCCTCGGCAAAGTCGCCAGAGCCCAGGGCGAGTTTTCCCTCCGGGCCACGCCGGGCCGAAAGGGCCGGGGCCACGGCCACGACGGGTTCTTCTTCCGCCACGACTACCCGGGCTTGATGCCGCGGTACTTTAAGGCCGACTACGGTTACGTCGGGCCGAAGGACTGCTTCGTCCTGGCGGTGAACACGCAGCGGACGAAGGACCTGAGTCGGAGCGACTGGCGGTACTTCGTGCTGGACCAGTCAGCCCGCGGCCCGTTGGCGGCGATTGATGCCTGCCTAATGTCTACCAAAGTGTCCTTGCTGGACGGCGACGGGAAGGCGATTGCCGTGGATCGATTCGCGGCCATCGCGGACCACAGTGAGAATGATGGGAGCGAACGGTTCCGGGCCACACTCGTCCATTCGGCCACGATCTCCAAGGAGCGCACCCGCAGCCTTGGGGAGGTGTTCTATGAGAACATGGGTAGAGAGAAGACGGGCTTTCACGAAAAGTTCTTATCCGAACTGGATCATCCCGAACACGGGGAACACCTCTTCTTCATCTCTCCCTTCTTCTTCAACGACAGGAGCGATCCGTCGGAACACTCTTTCCTCGGCCTGGGCGTTCGGACGATGGACGTCACCCTGTCGCTCGGCGAGTTGAAGCGTATCCAGTCGGTCAAGTGTGAACTGCTCTTCGACGACGGTGCGTTGCCGCCTCGCCCGGACGACGCGAAGGAGAAACGATAGGAGCCGTTCGGGGCCAAACAACGATTCCCTTCTCCCCCTACTGGAAGGAGTGACCATGAAGAAGCAACTGTTTCTGGTGCCGGCCGTTCTTACGTTCCTCGTTGCGGGGGCCATCCGGGCGGACGATGAAGACACCAAGACCGAGAAGGCCCTGAGCAAGATCGCCCAGTTAGGGCCGGGCGTCCACCGCGTCAAGACCGACAAGCAGGGCCGCATTCAGACCTGTATTGTCGTCGGCCAATCCCGCATCAGTCTCGCCCTGGGCAAGGGCCAAGGGGCTCGAAGTGGCCCGCGAGCGTGCGGGACTCGCGGCCAGGGCCGAGTTCGTCAAGTGGCTGAAGGAGAAGGTCAGCGTCCACGCCAAGACCGAGGACGAGCAAATCCTCTTCCTCGAAGGCAGCGAGGAGAATGACGCGGACGCCTTGAAGGAGTCGGGAAAGGCCGTCGAGACGATGAGCAAGAAGATGGAGTCGGTCGCCGCGAGCCTGGTTCGCGGCATGCAAGTTCTCCATACGGAGGAGAGCGGCAAGAACAAAACCCTCACCCTGGTCTACGGCTGGGACGCCAAGACGGTCGAAGCGATAAAAAAGGTCCGCAAAGACTTGAGCGCGGACGACAAGGACGCGGGCGCGAAGGGCGACGGACCGCCCAAGGCCGGCGACCCGAAGCCGAAAGCCGACAAGAAGATCGAGGACAAGAAGGTGACGTCGAAGGACGCCAAGAGGTTCATCGACGACTGAGGCGGTTTGCACCGGGCCTGTGCGACCTCGGTCGCCACAGGCCCGGAGTCCGTGAGCGTGAGGCGCCAAGCGGAGACGGCGATGACACGGCCAACACTGGCACTCCTTCTCGTCTGCGGACTCCGCGGCACGCCCCTTCTCGCGGCCGGGCCGCGGGCGGATGAGGTTCGCTTCGAGTTGGGCGGGTTACGACAGGTAACAGCCACACTGGGCGGTGCCGAGGGCGAATACCGGGTGACGGTTCGCATGCTCCCCGTGAAGAGTTTCGACCCTGCGACCAACGGCGAACTCAACCGCGAGAAGGCGAGGGCGTATGCCTTGCACGCCCTCGCCCTGCACCTCGGCGGCAAGACCGCGGGTCGTCTGACGGTGCGCGGTGCCGAGGTCATCGACGTCGCGAGTGACGGCAAGTTCTACACCCTGACGCTGCGGGTGCCCAAGGACGGCATCCAGGTCGAGGGCGGGAGGCCAATGCCACCCGCAGGACAGGTTGGGACGGACAAGAAAGGGGCCGAACGCCTTGCCACGACGTCGGCCCTCCTGACCCGTAAGCAGGACTACTTGGATACGCTTCAACGGTTGACGGATGCCACGACGACACGGCTGCAAGACGCCGACCGTAGGAGCCGGGCGGCGGGCGACAAGGGCCGGTCCTTCTGGGCGGTCGTCGCCGACCTCGAAGAGCGGAGCGAGGCCAACGTGAAGAAACTCGGCAAGGAGATCGACGGCGACCTCTTGCTGCTCGTCGTCGAGAAGACGGAGTTGCTCCGGGCGGTCGAAAGGCAGCAGGACGAGACACTACACACGCTCAAGGAGGCCGTGCGGAAGCGTGAACGTGAGGCACAGAAGGAGAAATCACCGTGACGGGCTTGTTGCTCTTGTCCGTTCTGGCCGTCGCCGGAGGCCCCCAAGCCGGCGAGGACTTTGCCGATGTTGAAATCGAGAAGCCGTTTGACGCCTATTTGTCGGCAAACCGACTGCTCATGGAGGTGGCGGGTGCGAAAGTCATCCGACTGAAGGGCGGTCGTCAGGTCGTCCTGGCCGTGGCCTCGACGGTGCTGAAAGACAATACGGCCAAGGACCGCCTCCGAGCCGAGCGGGTCTGCCGGGTCAAGGCGCTGGCCAGCGTGGCGGCCGAAAAGCAGGGGGTCCAGGTCTGCCACACGGAGGAGGTGAAGGAGAAGACCGTCCTGGTGATCGACAACGAAAAGGAGACGGGCAAGAGCGTTTCGGAACTCCTGCAAGTGACGAAGACCCGGGTGGAAGGCCTCGTCAAGGATATGCCTGTGGTCGGACGGTGGAGGTCGAAGCAAGGCGACGTCTTTTACCTCGCCCTCGGGGTCGTCCTGGACGGCAAGGGCGAGCCGGTCCGAGAGAAGCCGGCGAAGTGACGAACCGACGCCGGTTTGACGACAAAAGCGGGTATCTTTTAGTGTTGTTGATCCCCCACAACATTCGGAGGACGAAATGGCGGAGGAACGCTCATCGAGCTTGCCAAAAAAGCTCGTCGTCGGCATCCTCGGTTCCGTCGTCGCCCCAGTGCTGGTGGGCGTGATAATCCAACGGATAGGGGTCGGAGGAAGCCAACCGGACGGCTCCGCGCCGGCCGCGGCAACGCCGCAGCACGACGCCGGAGGCCCCAAGGACCTGAACAATCTCTCCCTTCGGCTCCGCCACCCCCCCGTGCCGTAAAGGGGGAGAAAGAGATCGAGTCGAAGAAGGCGACCTCGGACGACGCGAAGAGGTTCTTGGATTGAGACTCCGCGGCGGCTCAAGGTGGCCGTCGCCGCGAAGGACTGGCCGGAAGTGTCACGGCTGTCCGCCGCTCCGGCCAGGCACCCGCATCTACCGACCGGGTCGGCGTAGGTCGACACAACGCCCGATTCGCTTCGCCGCCCGCAGTCCGAGGGGCGGTTCTTGTGAAATCCTGTGAAAAGCACTTTGTCCTTTCAAAGTCGCCTTCGCCGTAAACGACGCAACCCCTTGAAAAATCAAGGGGTTGCGAGTAGCGGCGGCTGGAATTGAACCAGCGACACGCGGCTTATGAAGCCGCTGCTCTAACCGCTGAGCTACGCCGCCAAGGGGTTGCTGTTTCCTGACTTACGTTACCTTTCGCTCCGCTCGGACACCCGGGCAAAAGCAGAAGTCGCCATGTCCGAAGATCATCCTACCACTCCCGCCTCCCCCGACAAGCCCGCCAAATCGCGTCTCACTGGCCCAGGCCGGAGAGGACGAAGCCGGCCCACAGCTTCGGATGCGCCGTGCCCGTCGCCTTGCCGTCCGGCTTCGCCGCCGGCGTGTAGCCCTCGATCTTGACGACCTTGCCCGTCGGGCCGCGCTCCTTGGACCACGCCGCAATCCTCTCGGGGTGGCGGTACAGCGATAGCTGCGCCTCGCGCAGCGCCCTCGCCGGCGTCATGCCCTTCTCGCCGCTCCAAAGGCGGGTGTAGAACAGCGTCATCAGCGCCGCCGTCGCCTCGTCGTCCACCTGCCACAGGCTGGCGACGACGTTGGTGCAGCCGGCGACGTGGAAGGCCCGCGCCAGGCCGTAGACGCCCTCGCCGCCGCCGACGTCGCCCAGCCCCGTCTCGCACGCACTCAGTACCGCCAACTCCAGCCCGTGCAGGTTCAGTCCGACGAGTTCCTCGCCGAGGAGGATGCCGCCGTCCTCGGCCCACGTCTCGGGCTTGTCCTTCGCCTTGCGGTTGGCGCCGGCCAGGACCAGGCCCGACAGCAAGAGCGGGCTGCGCTTGCCGACGCCGACCCGCTCGCCGCTGTCTCCGCGCTGGCGGTAGTCCTCCTCGGTGAGTTGGAGGACGGAGCGGGTGCCCCTGTCGTCGAAGAAGCCGTGCGTGGCCAGGTGGGCGAAACGCGCCTTCGGTAGGTCCTGTCGGAGCCGGTCGATGCTCGCGTCACTCCCCCGCAGGGCGATGACGTCGCGCGTGCCGGCGCGGGCGAGGATCTGGTCCAGCTCGCGCTCGGTGCCCTTGAGGTAGTCCCACGAGGCGCGGCCGCCGCCGCCGCGAGTGGGGGCCTGGGCGATGAGATCCTGGGAACGAGGCTTGTCGGGCAGCTTCGGGGCGCCGTCGTAGGCGACGGCGCCGAGGGCGAGGAGGGTGCCGGGGCCGTCGCGGGGGGCAGGCCTGGCGCGGAGGCGTTCGAGCAGCCAGGGGCCGTGCGGCACCTGGACCAGCGCGTGTTCCTCCAGCAGCACCTTGCCCTTATCGCGGCCCGGCAGCGCCGCCCAGGGCAGGCCGGTCAGGCCGGCGTCGGGCGCCAGGAAGATCGTCTCCGTGTCGGAAGGGATGTGCTTCGCCAGCGGCTGCCAGAGCATCGCGCTGAGGCGTTGGGCGGCGCTGCTGGCGGCGACCGGGTGGCCGGACCGCCAGTCGGCGATCTCGCGGCGCCACTCGCGCAAGGCATCTTCAATCCTCTTCGCCTCGCCCAACTCGACGCGGCGGGTGGGCTGGCCTTTGCGGAGGACGAAGGCGACGTAGCGCGGCGTCCGGGTCAGGCCCTTCTCGCCGGGCACCTTGGGGTCCTGGTCGAAGGAGACGTAGCGGATCAGATCGACGAAGGCGGTGTGAAGGGGCAGAGAAGCGGCGAGTTCCTCGGGCGTGAGGGCGTCGGCCTTCCGGGGCGGCAAGGTCAGCTGGAGCCGCTGCGCGAGCCTTCGCTCCTGCGCTTCTTTCTCTCCCGTAAGGCGTTGCAAGCGTTCGGCGTGGTCCTTGGGGTCCGGGAGGGGGTGGACTACCAGGCGTGCCAGCCGCTCGCGCGCGCCACGAAGTTCCAGAGCGAGCCGGCGCGTCTCCTCGTCCTGGCTGCCGGCCGTGTCGAGGTGGCGGCGTTCGAGGAGGCGCGTCAGCGCCGCCCTGGCCCGCCAGATAGGCAGGTAGTGCTCGGGCCGCGGGGGGAGGTGACGGCAGAGCGTCAGGAAAACGTCGCGCGTCAGGGGAAAGTTGGCGAGCCGATTGAGGGCTTCGGCCTCCGACGTGAGGTCGGCATGGGCACGCAGCAGGTCTTCATTCATCCGGAGGGCGTCGCGGAGGAGCGGCTCCGCCCCGGCGTATTCCCCCCCCGCGTAGAGCAAGCTGCCCAGGTTGCTGAGGTCGTTGGCCAGTTGGGGATGCCCGTCGGGGTAGCGCGCCGCGGGGTAGAGTTTCTGTCTCATCCGGAGGGCGTCGCGCCAGAGCGTCTCGGCTCCGGCGTAATCCCCCCGCGCCTGAAGCAGGAAGCCCAGGTTGTTGAGGCTGTTGGCCAGTTGGGGGTGTCCGTCGGGAAAGCGCGCCTCGGGGTAGAGCTTGCGGTTCATGAGGAGGGCATCGCGGTAGAGCGGCTCGGCCCTGGCGTGCTCCCTCTGCTCCTGCAGCGAGTTGCCCAGGTTGGAGAGGCTGGTGGCCAGTTCGGGGTGTCCGTCGGGGAAGCGCGCCGCGGGGTAGAGCTTGCGCCTCATCATGAGGGCGTCGCGCGCGAGCGGCTCCGCCTTGGCGGATTCCCCCCGCGCCTGGAGCAAGGCGCCCAGGCTGTTGAGGCTGATGGCCAGTTGATAGTGTCCGTCGGGGAAGCGCGCCTCGGGGTAGAGCTTGCGTGTCATCGTGAGGGCCTCGCGCAAGAGCGGCTCGGCCCGGGCGTACTCCCCCTGATCCTGGAGCGTGGCGCCCAGGTTTTGGAGGCTTCGGGCCAGGTCGAGGTGGCCGTCGGGGAAGCGCGCCGCGGGGTAGAGCTTGCGCCTCATCATGAGGGCGTCGCGGAAGAACGGCTCCGCCCTGGCACACCCCTCCTGACGCAGGGTCGAGACGCCCACGTTGTTGATGCTTGTGGCCAGTTTGGGGTGGCCGTCGGGGTAGCGCGCCTCCGGATATAACCGCCGACGAATCTCCAGAAGTTGTTCGAAGGACTTCTGGGCCGCAATATGCTTTCCCTCTGCGAAGAGCTTCTTGGCCTGTGCGTCCAGGTCCTTGTCGCCCTGTTCGAGTTCCCTCCGCTCCTCGGGCTTCGGATCCTCGTCGGCGGCCCACGTCCGCGCGCAGGAGCCCCCGAGCCATCCCGGAAGTATCAGCGCCGTCAGAACCACAAGGAGTCGCATCGGATTCTCCCTTTTTCTTCGCGCCAACTCTCTCAGGCCCGTCGATTCCGCTCGCCCCCTACTCTGACCGCCGCCCGCGTGCCGGTCCCGCGTATTTCGGATTCACTTTCCCCGAAATGAGAAACTGACCGCCCGCGTGTAGGAGAAAAGGACTCCCACCTTCTCGCGCAGCAAGGCTTGCGTCCGCAGCAGCGGGTCGTCGATGCGCGTCGCCTCGTAGGATTTCGGGCCGCGTCCTGTCTCCGCCGTGACCACCGTCCCGTTCTCGAACCACACTGCCGCCTCGGTCCGACCGTCCTGGAGCGGTTGCGGCCCCAACTCCGCCAGCGCCGCTCGCAACTCCTTCTCGCCGTCCGCCGGCAACGGCGTCTCGCGCGCCAGCAGTAGCAGCGTCTCCATGCCGGGGACGCCTTCGGCCATCTCCCAACCCTCGTCGATGGCTCCTTGCGGCAGCGTCAGCTCGGCGATGACGTTCTCAGCGGGGCGCTTGTCCCAGGAGAAGTCCCGCCACGGGTAGCACGGCTTCGCCTCGCCCGCCGCGTCGATCCACACAACGCAGACGAAACGTGGCTTATTGAGCTTGACCTCGACCTGCACCTGATCGCCGATTTTCATCGGCAGGGCGTCGAGCTGATGCAAGTACAGGCCCTTGCGGTGCGGGTTGCGCGGCCCTTGAACGTCCTTCCCCTCCCAGACGCGCACGTCAATGAATCCTGACAGCGACATCGGCGTGAGGTCCACGGGCGTGGGAGGCGACCGCATCAGGGACAACCCGCCCGCGACCACGCAGGCGAGGAGCAGGCACGCCGCCGCGGCCCCGGCGAGGGCCAGGTGGCGCGGCCGGGCGAGGAAGCGGCGCAGGTCGTCGGCCAGCGCCTCGGCCGAGGCGTGGCGCTCGTCCGGGACGGTGGCCAGGGCCTTCAGGCAGATGCGCTCCAGGGCCTTCGGCACGCGCGGGTTGACCGCGCGCGGCGGGACGAGAGGCAGAGGATGCTTCGGGTCCGGGGCGCGGTTCGGCACGCGGCCCGTCAGCAGGAAGTAGAGGATGCCGCCCAGGCCGTAGACGTCGGCCGGCGGGCCGACCTCGTCGGGCCGGCCGTCGGCCTGCTCCGGAGGCACGAAGGCGGGCGTGCCGAGGACCTGGCCGGACACCGTCAGGCCAGCCCCGTCCCCCAGCCAGCGCGCCAGGCCGAAGTCGCTCACCTTCGGCACTCCGGTCGCCGTCAGCAGCACGTTCGCCGGTTTCAAGTCGCGGTGCAGGATGTTGTGCCGGTGGGCGTGCTCGACCGCGTCAGCCAGGAGGGCGGCCAGCGCCGCCGCCTTCTTCGCGGGCCACGGCTGGCCGTCGGCGGCGTCCTTCAGGCTGCCGCCGTCCACATACTCCATCGCCATGAACGGCGAGCCGTCGTGTTCGCCGCTGTCGAGTACGCGGACGATGTGCGGGTGTTGGTCGAGCCGGGCCACGGCGCGGGCTTCCGTGCGGAAGCGGGCGCGGGCCTGCTCGCTGGCGAAGCGCCCGAAACGGATCATCTTCACGGCGACGACGCGGTCCATGTGAACTTGTCGCGCCTTGTAGACGATGCCCATGCCGCCCTCGCCCAGCACGCCGAGGATCTCGTAACCGGGGATCGTCGGCAGAGGACGCGCCGGCGCGGGGTCGCTCGGCTCGGCGGGGAGGTGCGAACGGGTGGGGCCGAGGTCGGGGGAGGCGGGCCGGTCGCGCAACGCCTCCCGCAGCGGCGCCAGCCGAGGCGAGACGGCCTTCAGGGCGGCGAAGTACCTCGCCAGGTCGTCGGCGAGGTCGGGGAACAGGGCCAGGATCGAGTCGCGCGTCGGCGCCTCGCCAGCGTCGGCCGCACGCTCGTAGGCGGCGAGGGCCTCGTCGAGGCGGTCTTCGCGCGGCGAAACGGGTTGCAGGTCGACAGGCATGACACCCTCACGGTTCGTCGGTCAAGGTTCTTCGCAACGCCTCTCGCCCGCGCCGCAACAGGCCGGCCGCCGATTTTTCCGTCCGCCCCAGCCGCGCCGCGACCTCGGCCAGCGGCAGCCCTTCGAGGTCGCGCAGCACGACCGCGTCGCGCTGCTCCTCGGGCAAACGGTCGATGGCCTCGGCGGCGCGGAGCAGCTGTTCCTTCCGCTCGGCCCATTCGGCGGGCGACGCCTGAACGGCCAGGTACTTGCCGAGGTGGTCCGACGCCGACGCCAGCGCCGCGTCCAGCGACTGCTCCAGCGCCGCGTCGCGTTTTTGGGCGTGGGCCTTCGCCATCTCGTCGTGGATGACGTTGCGCAGGATCTCGTACAACCAGGCCAGGAGCTGCGCGTCCGTCTGCCCGCGGAACTGATCGTGGTGCTGGTGGGCGCGCAGCAGCGTCTCCTGCACGAGGTCGGACGAGTCGAAGCGCTTCGCCAGTGTCGGACTCAGCTGGAGCTTGCGCACCTGCACGCGCAGCAGCGCCCGGTAGCGTTCGGCGGACCCGTCGAGCGAAGGCGACACGGGCGGCCCCCTGGAGTAGACGGCAAAAAAGTGACGACGACCCGCGCCGGGCGATAATTTTCCGCGCGGGCGAGTCGGCCTATTATGGGAGGAACGAAGGCGGCCTCGCAAGCGCAAAGTGCGCGAACGAACAACTCGCTACGGGTGTCTAAAAGAACTCACCACAGAGAACACAGAGAGCACAGAGGAAAGATAAAGGAAAGGCAGGTTCCGCGGTTGCCCCCCTTCCTTTTTGCCTTTTCTCTGTGCTCTCTGTGGTGAGTTCTTTGAGGCGAGCTAAGGTTGCCTCCGGCGCCGCGAGCCGACGGCGCCGCCACCGCCCCCCGGTACGCCGAGGGGGGGAGTACGGCGAAGGCGGTGAACAGGGCGAGGATCCCGTCGAGGTCCGACAGCGCGTAAGTCATGAAGGCGGGCAGGAAGAAGCGGAAGGCCTCCGGGCTGAAGAACGCCAGAACGCCTTGATGGTATTCGACGAGCTCGCGAGGCACGTCGTGCCACGTCGCCCACTTCTTCCCCTCGAATTCCTTGGCCTCGCTCTCGTCGGCGCTGTCGGGGTGCCGTTCGGCGCCTCTGTCCGCCGCCGCCGCCGGACCATTCAATACCCTGCGGGAGACACGAGGGCGGTCAAGGAGGCGAGGGGGGCGCATGGAAATCCTCATCCCGGCGGAGCGCATCCGCGAGCGCGTCGGCGAGTTGGCTCGGCAGATCGGCCGCGACTACCGCGACCGGCGTCCGCTCACGCTCGTCGGCGTCCTCACCGGCAGCCTGATGTTCCTCGCCGACCTGGCGCGGCAAATCGACCTGCCGCTGCGCCTCGGCCTGGTCCTGGCGTCGAGCTATCGCGGCACCGCCACCGCGCCGGGCGAGCTGTACGTCTCGCCCGACCTGACCCCCGACGTGCGCGGCCGGCACGTCCTGCTGCTGGACGACATCCTCGACACGGGGCAGACGCTGAGCCGCCTGGTAGCACACCTTAACGGGCTCGGTTGCGCCTCGCTGCGGACCGGCGTGCTGCTCCGCAAGCAGGGGCGACAGCAGGTGGCGCTGGAGCCGGACTACTGCGGCTTCGACATCCCCGACGCCTTCGTCGTCGGCTACGGCCTCGACTTCAACGACGAGTACCGCCACCTGCCCTACATCGCGGAACTGCCCGCCCCAACAGAGAAGTCGCTTCACGGATGAAAATACTTCACCTGATCCCGAGCCTCGCCTACGGCGGCCGGGCGAAGCCGTTAGTCCTGCTGGCCCCGCGCCTGCCGCGCGACCGCTTCGAGGCCCGCGTCTGTTGCCTCGGCGCGGAGGCGCCTTGGACGTCGGCGCTGCGTCGGTCGGGCGTCGCGGCGGAGTGCCTCGGGCGGCGGCACCCCCTCGACCTGCGGCCGCTGCTTTCCCTGCGCCGCGCGGTGCGGGTGTTCGCGCCCGACCTCGTCCACGCCTGGGGCGTCACGGCGCTGCGGGCGCTGGCCGTCGCGGCGCCGCGCACCGAGAGAGTCGTCCTGAGTGCCGCCGTCCACGCCGCGCGGGCGCCTCACCTGGGCGCCCTCGACCGCCGGCTGATTGCCGCCTTCGTGCGGCGCGTCCTCGTCGCCGGCCCGGCCGAGGCCGAGCGCTGTCGCCACGCGGGCGTGCCGGACGGTCTGTTGGCCGAGGTGCCTCCGGCCGTGGAAACGGCTCCGCCCGGCGCGACTTCGCGTGTCGAAGCAGGCCGCGCGCTCGGCTTGCCGGAGGGGGCGCGCTATCTGGCGTGCGTCGGCCCGTTCGACGCCGCCAAGGGGTTCCGCGACGCGGTCTGGGCGTTCGACATCCTGCGCTTCGTCCGCGAGGACTTGCACCTGCTGTTCGTCGGCACCGGCCCCGACGAACCGCGGCTTCGTGAGTTCACGCGCGTCGCGCGCGTGACGGAACGGGTTCATTTCGTCGGGGCACGCGCGGACGTGACCGACGCTCTGGCGCACGCCGAGGCGGTGTGGGTGCCGAGCCACGCGGACCGGGGACGCAACGTCGCGCTGGAGGCAATGGCGGCGGGGCGGGCCGTCGTGGCGTCGCGCTGGCCGGGGCTGGCGGAAGTGGTGGAGGACGGCGTCAGCGGCGTTCTCGTGCCACCCGGCGACCCGGCGGGGCTGGCGCGCGCGACGCGGTTGCTCCTCGACGACCCGGAGCGCGTGCGGGCGCTGGGCGAGGCCGGGCGCAAGCGCGTCGAGGAACGGTTCGGCGTCGAGGCGGCGGTGCGGCGTCAGGCCGAGGTCTACGAGGAGGCGGGGGACGCGCCAGTTCACAGAGGGGCGTAGCGCGTCAGGCCGGGGACAAGGGATCTGTTGTTGGTGTCGTCGGAGCCGCGCACGGAGCGTACTCGCGGAGTAAGCGGCCTGATCGTCGGAGCCGAGCCGCCGTGTTCGTCCGAGCCGCGCACGGAGCGTACTCGCGGAGTAAGCGGCCTTCGCGACGGCTTG
>JBBROG010000031.1:0-43948 GCA_038229635.1 Gemmatales bacterium
CCGCTACGAACCCCGGGCCGTCAAGAGGCGGCCGAAGAACTACCCGAAGTTGAAGGAACCCCGCGCCCAGGCACGCCGGAAGCTGGGCCAGAACGCAAAGCGTTCCGGCAAAAAGCGTTAGGGCCTATGGCAGTGCCATTCGGGTGAGGGGTGTCTTTTCGGGCTGGAAGAACCCCTCACCCCCAACCCCTCTCCCCTGAGTACAGGGGCGAGGGGGGCTTACTCCTTGCCCCCGCGCCCGTCTTTCCCGAAAACGACAGAAGGCGTGCCCGGCACGAAAGACTTCGCGCCGCGGCCCGCGAGCATGGGGAGGACGGATGAACGCACCACTGACACTTGCGCCGCGCTCGTCGCTCGGCAGCAAGTATCTCATGGCCCTCACCGGGCTCGGCCTGACCGGCTTCGTCATTGTCCACATGGTCGGCAACTTGCAGGTCTTCGCCGGCCCGGAGGCGCTCAACGCTTACGCCCAGAACCTCAAAAATCTCCCCGTCCTTCTCTGGAGCGCCCGCCTCGGCCTGCTGGCGATCTTCGTCGCCCACATCGTCTACGGCGTCCGCCTCTCCCTCGCCAACCGCGCCGCCCGGCCGGTCCCTTACGCCTACAAGACCTACCGCGAAGCGACCCTCGCCTCGCGCACCATGCTGCCGACCGGCCTGCTCGTCCTCGCCTTCGTCGTCTTCCACCTGCTGCACTACACCTTCGGCCTGGTGACGCAGGCGCCGGTGCGGAACACGACCACCGGGGAGATCACCTATACCGAATACCTCACTTTGGAAGAGAACACGAGCAAGGATCCGAAAGATCCGAAGTACCGCCACGACGTCTACGCCATGACGATTTACGGCTTCCGCAACCCGGCCGTCTCGGTCGCGTATGTCGTCGCGATGGCCCTGCTCGCCTTCCACCTCAGTCACGGCTTCCAGAGCCTGTTCCAGTCGCTCGGCCTCAATCACCCACGCTGGATGCCGCTGCTGAAGAAGACCAGTTTCGCCGTCGCCATTCTCGTCTTCGTCGGAAACGCCATTATGCCGCTCGCCGTCCTCTTCCGCCTCGTCGGAGGGAACCTGCCATGAAGCTCGACGCCAACGTCCCCGACGGGCCGCTCGAACAGAAGTGGGACCGCCGCAAGTTCGACATGAAGCTCGTCAACCCGGCCAACAAGCGCAAGTACACCGTCCTCGTCGTCGGCAGCGGCCTCGCCGGCGGCAGCGCGGCGGCGACGCTCGCCGAACTGGGCTACAACGTCCTCTGCTTCTGCTACCAGGACAGTCCGCGCCGCGCCCACAGCATCGCCGCCCAGGGCGGCATCAACGCCGCCAAGAACTACCAGAACGACGGCGACAGCGTCTTCCGCCTCTTCTACGACACCGTCAAGGGCGGCGACTACCGCGCCCGCGAGGCCAACGTCTACCGCCTCGCCGACATCAGCACGCACATCATCGACCAGTGCGTCGCCCAGGGCGTCCCCTTCGCCCGCGAGTACGGCGGGCAACTCGCCAACCGCTCCTTCGGCGGCGCCCTCGTGTCGCGCACCTTCTACTGCCGCGGCCAGACGGGGCAGCAGCTCCTCCTCGGCGCCTACCAGGCTCTCAGCCGACAAATCGGCCTCGGCAAGGTGACGATGTTCCCGCGCACGGAGATGCTCGACCTCGTCGTCGTCGACGGCAAGGCGCGCGGCATCGTCGCCCGCGACCTCGTCACGGGCCAGATCAAGTCGTTCGCCGCCGATGCCGTCGTCCTCGCCACCGGCGGCTACTGCAACCTCTATTACCTGTCCACGAACGCGGTCGGCTGCAACGTGACGGCGATCTGGCGCGCCTACAAGAAGGGCGCCGGCATGGCCAACCCGTGCTACACGCAGATCCACCCGACCTGCATCCCCGTCAGCGGCGACCACCAGTCGAAGCTGACGCTCATGAGCGAGTCGCTGCGCAACGACGGCCGCGTCTGGGTGCCGAAGCGCCCGGGCGACAATCGCTCGCCCGGTCAGGTCGCCGACGACGACCGCGACTATTATCTGGAGCGTAAATACCCGACTTACGGCAACCTGGCGCCGCGCGACATCGCCTCGCGGGCGGCGAAGCAGGTCTGCGACGAGGGGCGCGGCGTCGGCCCCGGCGGCCGCGGCGTCTACCTCGACTTCCGCGACGCCATCGGCCGCGTCGGCGAGCCGGCCATCCGCGAGAAGTACGGCAACCTGTTCCAGATGTACGAGCGCATCGCCGGCGAGGATCCGTACCGGGTGCCGATGCGCATCTACCCCGCGCTGCACTACACGATGGGCGGCCTGTGGGTCGACTACCAATTGATGAGCACGCTGCCCGGCCTGTTCGTCCTCGGCGAGGCCAACTTCTCCGACCACGGGGCCAACCGCCTCGGCGCCAGCGCCCTGATGCAGGGCCTCGCCGACGGCTACTTCATCGCCCCGTACACGATCGGCGACTACCTCGTGCAGAGCAAAGTCCTCGGCGCCAAGGTGGACAACGGCCACGCCGAGTTCAAGAAGGCGGAGGAGGACTGCAAGGCGGGGATCAACCGCCTCCTCGGCATCAAGGGGAAGCGCACCGTGGCGTCGATCCACCGCGAGTTGGGCCACATCATGTGGGAGTTCTGCGGCATGGCCCGCAACGACGCCGGCCTGCGCAAGGCGCTGGAGAAGATCCCCGAGCTGCGCGAGGAGTTCTGGAACAACGTCAACGTCGTCGGCGACAACGAGGAGCTGAATCCGGCGCTGGAGAAGGCCGGGCGCGTGGCCGATTTTTTGGAGTTCGGCGAGCTTCTGTGTCGCGATGCCCTGGAGCGGCGCGAGTCGTGCGGCGGACACTTCCGCGAGGAGTTCCAGGACGACGGCGAGGCGCAGCGCGACGACCAGAACTTCTGCCACGCCGCCGTCTGGGAGTACCAAGGGGCGGGCAAGACCCCGGCGCGGCACGCCGAGCCGCTGAATTTCGACTACGTCCATCTGGAAACGCGGAGCTACAAGTAGCCGCTCGCGGCTTCGCAAGGGCGAAGCCGCGAGCGGCGGGAGTCCCACGCCAACATGAATTTGACCTTGCACATCTGGCGGCAGAAGGGCGCCCGCGCCGACGGCCGCATGGCGACGTACCCGGTGACGGACGTCAGCCCGGACATGAGCTTCCTGGAGATGCTCGATGTCCTCAACGAGGATCTGCAAAACAAGGGTGAGGAGCCGATCGCCTTCGACAGCGACTGCCGCGAGGGCATCTGCGGCACCTGTTCGCTGGTCATCAACGGCATCCCGCACGGCCCGGACCGCGGCACGGCGACGTGCCAGCTGCACATGCGCCGCTTCCGCGACGGCGACGCGATCACCGTCGAGCCGTGGCGCGCGAAGGCGTTCCCGCCGGTCAAGGACCTGGTCGTCGACCGGAGTTCCTTCGACCGCATCATCCAGGCGGGCGGCTTCGTGGCGGAGAACACGGGCGGCGCGCCGGACGGCAACGCGGTGCCGGTGCCGAAGGTGGACGCCGAGCGGGCGATGGACGCGGCGGCGTGCATCGGCTGCGGCGCCTGCGTGGCGGCGTGCAAGAACGCCTCGGCGATGCTGTTCGTCGCCGCCAAGGTGTCGCACCTGGGGAGTATGCCGCAGGGCCAGCCGGAGCGCGCGCGGCGAGTGCGGAAGATGGTCGCGACGATGGACCAGGAGGGCTTCGGCAACTGCACGAACCAGTACGAGTGCGAGGCTGCGTGCCCGAAGGAGATCAGCGTGCTGTTCATCGCCCAGATGTACCGCGATTATCTGAAGGCGAGCCTCGTCGGCGAGGAGGAGGCCAAGGTCGGCGGCGGCGTCGGCTGACGGCGCGGACTGGCGCTGCTTTTCCGCGAAGCGTCGGTTACACTCGGCGGCGAGGAGGAGCAGTCATGAAAGACATTTTCATCTGCCGCACGATTCCGTACACGGAACTGCCCGACATGGTCCCGGCAGGCCCTCTGTGCGAGGAATGGGACTTCTACCGGCGCGAGGCGGGTCGCCTGCTGGCCGAGGGGCATGAGGGCAAGTTCGTCCTCCTCAAGGGCCAGGAGATCGTGGGCCTGTACGACACTTATGACGCCGCTCAGGGAGCCGGCCTGGATCGTTACTTGTTCGAGCCGTTCTTGGTGCAGCAGGTTCTTGCCCGAGAGCCCGTTTACTACTTCCGTGGGCGCGCGCTCCCATGCCCCGTCTAACATTTCCCGTGGCTGCCACGGGTTTGACCGTGCCCGTCCTGGTCGGCTTAAACAGGACGTCGGCTCGTAAACTGCACGCCTCCGGGCAGCCGATACCCGCGCCTGTCCAGGCCCGCGGGGAAATCGATACCGCCGCGAATCCGACGGCGGTCGCTCCCTGGATATTGCAAAAGCTGGGAGTCCGCGCGGGAACCTCGGCTACGACGCAGACGGCCGGGGGTCCCGTCAGAGTAAAACTGTTCAAAGTGAGCCTCAGCGTCATCGACCCGAATCGCCCCGGAAGTCCCATGCTCACCTACCCCGACATACGAGTCAGCGAATTGGCGACGACCCTCCCGGACGCGGACGTGCTGATCGGCCTGGACCTCCTTCTCGACATCAAGTTTCTGCTCGACGGCCCGGCGCGCACGTTTACGCTCGACTTCTGACGGGGCAGGCAAAAGCCCCACACGGCACCCCCTTGCGTACGTCATCCGCGCCGTCTCCTACCGCCCGTCCCGCAGCCGGTCCCCGAGGAAGTTATCCAGTTCCTCGACCTCATAAATCTTCCGCGCCGTCGTCTCCAGGTCGTACTCGACGCGCCGGTAGTAGACGACGTCGTCCTCGTCGACGATGACGTAGCAGGCGCGCCAGTCGCCGTCGCGCGGCTGGCCGACCGAGCCGACGTTGATAAACGTCTTGCGGCCGTCCAGTTGGTAGCGGTATTCGATCTCCTCCGGCGCGTGGAACTGCAGCTCCTCGGTGATGATTCCGGGCAGGTGAGTGTGGCCGTGGAAGCAGTAGCGCTCGTTGAGGCGGAACAGCCGCTCCATCTTCGCCTGGTTGTAGACGTCCTCGGGGAAGATGTAGTCGTTGATCGGGTGGCGCGGCGAGGCGTGGACGTAGAGGACGGTGTCCTCCCTGTGAAGGCGCGGGCACTCGGCGAGGTACTCCCAGCGGCGGTCGGCGCGCTGCCGCGTCGGCACCGGAGCCTCCAGTTGCGAGCGCGTCCAGAAGGTGGCGCGCTCGGCGTGCGGGTTGAAGTTCGACGGGTCGAAGATGGCCGCCTGGTCGTGGTTGCCGAGTACCATGACCCGGCAGCGCTCCATCACCAGGTCGAGGCACTCGCGCGGGTTGGGGCCGTAGCCGACGACGTCGCCCAGGCAGTAGACCTCGCGGACGTCGTACTGCGCCAGGTCGGCCAGCACCGCCTCGAACGCCTCCAGGTTGCCGTGGACGTCGCTGATGATCGCCCTCATCCCGCCCCTCCCTCAATAGCGCGTAACCAGGGTCTTATACCAGAAAACCCGTTCCTCAGCCAGGGGGACACGCCGCCGGGCGCGGGCTGGCCCGTCGTCGGAGGCGTCGCTACAGTGGACCCTGTCGCACCGTCCCTTGACCGAGGAGAGTCCCATGCCGACCGAAGGCAAGTCGCGCAGCCGCCTGACCACCGAGGGAATGGGCCGCGCGCCCAACCGCGCCATGCTCCGCGCCGTCGGCTTCCTCGACGGCGACTTCAACCGACCGATGGTCGGCGTCGCCTCGCTGTTCAGCGACATCACGCCGTGCAACGCCCACCTGGACCGCCTCGCCCGCAAGGCCGTCGAGGGCGTCCGCGCCGCCGGCGGCGTGCCGCAAATCTTCGGCGCCCCCACCGCGTCCGACGGCATCATGATGGGCCACCAGGGCATGCGCTACAGTCTCGTCTCGCGCGAGGTGATCGCCGACTGCCTGGAGGTCGTCGCCGCCGGCATGAACCACGACGGCCTGATCGCCCTGGGCGGCTGCGACAAGAACATGCCGGGCTGCGTCATGGCCATGGCGCGTCTGAATATCCCGAGCGTCTTCGTCTACGGCGGCAGCATCCTCCCCGGCAAGGGGCCGGACGGCGGCGACATCGACATCGTCTCCATCTTCGAGGCGGTCGGCCAGTTCCAGGCCGGCAAGCTCGACCAGGCGGGCGTCCACGCCATCGAGTGCGAGGCGTGCCCCGGCGCCGGCTCCTGCGGCGGCATGTACACCGCCAACACCATGTCGAGTGCCATCGAGGCGATGGGCCTGTCGCTCCCCTACGACGCCGTCTACCCCGCCGTCTCCGCCGCCAAGGAGCGCGAGACCTTCCTCGCCGGACAGGCCCTCATCCGCCTCGTCGAGAAAAACATCCGGCCGCGCGACATCATCACGCGCAAGTCGCTCGAAAACGCCTACACGCTGGTTCTGGCCCTTGGCGGATCGACGAACGCGGTGTTGCACCTGATGGCCATCGCCCGCGAGGCCGAGGTCGAATGGACGCTCGCCGACTTCGACCGCGTCGGCGGCAAAGTGCCGCACATCGGCGACCTCAAACCGGGCGGCCGCTACGTCATGAACGACCTCTACCGCGCCGGCGGCACGCCCGCCGTTCTGAAGGCGCTGCTCGAAGCCGGGATGCTGCACGGCGACTGCCTCACCGTCACCGGAGGCACGCTGGCGCAGAACCTCGACAAGGTGCCGAGCATCTACAAGCGCAAGCAGAGCGTCGTCAAGCCGCTCAGCGACCCACTCCACAAGTCGGGGCACCTGGTCATCCTGCACGGCAACCTGGCGCCGGAGGGCGCCGTCGCCAAGGTGGCGGGGCTGAAGAAGACGAGCATCACCGGGCCGGCGAAGGTGTTCGACGGCGAGGAGGCTTGTTTCGCCGCGATCCAACAACGAGCCATCAAGCCGGGCGACGTGGTCGTCATCCGCGGCGAAGGTCCGGTCGGCGGGCCGGGCATGCGTGAGATGCTGTCGGTGACGGCGGCGCTCACGGGCCAGGGCTTTAGCGACGACATCGGTCTCATTACGGACGGCCGCTTCTCCGGCGGCACGCACGGGCTGGTCGTGGGCCACGTCGCCCCCGAGGCGTGGGTCGGCGGGCCGATCGCGCTGGTCAAAGAAGGCGATTCGATCACCATCGACGCCGAGGGGAAGTTGTTGACGCTGAACGTCGCCGAGGACGAGTTGGCGAAGCGGCGGGCGGCGTGGACGAAGCCGGAGCCGCGCGAGAAGCGCGGCGTACTGGCGAAGTACGCCCGTACCGTGCGCTCGGCGTCGGAAGGGGCGGTGACGAGCTAGGATCAAAAGAACGATCGCGGCAAGCCAAGGGAGCCATACCCCTCCACCTGAGGCCCCCCGTCTGCGGGGACGATCCGTCGGTGGAGGCGTTTGGCGCGAACCTGCCGCGTGAGCGCGGCCGCGAAAGGTTCGGCCTGAGACATGCGCCGGAACGTTGCCGGGGCCGGTAGGCCCCGCGAGCCGAGCAGGGCCGTGGGTCCGGGTAACGAATACCCGGAATCCGCGCACACACCCTGTCCCTTCCTGACACCATCCGGGGCCTTCCCCGCCCACGACGGGGACGGGTAAAATAGAGATTGGGCCACGTGGCCGCGGGCGTGACACGGGAGGCTCCCGGGGATGAGAAGGAAAGCAAGGGGCGCGAACGACTCACAGTGACTCACGACTCACACCTCGGCGGAAAGCCTTGAAAACGCAGGGAAAGAGGGGCGCCGGGCGGTGTGAGTCGGGTGTGAGTCGGTGTGAGTCGCGCCAACCCCGACGCACGCGCGGCGCTCCTCCCCCTACAATTGGCTGGCGGACGGGACGCCGCTGCGCGACTGCTCTCCTTTCGGAGGAGTCCCCATGACAAACCCCGACAAGGCCGCAGGCGACGAAGCGTCCGCCACCGACCGCTTGTTACTCGAGCGTTTTCGCCAGGGCAGCCAGGACGCGGCGACCCAGCTCCACGCCCGTTACGCCCAACGGCTCCGCGGCCTGGCCCAGGCGCAATGTTCCGCCGACCTGGCCCGCCGGGTCGAGGTGGACGACATCGTCCAGTCGGTCTTCGGCAGCTTTTTCCGCGGCGCCCGCGCGGGCTACTACGACCTGCCGGCCGGCGAGGAATTGTGGAAGCTGTTCCTGGTGATCGCCCTCAACAAGATCCGCGCCAAGGGCGCCTTCCACCGGGCGGCCAAGCGCGACGTCCGCCGCCACCGCGAGGGCGCCTCGTTCGACCACTCGCTGGAGGCGGTCGCCGGCAACGACGAGGCCGCCTTCGCCGTGCTGCAAGTGACCGTGGACGACCTCCTGGAGCGGCTGCCCGAGCAGCACCGGCTCGTGGTGCGGCTGCGGATCGAGGGCCACGAGGTGGCCGACATCGCCACACGCATGGGGCGCTCCAAGCGGACCACCGAACGACTGCTTCAGGAGGCGCGCAAGCGCCTCGCCGACCTCCTCGACGTCGAGAAAGAGACCTGATGAGCCGAGAACTGCTGGCCGTGGAAGCGCCGCCGGAGCTGGACGACTACGTCCAGGCCTTCGAGGTGGCTCAGGCCGCCGATGGGGACGCCGGGCTCGAGCTGTTCCTCCCCGAGCCCGCCGACCCGCTCTACCTTCCCGTGCTCCGCGAGTTGGTGCGCGTGGACCTGGAGTTCGGCTGGCAGCGCGGGCGCCCTCGACCGCTGCACGATTACCGGAGCCGCTTCCCGGCCCTGGCCGACGACGCGGCCGGCCTGGGGGAGATCGCCTTCGAGGAATACCGCCTGCGCCGGCAGGCCGGCGAGCGGCCCGCGCCCGCCGAGTACCGGGAGCGCTACGGGATCGACACCTCCGGCTGGCAGGGGCCGGCCGACGAGCCCGACACCTCCGGCTGGCAATGGCCGGCCGACGGGTCCGAGCGGAAGGCGGCGTCCGCGCGCCGCGAAGCGTCGTGTTCCGGCGGCCGGGCGGCGCGGCAGATCAAAGAAGCTCAGAAGCATTTCCCGGAGCCCGGCAGCGACGTGGCCGGGTTTCACCTGCTGTCCGAGCTGGGCCGCGGAGCCTTCGCCCGCGTCTACCTGGCCCGGCAGGGCGATCTGGGCAATCGGCTGGTCGCCTTGAAGGTTTCCCCCGACACGTTCTTCGGCGAGGCGCTGACGCTGGCGCAGTTGCAGCACTCCAACATCGTGCCGGTCTACTCGGCGCACCGGGCGCCGCCGTTCGTCCTGCTGTGCATGCCCTACTGCGGGGCCGTGACCCTGGCCGACGTCCTCAAGGGCGTGCGCGCCCAGCAGACCTTGCCCACTTCGGGCCGGGAGCTGGTCAACACCCTGATGCGCGGGCGGAGCGACACCTGGCACACCCCGGCCGCCCCGGCGCCGCGTTCGGCCCTCGCGCCCGCGGAGGAGGCGCCGGTCCTCCCGGCCGATCCGGCGGAGGAGGCGGCTCGGACGGCTGCGGCCATGGCCACCCGGAAGTTGCTGGGGGAGATGACTTACGTCGAGGCCGTGCTGTGGATCGGCTCGCGCATGGCCGAGGGGCTGGCCCACGCCCACGCCCGCGGCATTCTGCACCGCGACCTGAAGCCGGCCAACGTGCTGCTCAGCGCCGAGGGCCAGCCGATGTTGCTGGACTTCAACTTGGCCGAGGACGTCTGGGGCCGCTTCCCCGCCGTGGCTCGCGTGGGCGGCACCCTGCCGTACATGGCCCCCGAGCAGATCGACGCCCTCCGCGGCGCCCCCAGTTCCCTCGACGAGCGCTGCGACGTCTTCTCCCTGGGGGTCATCCTGTACGAATTGTTGACGGGCCGACCCCCCTTCCCGGTGCGGCCGGGCTTGCCCGAAACGATCGACCAGATCCGGGAGGAACGCCGCCGGCCGCCGGCTCCGCCGTCGCACTGGAATCCGTTGGTGACGCCGGCGGTGGACGCCCTCGTCCGCCGCTGCCTGGAAGCCGAGCCCGCGCGGCGCTACCCTTCGGCCCGCCAACTCCAGGAAGATTTGCAGTGCCAGCTAGCGCACCGGCCGCTGCGGCACACGCCGGAACCTTCCGGGCGTGAGCGGCTGCGCAAATGGTCCCGGCGCCACCCTCGTCTGTCCTCCGCGGGGACGGTGGCGGCCGCGGCGGCACTGACGGTCTTTCTCTTGTTCGGCCTGATCTGGGCGCGCGGCCGGAAGCTGGTCCGCCTCGAAGCGCTCGACGCCATGCACGCCTTGCGCCGTGATCTGGAAGTGATTCCGTACCTCCTCGGGGGGGCCGAAACCGAACCCCGGCAGCGCGAAGACGGCCTGGCCCTTTGCCGAGCCCAGGCCGAGCGCTATCAACTCCTGGACGACTCGGACGTCGCGCGGGGCGCGCTCGTCCGCGCCCTCGGCGACGAGGAGCGGCGTCAGGTCCGGAACGACCTGGGCGATCTGTTGTGGTGCTGGGCGCGGGCCCTGTCCGCGGAGGCCGACGCCGACTCCGCCCGCCGGGAAGAAGACCTGCGCCTGGCGGTGCGACTCAACAGTCGGGCCGAAAGCTGTTACGAGGCGGGCGCCCGGCCGGTCGCGCTCCTGGAGCAGCGAGCCCGGTTGGAAGAGCAAGCCGGGAGACCGGCCGAGGCGGAACGATTCCGGAAACAAGCCGCGGCGGCGCCCGCTCGCTCGGCTCGGGAACGTTATCTGGAGTTGAGCGGCCGTAAGGGGCGTGGGGGACTCCGCGAGGCGCTGACGTTCCTGCGCGAGGCGACGCGCGAGAACCCGCGCAGCGGCCCCACCTGGCTGATCCTCGGCAATTGTTACGCCGAGTTGGGCAAGACGACGGAGGCGGCGGGCTGTTACGACCTGGGTGTCGAACTCCAACCGAAATTCTCCTGGGCCTGGTTCAACCGCGGCCTGCTCCGCCTGGAGGCGAAGGATTATACGGGGGCGGAAGCCGACTTCGACGAGGTGTTGCGCCTGCGGCCGGGGCTGGTGGAGGCGCTGATGAACCGGGCGGTGGCTCGCCTGGGGCGGAACGACCCCCAGGGGGCCGTCGCCGACCTGACGCTGGCCCTGGAACAAGAGGAAACTCCGCCCTACACGCGGATTTTCTTCATGCGGGAACGAGCCAGGCTGGCCGCCGGCGACAAGGAAGGCGCGGCCAGGGACCGCGCCGAGGGCCTGAAGCGCGAGCCGACCGACGAGAAGAGTTGGCTGGCCCGCGGCGAGAATCGGCTTCCCCAAGACCCGACCGGGGCGCTGGCCGACTTCGAGGAGGCGCTGAAAGTGAACCCGAGCTCGCGTACAGGACTTCAGGACAAGGCCCACGTCCTGGCCGAGTACCTGCACAAGACCGAGGAGGCGGTCGGCGTGCTGACGAGGGCGTTGGAACTCTATCCCGAGGACGTGGCGGCGCTGGCGGGGCGCGGGGTCCTGCTCGCGCGGCTGGGAAAGCGGGAGGAGGCGCGGCGCGACGCGGAGAACGTGCTGGCCCTGGACCGTCGGCCGGCGACGCTGTATCAAGTGGCGGGCGTCTACGCGCTGACTTCGCCGGGGCACGAGCAAGACCGGGCGCGGGCGCTCGACCTCTTGCGGTCGGCGCTGCGGCAGGAGGAAGACTGGCTGGACGTGGTGCCGCGCGACCCCGATCTCGACCTCATCCGCCGCGACCCCGAGTTTCAGGAAATCGTTCGGGCGGCGGTCGCCCTGCACCGGGGAAAGAATAGGATAAAATAATTCCCCTGTTGGCGGACGGCGGTGTCGAAGCGAACTACTCCTCTCATGCGAGAGCCGCCCCGTTTTTTCAGGAATCGAATTATGAAGCCGTCGCGAACAGGCCGCGCCCTCGGTCTCGCCCTCGAACAATTGGAAGATCGCTGTACGCCCGCGGTGTCCCTGGGCATCCCCTGGGCCGACCCCGTCCACCTGACTTTGAGCTTCGCGCCGGACGCCACGGCGATCGCCGGCCACCAGAGTTCCCTTTTTGCCACCCTCGGCGCCAACCGCGCGGCGGCCGACTGGCAGAGCGACATTCTGCGGGCCTTCCAGACCTGGGCGGCGCAGGCCAACATCGACATCGGCGTGGTCGCCGACGACGGCGAGGCGTTCGGCGTCGCCGGGCGGGCTCAGGGCGAGTCTCGGTTCGGCGACATCCGCGTCGCGGCGCAACCCATGTCCCCGGACGTCCTGGCGACGTCGGTGCCGTATGACCCGTTCGCTTCCGGCACCTGGGCGGGCGACGTGTTCCTCAACAGCGACCACAAATTTACCAGCGCCGACCTGTTCCCGATCCTGCTGCACGAGGCGGCCCACGTCCTCGGTTTGGACCACAGTACCGACCCGGCGTCGCCGCGATTCCCGAGCCTGAACATGCGGGCCGCGCTGACGGGGAGGGACGTGACGGACTTGCAGGCGATCTACGGGACGCGCCTCCCGGACGCGGCCGAAGGCTCCAACGGCAACGACACCTTCAAAAACGCCACGCGCCTCAAGGCGGAGCCGGCCGACGGCTTCACCGGCGACACGCCTCTGGTCCAGTTCGGCGACATCACCACGACGCGCGACACGGACGTCTTCGCTCTCCGGGAGTTCCCCGCATACACGGGGCCGATGACCTTCCGCCTCCAGACGGCGGGGCTGAGCGTGCTGGCGCCGAAGCTGACCGTCTACGACGCGGCGGGGCGCGTGCTGGGCCAGGCGCTGTCGACCAACGCCGCCGGGGACGCGGTGACGGTGACGCTGCCCCGGACGGACCCGCTGGCGACGTATTTCGTCCGCGTCGAGGGGGCGACGCGGGACGTGTTTGGCGTCGGCCGCTACGCCCTGGCCGTCACGTTCGACAACCTCAACAAGGTCAGCGCCGCGGGTCTCCAGACGGTGCTGCGCGGGCCTTACGACAACCTCAAGCCCGACGAGCTTCTGAAGTTGTTCCGCAACCCCGGCAAGACGTTCTTCAACGACGACCAGCACACCAACGAGACGACGGCGACGGCCACGGCGCTCCGGGCGACGCCGGGGTTCGTCGCCAACACGCATTACGAGACGGCGGGCAGCCTCAGTGACGCGGCCGACGTGGACGTCTACCAGATCAAGAGCGCCCAGACGCAGGGTGGGCAGGCCACCGTGATGACGGTGACGGCCCTCGCCGACGCCGTCAACGGCGTGCTGCCGGTCGTCACGGTGTTCGACGCCCGCCTGAACCCCGTGGCGGCGGAGATCCTGGTCAACGGCAACGGCACCTTCACTCTCCAGGTGCCCAACGCCGTGGCGAACGCGACCTACTACCTTCGGGCTCGCGCCGGGGTCGCGGGGGCCACGGGCAACTACCACCTGACCGTGGGCTTCGGCCAGCGGGCGGAGGACTTCGTCACGTTCGCGAGCGGCTCCCTGGCGCAGACTTCGCGGCAGGACTCGTACAACTTCTACGTCGCCCAGACCCAGCTGTTCGACTTCGCGCTGTCGGCGAGCGCCCTGCCCGCGGGGGTCACGGGCGGGGTCCGGATGACCATCTGGGACGCCCAAGGCAACGCGCGCTACACTCTGACCGCGCTAGCGGGGCAGACCGTCAGCGACCGGAGCCTTTTCTTGCCGCCCGGCGCCTACACGGTGACTTATTCGGCCGTCGGCACGCCGCCGACGGCCTCGCTGGGGTACACCCTCCGCGGCAAGGCCCTGAGCGACCCGATCGGCCCCGTCCGGGGGGACACGACGCTGACGGGGCAATACCAATCCGCGACCAGCCCCGGGGTCTTCGTCTACCCCGGCAATACGACCTCGACGACGCCGTACCTGTGGGTGTTCAGCCCGCCGCCGCCCCGACATTGAGCGTGCCGCCGACGATCACCGCGTGCGCCCGGCCGCGCACCTTCCAGCCGGCGAAGGGGCAGTTGCGGCTCTTCGAGCGAAAGCGGTCGGGGTCGATGGTCCACTCCGCCGTCGGGTCGATCACGGTCACGTCGGCGGCGGCGCCGGGTTTCAGCGTGCCTCGGTCGATGGCGAGGACGCGCGCCGGGTTGATCGTCAGCTTGGCGATCAGTTGGGGCCAGGTCAGATGTCCCGGCTCGATCAGGCCGACGACGCACAACGGCAGCAGCGTCTCCAGGCCGACGATGCCGTTGGGCGCCGCTTCCAGGCCGCGTGCCTTCTTCGCCGGCGCGTGCGGGGCGTGGTCGGTGGCGATCACTTCGAGGGTATTGTCTTTTAAGCCCTCGATGATGGCGTCGATGTCGGCGCGGGTGCGCAGCGGCGGCGCCATCTTGAAGTTCGGGTCGCGGCCGGCCAGGTCGTCGTCGGTGAGCAGGAAGTGGTGCGGGCACGCCTCGCCGCTGACCGCGACGCCGTGTCCCTTGCCGCGGCGGATCAGGTCGACCCCTTCGGCGGTGGAGACGTGCAGGATGTGGACGCGACCGCCGGTCAGCCGTGCCAGGGCGATGTCGCGGTAGATCATGACGTCCTCGGCGGCGCCGGGGATGCCCTTGACGCCAAGCGCGCGGCTGACGGCGCCCTCGGCCATGACGCCGCCGCGCGCCAGTTCCGGAATCTCCGCGTGGACGAGGACCGCTTTGCCGAGTCGGCCGCACTCCTCCAGCGCCCGCCGCATCAGGGCGCCGTCGTACACCGGTGAGCCGTCGTCGGTGAAGGCGACGACGCCGGCCGCGACGAGCGCGGCGACGTCGACGAGTTCCTTGCCCGCGCGGCCGCGGGTGACGGCGGCGGTCGGGAAGACGTGGGCGTTGCCGGCAGCGGCGGCACGTTCGCGGACGAGCGCGATCGTGGCGGGGCTGTCGAGCGCCGGCTCGGTGTTGGGCATGCAGGCGACCGACGTGACGCCGCCGGCGACGGCAGCGGCGGTGCCTGTGGCGACCGTCTCGTCCTCCTCGCGGCCCGGCTCGCGCAGGTGGACGTGCATGTCGATCAGGCCGGGGCAGACGATCTTGCCCGAGGCGTCGAGGGTCCGGTCGGCGACGGCGTCGGCTCGCGGGCCGGTGCCGAGGACGCGGCCGTCGCGCAGCCACAGGTCGGTGACGAGGTCGAGGTCCTGAGCCGGGTCGATGACGCGGCCGTTGCGGATGCGGAGCGTGGTCATGCGGGAGATTGTAGCGACGGGCTCGGGGAATAGGATGACCGAGCGTTTTCGCTCTCGACCTGGCCCGATCGGAAAGGCCGATGACCATGCAGCCGCGCGGACAGCTGTGGTTCGAGTTGGAGAGGGTGTGCAAGGACTTCCGCGACTACTCCGGGCTGACGGAGCGCGAGGCGCTCCAGATTCTCGTGACGGTCCTCGGGAATATGCTCGCGGAACGCAAGGAGGAGTTGGAGCGCCTCGACACGCCCAGCGGACTCTAGAAGTCAAAAAGAACGAGCCACGAAGGCACAAAGTACCTCCGTGGCTCGTTCTTATTCGTCGATCACAGCCGGTTGCTGTAGCGCTTGGTGCGGCGCCCGAAGACGGGGACGACCGGCTTCGGCGCCTCCTCCGGCTTCTGCGCGCCCGCCGGCCTCTCGGGCTTCTGGTCGTAAGCCTGGAAGCCTTCGATGAAGTCTTCCTCGACCATCTTGTTGATGAAGCACTCGATGTCGGTCAGCCGGTCGCCCTGCTCGGGCGTGACGAAGGCGATGGCGCGGCCGTCCTTGCCCATGCGGCCGGTGCGGCCGATGCGGTGGACGTAGTTCTCCGGGTCGAGCGGCAGGTCGTAGTTGATGATGTGCGAGATGCCCATGACGTCGATGCCGCGGCCGACCACATCCGTCGCCACGAGGCAGATGATCTTGCCGTCGCGGAACGCCTGCATGATCCGCTCGCGCGCCGACTGCTCCAGGTCGCCGTGCATCACCGCGACGAACTTGCTGTAGCGGCGCAGCTGGCGGTACAGCTTGTCGGCCCAGCGCTTGCGCTCGCAGAAGATGATGCACTGCCGCGGCCGCTCGCGCTTGACGACGCGGAGCAGCAGCTCGAACTTCTTCTCCTCGTCGACGGTGATGTACGACTGGCGGATGCTGTCGACCGTCGGCCGGGTTGGCGTGATGTTCAGGTGGAGGGGGTTGTCCATGTAGCGACTGGTCAGCCGCAGCACGGGTGGCGGCAGGGTCGCCGACATGAGCAGCGTCTGCCGCTCGCGCGGGCACTGCCGCAGGATGCGCTCGATGTCGGGCCGGAAGCCGATGTCGAGCATACGATCCGCCTCGTCGAGGACGACGTAGCGGACGCGGCCCAGCGAGATGGTGCCGCGGCCCAGGTGGTCGAGCAGGCGGCCGGGCGTGCCGACCACGATGCTGGCGCCCCGGCGCAGCTCGTCGAGCTGCCCGCGGATTCGCTGCCCGCCGTAGATGGCGACGCTGCGTAGTTCCGGGTAGGGAGACAGTTTACGCGCCTCCTCGACGACCTGCGAGACCAGCTCGCGGGTCGGCACGAGGACGAGCGCTTGCGGACCGGGGCCTTCTTCCTCGCTCCAACCGTTCATGAACGGCAGGAGGAAGGCGGCGGTCTTGCCGGTCCCGGTCTGGGCCTGGCCGATGACGTCGCGGTTGGCGAGCGCCTCGGGGAGAAGAGCCGCCTGAATGGCCGTCGGCTCGAGGTAATTGGCCCGTTGCAGGGCGGACAGGATCGGGGGAGAGAGATTGAAGGAGCGGAAACCCGTCTGGGGTTCCGCGAGCAGTGCCGTCGTCAAACGGACCTCCACGAGGGATGAGGGTGAGGAGGCCGGAACTCCCAGGGGTCGCAGGCCAGAAGACGAGACCCGACCGCTATCAGGCGGTGCCAGCGCTCGCGCACATATTGCGGCGGAAGCGGGGTCGAGCGGAGTTGACTGAACTGCGTCACGTTGGCCCTGAGAACGTCCGGCATGGGTTGTGTCAGCGTTGTTCTCATATATCGTTGCTTCAGTCTACGCTAACGGGGCGATTTTGTCCAGGGCCATTTTTCGGCGGGGCGTTAGGTCTTCGCCTTCCGAAGAATATCGCCTCGGCCGTGAATCCGCGGCGGCGCCCGCCGCGTACTCCCAGCGGATCTGTCTCCCTCCCCGCCGGGCGCCCCGCGCCGGGCGGGGCACGGTCATTCTTTTTTTCCGAGCAGCGGAGGGCGAACCATGATGTTCCGACGACTCACTGTACTCGCGGGAGTGGCTGCGGCCCTGGGGCTGGCGGCGAGCCCGGCGCGAGCCTCCAGCCACAGCGACGCCCCGCTCATCAAGCAGGACCCGCAGGCCAACCTGACCGACGTGTATGCCTTCATCGGCAGGAAGTACGACAACGCCAGCGTGCCGGTTCTCAACGCCGTCATCAACGTCCGGCCGTTCTCCGAGCCGGGCGACGGCGCCATTTACGACCGCTTCGCCGACGACGCCCTGTACAGCATCAACATCGCCAACCCCGCCACCGGCGCCCTCCTGTGCCGCTACGACTTCCGCTTCTCGGGGGTCAGCCCCGTGACGGGCATGTACAAGAACCTCAACACCATCCTCTCCTACGGCCGCGGCACGGCGATCGGCCCCATCCAGGACGTCGGCGACGCTCGCCATAACTTCACGCAGACGTACTCGGTCACCAAGGTCGTGACTGGCGGCGCGAGCACGGTCCTCACCACGAACAAGTTGACGCCGCCGCCGAACGTCGGCATGAAAACCACGCCGTTCTACAACGACGCCACGACCGGCAAGGCCGTCTCGGGAGCGACGACGTTCGCCACTCTGGATAAGTACACGCAGCAGACCGTCTTCACCCTGCCGACCGGCGAGGCGACCTTTGCCGGCCCGCGCGAGGACAGCTTCTTCTCCGACATCCCGGGCATCTTCGACCTTCTCAACGCGCGCATCCTCGGACCCACCAATGACGGCCAGGCTGGCACCGGCGTCGACGGCTTCAAGGGCTACAACGTCCTCACGTTCGGGATGCAGATCCCCCTCACCTCGCTGACGTCGTCCGGGTACACCGCCGCCTTCACCGGCGCGACGACCGGCGTCGGCGTCTACGCCTCGGTGTCGCGGCCGCGCACCGTGCTCCGCAGCGCCACCGGCGACCCGCAGTCGGGCGGGCCGTTCGTCCAGGTCAACCGCCTGGGCAATCCGCTCTTCAACGAGGGACTCGTCGCCCTCCTGGACAAGGACAACTACAATCGCGCCCTGCCCACCGCCGACAACGCCCAGTTCAAGACTTACGCGCTCAACCCGGAGTTGGCGGTCCTCCTCAACGCCACCTTCAGTAAGAGCTTCGTGACGACGGGCCGCACCGACCTCGCCGGCGTCTTCATCCCTGATGTTCTGCGCGTCGACACGACGACGGGTCCGGTGCCCTCCGTGCCCGGCGTGGCGGGCTTCAACAGGCTGAGCGCCTTCGGCGGCGACACGACGGCGGGCAAGGCGAGCGGCTGGCCGAACGGGCGCCGCTTCGGCGACGATGTGACCGACATCGCCCTGACCGCCATCGCCAATGGGCCGAGCTATACGCCGCCGATCCTCCCCCTCGGCGACAACGTCAACTCCAACGACCAGGTGTACAACCAGGTGTTCCCCTACGCCGCGACGCCGAATTCCGGGACCAACAATCGCAAGGATCCGTGACCCGCGTCGGCCGCTTGCGGCTTCGCACTCGCGAAGCCGCAAGCGTAGGGGGAGGATTTTTCATGAAGCACATTCTCGCCAACCCCCGCCGCTGGGGGGCCTGTCTCGTCCTCGGTCTTGCGGCCATAGCCGTCGGCCTGTGGGCGTCGCAGCAGCGCGGCGAGACGTCTCAGGGCGAGCCCGCCCCGAACCCCGACGTGCCGGCCGCCGAGGTGCTGGCCGCACTACCCCAGCCGAAGACGCCGCGCCTGGTGGACGGCGAGATCGCCCGCCGCACCGAGACGGCCCGCCGCAACGAACGCAACCCCAGCGCCTGGGCCGCACTCGGCGAGGCGCTGATGCAGAAGGCGCGCGAGACCGCCGACGCCGCCTACTACGGCCACGCCGAGCGCTGCTTCCGCAAGGCCCTCGCGATCGATTCCCGCCACGGCGACGCCGTCACTGGCCTGGCCTGGGTCGAAGGCTGCCGGCACGAGTTCGAGAAGAGCGCGGAGTGGGCCGAGAAAGCCGTCGTCCTCGACGCGCGTAACAACCGCGCTTATGGCCTGCTCGGCGACGCCGCCGCCGAAATGGGCGACTACGACGCCGCCCTGCGCCACTATCAGAAGATGCTCGACATCCGCCCCGACGTCTCTTCGTACAGCCGCGGCGCGCATCTGCTCTTCCTCACCGGCGACGTGCGTAAGGGAACTTTTTTGATGCAGAAAGCGCTGGAGTCCGGCGCGCCCTACGCCGAGAATCGCGCCTGGTGTCAGGCCCAGCTCGCCCTGATGTACTTCAACACCGGCGCCCTCGTCGCCGCCGAACAGACCCTCGCCCTCGCGGAAGGCGGCGCCGCCGACGACCCGCATGTGCTGGCCGTCAAAGGCAAGCTGATGGCGGCGCGCAAGGACTACGCCGGCGCCATCGCCGCCTACAAGAAAGCTGCCGACGCGGCGCCGTTGCTCGACGTGCTGATTCCACTGGCCGACCTCTACACCGTGACGGGCGACGTCGCGGAAGCGGCCAAGGCGGTCGAGGTGGTGGAAACCGTCCACAGCCTGAACAAGGCCAACGGCGTCCGCGGCGACGCGATGATCGCCCTCTTCCACGCCGACCGCGGCCGCGACGTCGAGGAGGCCGTGCGCCTCGCCGAGGAGGAGTACAAGACGCGCAAGAGCGTCAGCGTCGCCGACGCCCTCGCCTGGTGCTACTACAAGGCGGGCCGCTACGCCGAGGCGCAAACCGCGTCGAAGCAGGCGCGGAGCAAGAAGACGCCCGAGGCGGCGTTCCTGTACCACTCGGGGATGATCTACGCGAAGCTCGGCGACCGGCCGGCGGCGCAGCTGCACCTGTACCAGGCGCTGAGCCTCAACCCTAACTTCCACCCCATCCACGCCAAGGCGGCCGAGGACGCCCTGGCGGAGTTGGGCTCGCGGCAGCCGACCGGGGGCGCCGAACTGAAGGGGACGCCATGAGCCGCCGGACGACGGGTGCGGCTCTGGCGGCGTGCCTGTTCCTGGCGTCCGCCGCGTCGGCCCACCCGATGGGCAATTTTGCGATCTGTCATTACACGCGCCTGCGCGCCGAGGGCGACGGCCTGCACCTCCGCTTCGTCCTCGACCTGGCGGAGATCCCGACCGTCGGCGAGAAGCGACTCCTCGACCGGGACGGCAACGGCGTCGTCACCTCCGAGGAGCGTGCCGCCTACCTGGCCGCGAAGGCGCCGGAACTTCTCGCGGGGCTGAGCCTCACGGCCGACAGCTCGCCCCTACCGCTGCGGCTCGTCGGGGAGGATGTCCGCCTGGCCCCCGGCGCCGCCGGTCTGGAGATCATGACGGTCGTCCTCGACCTGTTCGCACCGCTGCCTCCCGGCGAGGTCTTTGACGTCTTCTACCAGGATCGCACTTACGAAACGCGGACCGGCTGGAAAGAAATCATCGCCGTGGCCGGAACCGGGGCGGTGCTGCGCCGCTCAAACGTGCCGTCGGCGGACCGCAGCCGCGAACTGACCGAATACCCGCCCGACGTCGTCCCGCCGCAGGACACCGAGGCGAGCCTGGTGGTGGCGCGCGACTCGCAGGCGCCGAACCCCGCCGAGGCTCCCGCGCCGCCGGCTCCGTCCGGCGGCGGAACCACGCCGCGCGACGCCTTCACCGAGGCGATCTCCCGCGCCGACCTCGGGCCTGGCGTCGTCGGCCTGGGACTGGGGATCGCGTTCGCCTTCGGCGCTCTGCACGCCCTGTCACCGGGGCACGGCAAGGCGATGGTGGCGGCTTACCTCGTCGGCTCGCGCAGCACGATGATTCACGCCGTTTTGCTAGGCGCGATCGTGACGATAACGCACACGCTCGGCGTCTTCGCCCTCGGCCTGGCGACGCTGCTGGCGTCGCGCTACGTCGTGCCGGAGCGCCTCTATCCGATTCTGAGCGGCCTATCCGGGCTGACCGTCTGCGGTCTGGGGTTGTGGCTGTTGCAGCGGCGCGTCCGCCGCCTGCTGCGCGGGCCGGCCGTGCCGAAGACGACAGGCGGACACGGCCATCACCAGCTGCCCGAGGGGCCGATCACGGCCCGCGCCCTTGTGGCGCTCGGCGTCTCGGGCGGGATCATCCCGTGCCCGTCGGCGCTGGTCGTCCTGCTGGCGGCGGTGGCGCTGCACCGGATCGCTTACGGCATGTTTCTCATCACCGCGTTCAGCTTCGGGCTGGCGTCGGTCCTCGTCGCCCTCGGTCTGCTCGTCGTTCGCGCCCGCCGCTGGCTGGAGGGCTTCCAGGTCAGCGGCGCCCTGCTGAGGCGCATCCCCGTCGTCAGCGCCGCGACGATCACGGCCATCGGCGCCGCCCTCGTCGTCCGCGCCCTGGGACAGTTCGCCCCATGAATCGAGAGGACGTCATGAATAGGTTCTTCATCGCTGTTGTCTTGCTCCTTCTTCCCGTCGTGCCGGCGCGGGCGGATCTCATTACCTCGCCGGGACAGGTCCGGTCTCCGTCGAAGGTCGTCAACTTCAGCCAGTTCAACGGGTCCTTCATGGACTTCTCAGCGCAGCCGATCCAGGTTGGCGGGTTGGTGGGCGAGAACATCACCGTCCAGTCGACCGACCCGACGGGCTCGGTGATCGGCAGTGACACCTACCTGCTCGGCAACAACGGACAGTGGACCGCGGCGAGAAACGGCTTCGTCGGCCTGGACTCCGTCGACTTGAACACGGGGCTGTTGACGGGCGCCCTGACGTTCCGCTTCAACGGCGCCGCGGTCAGCCAGGTCGGCGCGTTCCTGAACTATGTGCCCGACCCGTTGAGCCCGGACGTGACCATTGCCGCCCTCAACGCCGCGGGCAACGTGCTGGAGTCGTTCGACATCAGCGCGCTGGCGCCGATCAATACGCCGAACGGCACCGACGCAGGGGCGTTCCGCGGCATCTCGCGGGCACAGGCGGACATCGCCGGCTTCCGCGTCAGCAACCAGTTCGCCGTCGTGGACGACCTGACCTTCTCGCGCACGCCGGGGGCGTCGGGAGGAGGGGCGGGGGGGGCGGTCCCCGAGCCGGGGACATTGGCACTCTTCGGCGTGGGGTTGGTCGCGGTCGGCGCGTGGCGCCGTCGCACGGCGGTCAAGCGCTAAGCCGCGAGCGGCGGAGGCACCCTACCATGACGCGAGCCCGTCCGCGCTGCGGCGTCATCCTGGTGGTCGTCCTCGCCCTGCTGGCGCTGTTCGCGGGCGTCGCCCTGACTTTCCTCCTGTACGCCCAGGCCCGGGCCGACGCGGCCCGGGCTGGCCGCGAGGCCCTCGCGCCGGTTCGCGCCGATGTCGACGCCGACCTGCTCGCCTCCGCCTTCCTCGGCCAGTTCCTCTACGACGCGGAGGACGACGAGCACGGCGTCCTCTCCGCCCTGCGCGGCCACAGCCTGGCCCGGTCGATGTACGGCTTCGACGACGCCGGCGCCAACGACACGCCCTACAACGGCACAGGGCGCCTCCACACCCCGAGTCCCCTCGGCGGCCTGCCCGACCTGCCGCGCGAGGCGCGCGACGACTACAACCTCGTCAACTACACCTATTTCCCCGCCGACGGCTTGCTGCGCGACCCGGAGCGCCTCGGCGGGCGTCGCGACCCGAAGGCGCCGCGCGGCCCCTTCCTCGGCGGCTCCAACGCGCCTTACACCTACCCCGATCTCAATAACCTCTACCTCGCCGCCGTCAAGGCCGACGGTGCCGTCCTCGTCCCGTCGTACCACCGCTCTTGGCTGTTCGGCTCGAACGACCCGGCGACGAACCCGAACTGGACCAACGCGGCGGGCAAGTATCTCCTCCTGCGGCCGCGCCCCGCCGACATGGGGCCGGGCTTCCCCTACCCCGAGGACGACGGCGGCGACGTCAAGAACAACTACGGCGCCCCCGGCGGCAACGACAGCTACTGGCTCGACCTCGGCTTCCCGGTGCTGACGGCGCCCGACGGCAAGAAGTTCAAGCCGCTGTTCGCCCCACTCGTCGTCGACCTCGACGGCCGCGTCAACCTCAACGTCCACGGCAACGTTCGGGGCCGCGACGCCGGCGGTCAACCCGTCCACGCCTCGAACCAGGGCTGGGGGCCGTGGGAGGTCAACGTCGGCCGCGTCCTGCCGAAGAGCGATGCGAGCGGTCCCGAATGGCCGAATCTGTTCCTCGGCCGGGGCAGCCCGCGGCAGCGCGGCCGCTATGGACCCGACGGCGAGCCGGCTCGCGCCGGCAGTCTGGCGGCGTGGTCGCTCGGCGGCCGCTCCTACAGCCGCATCGATGCCGACGCCTGCCGCGGTAACTTGCCGACGGGTCAGCGCCCGCTCCTCGCCGGCAGCGCCGGCGCCTCGACGTTCGCCTGCTTCCCGCTCTTCCCGCCCGGTTACGACGACGGCTCGGCCGGCGAACGCCTCGGCCACCCGTCGCTGTACAACCCGTTTCGCCCCGGCGGCGACGACCGCGCGTTTCCGCCGTCGACGATGGAATATCTCCTCGCGGGAGGGCCGGGCGGGACGTGGGCCAATGGCTCGGAGCCCGGCGAGTTGTGCCCGAACAATTTCGCCGACGCGCGCGTCCGCAGCCTGGTGACGACGCTCAGCGCCGATGTCGACCGGCCCGGCGCGGCGCCCTGGGTGTGGGACCCGTCGGCGCAACCCTACGCGCTGCGTTCCGGCAGTCCCTTCCCGAGCGGCAACGCCATCCCCTTCCCGACGCGCGGAACGCCCCCTCCTCCGGGCAGCGACTTCGGCACTGACTGGCGTTCGCTGACGGCAAAGCTCGGCCGCGTCGCCCTCGACCGGCCGCTGCCGTCCTACCCGCGCCCCGACCCCTCGACCGGCCGCATCACCGACCTCGCCGGCTTCCTCGCCGCCCAGTCGGCGCGCACCGAACTGGCCCGCGCCCTCTTCGACCGCCTCCGCGCCGCCACCGGCGCCACCGAGCCGGCCGTCGCCGCGCTGCGGGCGGTCGCGGGCGCGCCCGGCGAATTCGAGGCTCTGCGCTGGCTGGCCCAACTCGCGGCGAACATCGTCGACTTCATCGACGACGACGATTTCATGACGCCGCTCGATTGGTACACGGACCCGGCACTGGGCGCCCAAGTCGTCCTCGGCACCGAGTTGCCGCGCGTCGTCATCAACGAGGTCTACGCCGAGGCGGCGAACGACCCGGCCGACCGGACCGTGCCGGCGCGGGCGTCGCGTCCGTATCAGGTCAATTTCTGGGTGGAACTGCACAACCCGCTCGCCGCCGACGCGACGCTGTCCGACGGCGGGGCGGCGCGTTTGCAGACGCCCGACGGGTCTTACGCGGCCTACCGCCTCGTCGTCGCCGCGGCGCCGTGTCCGGCCCTGCGTCGGACGGGCAACGTCCTCGGCGAACCCGACATCGCCGACGTCCGCTGCGTCCTGGCGAACTACGCCCCCGCGCCGGCGCCGGCCCCGCCGCCGAGCGTCGATGTCTCCCTTCTCCTCCCCGCGAATGGCGCATTCGCCGGCGTGCCGGGCGGCAATAACGGCTTCTACGTCGTCGGCCCGGCGGTCGACTTCCCCGGAACGTCGCCCGCCCGCCCCCAGCCCACGCTCCGCGCCGCCGACGGCATGAGCTACGCGCTGCCGCTGTCGACGCCGGTCGGCGACGGGTCGCCGTTCGGCGGCTCCCTGCCGCGGCACACGCTCCTCCTCCAGCGACTCGCCTGCCCCGCGCTGCCGCCGAACCCCGCCGGCCCCGGCGTGGCGCTCGACCCCGGCTTGCCGTTCAACCCGTATGTGACGGTCGATTACGTCGAAGGCGTGCCGACGAACGACGGCCTCCTCGCCGACGCCAAGGGCCAGCGCAGCCCGCCCGGCGTCGCGGCCCGCGCCTCTTTCGGACGCCGCCAGCCTTACGCCGCGCTCTCCTTGCAGCAGACGCGCCAGCAGCCGGTGCCGCCGCTGCCCGACCAGCCGCAGCACACCTTCTTCCGCCACAACGCGCGCGACGCGGCACCGCCGGCGGCGCCCGTCCCCGGCGAGACGCTGCAAGTACCGTTCGACTGGCTGAAGCACTTCGACCGCCTTCCGGTGAGTCCGGGGGAACTGCTGTCGGTATCGGCCTTCAAGCCGCACGAGCTGACGCAGCGCTTCCGCACCCCCGGCGCCGTCCACGACCACCGCGCCCCGTGGCTCGACCCGAGCGCCCGACTCTTCCGCTTCCTGGAGTTCGTGCGCTGCCGCCCGCTGTCGGACGCCCCGCCGGGCGGGCGTTTGCCGGGGCTCATCAACATCAACACCCTCTGGGATCCGGAAGTGTTCCTGGCCGCGTGCGACCCGCAGGTGGCGAACAACTTCACCCTCGACGACCTCTACCGGCCGCCGGGCTCCGGCGCCGGCGAGGACAACCCGAGCGACCCGCAATCGGTCTTCGGCAAGATGTTGTCGGTGCGGACGCCGAACCTGCTGACCGGCGGCGTCCTCGGCCCGGACGACCGCCCCTTCCTCGGCCTGGCGGCGCCGTTCACCGAGGCGGGCGGCGAACAGTATCCCGCGGGCGCCGGCCTCGATAGCACGCTGCTGCGCCGCTTCGACGTCAACGGCGCCCGCCGCCTGCTCCAACCGCCCTTGCCGCCTCCGGAATCGCAGGAGGCGCACCCCGCCTTCCAGACCGAGATGCTCTCCAAGGTCTTGAATCACTTCACGACGCGCAGCCACGTTTTCGCGGTTTGGCTGACGGTCGGCTTCTTCGAGGTGACGGACCTGGAAGCGCGCCCGGTGAAGCTCGGCGCCGAGGTCGGCCGGGCGCAGGGCCGGCAGGTGCGCACTCACCTCTTCGCCGTCGTCGACCGTTCGCGGATGGCGCTGTTTACGACGGGTGCCACGAACGCGGTGGCGGCTCCGGGGCCGGCGGAAGTGACGCCGAAGGAGATGAGCGGACAGACGCCGTCGGGCCGGCCTTGGGCCATACGGCCGGGGACGATGCTGACGGTCGGCGCGAGCGCCGACGAGGAGACAATTGTCGTGAGTGCCACGACGGCGACGACGTTCACGGCGAACTTCACCCGCCCGCACGCCGCCGACGCCGCCCTCGTCTGTCGCGGCAACCCGGGGCCGTGGCCGCGCTTCAACCATCACGGGCATGGGCCGGTGATCGCGTCGATGCGGGTTTGGCGGGAGTGATTTCGGGGGGAACACGACTCCCGGCGGCTACGGCGTGTCCAGGAGATCGGCCCACGAGTCGGCCTTCAGAATGCGATTGCGAATACGCTCCAGGCGGGCGAGGTCGGTCAGCGCTTCCAGGCGCGCCTTCTGCGTGCGACCGGCCGCTTTGCGGAACACCTGCCGGCCCAGTTGCAACACCGTTTCACGCAGCGCCTCTAACTGACCTTCGGCCCGCCCCTCGGCCCGCCCCTCGGCCCGCCCCTCGGCGCGGACCTCTTCGCGCAACTGTTCGAGATACGGCGACTTGACCATTCCCCAACCCTCCAACCGGCGGTCACGGGGTGTCCAGGAGGTCGGCCCACGAGTCGGCCTCCAGAATGCGATTGCGAATACGCTCCAGGCGGGCGAGGTCGGTCAGCGCTTCCAGGCGCGCCTTGTGCGTGCGACCGGCCGCTTTGCGGAGCTTCCGCCGGCCCAGTTGCAACACCGTTTCACGCAGCGCCTCTAACTGACCTTCGGCCCGCCCCTCGGCCCGCCCCTCGGCCCGGACCTCTTCGCGCAACTGTTCGAGGTACGGCGACTTGACCATTCCCCAACCCTCCAAACCGCGCTGCCACTCGGATAGGCCACCGGCCAGATCGGCGAACGTCAGCGTCAGGTGCCCCAGAATTCCTCGGTCGCGCTCCCCCGGCTCCTTGCGAGCCTCGCGCTTCCACGCTTCGATTATACCCGGCTCCGCTCCGCCTTGCATCAGCGGCAACCAGGCCAGCAACCAGCGCGAGATCGTGCCGGCCCCAATGTCCCGCACGACGGCCGTGGCGTCCTCATTTCGCAGCGTCCGCTGGTCGATCTGCCCCGAGAGCCAGCAGGCGGGGGCCAAGGTCGGCCGCTGCTCCACCCCGGCCGTCTGATACACAAACCCGGTAAGACTGTCCGATTTGCCCGGTCATAACCCTCAGCCCGACTTCAGCTTCGAGCGGCCACGAACCGGACAGTCTTACCGGGTTTGTGTATGAGGCGGACCCGTCAGGTTTACGACCACGCCGCCGGCCGCGGCCAGCATCAGGCTGTCGGCCGCGGCCGGCTCCGTAAGCAGTCGGGGCAGGTATCCCAGCAGCAGACGGTTCGCCGAGTCGGCTTCCGACCCGGCCTGCAACTCGACGCACAGCGCCTCGAACGTGTCGCCGACGCGGAAGGCGGCGACGAGGTCGTTGGTGAGATCGCCCTGCCGGGGCAGGGCGTGGCGGCGCGCGTCGATCCAGGCGTGGAAGGCGACTGCGGCCAGGCGGAGGAGCCAGCCGAAAAAGCCCGCCGGGTCGCGCTTGATCAGATAGCGCCCGGCCTTGTCGTAGTCGGTCATGCCCGCCTCACTCCGGCCGTTGAGCGATAATCTCGATTCGACTACGGCCACGGAAGGGACGTCGGCTTCTCCGCCGGCTTGGCGCCGCGCGGGTCCGGGTTGCGCAGGTCGAACGAGTTCTCGCCGGGCTCGCCGGTGCTCGGGTAGCGCTGCGGCGAACCGGACGCGGGTTGCGCGTAAGGATAGAGACGGTCGCCGCACAGGAGGCCGAACGGACCGGCGGCGCGGAAGCGCTCCTCGGAGAAGACCAGGCCGTGCGTGTCGAGGATCGTGCCCGTCTGTCGCTCCAGCGTCGCCAGCGCCACGTTGTAGTTCACAAGCGCCTGCGACTCCGACGTGACGGCGTTGCCCCAGTCCAGGAGCGCTTGCAGTACGTTCAGGTAAATGCTGCGGCCGGCGCGGAACTCCTCGATCTGCACCTTCAAGTTGTCGAGCGCGGCGGCGCGGGTTTCCTTGTAGGCCAAGTATTGTTCGTAGGCGCTGTCCAGGTTGCGGACGCTACTCGCCAGTTCGTGGACGGCGGCGTGCAGCCCCTGATCCAGGTTGGCCTTGTCGCGCGCGATCAGCAGCGCCTGTTGGCGCACCAGCGCTCGGCCCTGGCGCAGCCCCAGCGGCACGGAGAAGTTCACGCCGAGCGACCAGTCGGTGAACTGCCCCGGCCCCGACGACAGGTGTTCGCCGTTCGGCATCGTCCCGCTCAGGCCGTTCCAGCGGTACAGCGCGACGGCGTCGAGCCGCGGTAACGCCTGATTCTCCGCTTGCAAAAGGCGGACTTGTTCCGCCTCGATGATGATCTTCAGCTCGACGATGTCGGGCCGACGCTGCTCGGCCAGGCGCACCAGCTCGTTCCAGTCGGGCGACAGGCGCTTGTTCGTCGGCGCGGAGACGGGGATGATTTGTCGGTCGTCGCTCGGCGGCAGGCCGAGCAGGTTGCGCAAGGCGCCCTCGCGGGCGAGGACGTTGGCCTCGGCCGCGATCAGGTTGGCCTGGAACTGGTTGTACGTCACCCGAGCCTGGGCCACGTCCCGCAAGGCGCCCATGCGGACCCTCATGCGCGCTTCTTCTCTCTCGTAAGACTCTTTCGACTGCTGCACCTGGATCTTCCGGGCCCAGACGTCGACCCGCGCCTGCACCAGGGTCCAGTACCCTTCGATGACGCCGCGCACCAGCTCCTGCACGCTGTCCTTGTACTGGAAGAACGACAGTTCGGTGTTCAGCCGCGCGATCAGGATCGGAGCCGTGTTGACCAGGAAACCGCCGCCCTGGAGCAGCGGTTGCGTGTAGCTCAACTCGACGGCGTCGCGGTTCTGCGGGTTCAGCGGTAGCGTGCCGGCGTTGCGGAAGCGCGTCGGGTCTTCGGTCCCGTTCAGCGCCCACTGGCCGCCGAGGACGTTCGTCTTGGTCAGGCCGACGACGCTGCGGTAGTCGTCCGCCTGGGTGCCCGTCAGAAGCGAGCGGCCCAGGTGCAGCGGGTCGAGGAAGGCCGACGGCGTGTCGGTGTGCGTGAAGGTGCCGCGATACGACAGGGCAGGGTCGAAGCGCGCCTGCTCCTGGTCGATGGTCGTGTTCGTGACGGCGGCGTCGTAGATGGTCCGGCCGCTGGACGCCGCGGCGGTCCCGGTCAGCACGCGGACGACGCGCGTGTTCTCCAGGGCGATGCGGATGGCGTCGTCCAGGGACAGCTGCCACTCGGCCGTCTCGGGGCGGGGCCGGGCGACGGTCCGGGGCGGCACGTTGTCGGGGATGCGGGCTGGGGGAAGCTGGGCGGGGTCGCGGGCGGCGAGCGAGCGCTGCTCGGGGAGGAGGACGTTGCGGCAGACATCGTCGGCCGTCAGGCCGCAGCCGCACGCGCTCGACAGCGTCACGCCCAGCAGCAGCCACCGCTTCATGGGAGGATCCTCGTTCAGGGAGGCGGACCGGGCTCGTCGTCGGCCAGGGCCTTGCGGTGCAGCGTCTCGGCGGCCACGTCGAAGTCCGTCGTGTCGACGACCACCTCGCCGTCGACCAGCACCAGCGCCCGCCTGGCCCGCCGGGCGATCTCGAAGTCGTGCGTCACCAGGATGACGGTCAGACCCTCGCCCTCGTTCAGCTCGCGGAAGAAGCCCATGATCTCGCGGCTGGTCCGCGTGTCGAGGTTGCCCGTCGGCTCGTCGCACAGCAGGATCGGCGGCCGGTTCACCAGCGCCCGCGCGATGGCGACGCGCTGCTGCTGGCCGCCGGAGAGTTGATTCGGCCGGTGGTCGAGGCGGTTGCCCAACCCGACGCGCTCGAGCAACTCGGTCGCCCGCTTCTTCCGCTGCCACCGCGGACAACTCGCGTTGTAGAGCAGCGGCACCTCGACGTTCTCCAGCGCCGTCGTCCGCGACAGCAGGTTGAAGTTCTGAAAGACGAAGCCGATCCGGCGATTGCGGATCTGGGCCAGTTGCTCCGGGTTCAGCCCGGCGACCTCCTCGCCGGCGAGTCGGTAACTCCCCTGGGTGGGACGGTCCAGGCAGCCGAGCGTGTTCATCAGCGTCGACTTGCCCGAGCCGGACGGCCCGATCAGCGCGACGAACTCGCCCTCGCGGATGTCCAGCGACACGCCCCTCAGGGCCATGACCTGGACTTCGCCCAGGTCATACGTCTTGCTCAGGTTGCGCAGTTCGATCAGAGCCATGAGTGACGCCGTCGTGGTTACTGGTTGTATCGGTCGTATCGACTGGTGGGATCAATCATCCTCTGACATCCTGTCTTCTTTCCGCCAGGGGGGGGTCACGGAATAGGCGGTGCCTGTGACACCCCCTGACACCCTATGACACCCCGTGACACCCCCACACGCGCGTGTGACACCCGGCGCGGCCTCAGTCGTAGCGCAGCGCGTCGATCGGGTCGAGCCGGCTCGCCCGCCGCGCCGGGTAGTAGCCGAAAAACAGCCCGACCGCCGCCGCGAACAACAGCGCGACGACCCCCGCCGGGATCGACACGACGAACGGCCAATGCGACGTCGGCAGGACGAAGTTGATGATTGCCGTGATGCCGGCCGACGCCCCGACGCCGAGCGCCAGGCCGATGACGCCGCCGATGCTCGACAGCACCGCCGACTCGACGAGGAACTGCCGCAAGATGTCGCGCGGCCGGGCGCCGAGTGCCATGCGGATGCCGATCTCGCGCGTGCGCTCCGTCACCGACACGAGCATGATGTTCATGATGCCGACGCCGCCGACGACGAGCGAGATGGCGGCGATGGCGGACAGCATCGCCGTCAGCGTCGCCGTGATGACCGTCAACACCGCCTCGACCTCCGCCGTATTGCGAACTTCAAAGTCCGGCTTCTCGCCGGGCGGGATGCGGTGGCGCTCCGTCAGGAGGACGCGGATCTCCTGCTCGGCCTGGCGCGACACCAGCTCGCTCCGCGCCGAGACGAACAAGACGTCGACGTTGGCGAACGCCGAGCCCTGCAAGCGCTTCCGCACCGTCGTGAAGGGCATCAGAATGATGTTGTCCTGGTCCTGGCCGACGAGATTCGCCCCCTTGCGGGACAGCACGCCGACGACGCGGAACGGAATGTTCTTCACGCGGACCTGCTGCCCGATGGGGTCGGCGTCCGGGAAGAGGTGCGTGACGAGGGTCTGGCCGAGGACGCACACCTTGGCCGCCGCGGCGACGTCGCGCTCGCCGATGAACTCCCCGGCGGCGAGGGGCCAGTTGCGGACGACGGTGTAGTCCGGGCCGACGCCGAGCATGTCGTTGGGCTTCCAGTTGACGTTGCCGCCGATGACCTGGCCGCTGGTGCCGATCAGCGGCGACACGGCGAGGACGGACGGGCACTCGGCGGCGATGGCGACGGCGTCGGCCTGCGTGAGCGTCGCCACCGAGCCCTGGCGGACGCCGCCGCTCTGGCTGCTGGCCGGGAAGACGATGATGACGTTGGCGCCGAGGTTCTGGAACTGCGTCCGCACCAGCACGCCGGCGCCCTGGCCGATGGAAACCATCGTCGTGACGGCGGCGATGCCGATGACCACGCCGAGGACCGTCAGCCCGGAGCGCAGCTTGTTCTTGGCGAGCGTCCGCAGGGAGATGCCGACCAGGTCGAGGAGATTCACGGACTTACCTCGTGGAGAACGGGCTTTCGGTGCCGGTCACGACGGCCTGCCCCTCGACGAGGTCGCCGCCGACGAGTTCCGCGTGCTGGTTCTCGATCAGCCCGAGGGTGACGGGGACGGCCCGTAACAGGGTTCCGTCCTCGACCCAGACGAGGCGGCGGCTGCGCTTCTTGGACAGGTCGACTTTCTCCGTGGCCGAGCGCTGCCCGCCGCTCTCGGTCGGGATCGGCGCCAGCCCCTCGACGAGGTGCCGGTCCTCGGGGCGGACCTGGAGCGGCAGCGGCACGAAGCGCAGCGCCGCGGCCGGCACGCGCACGACGTTCTCCTTCGCCTCGATCTGGAAGGAGATGTTCGCCGTCATGCCGGGCAGGAGCTTCAGCTCCGGGTTGGGCGCCTCGATGACGACGGGGTAGGTGACGACGTTCTGCGTCGTGGTGGCGCTTTTGCGGATCTGATAAATCTTCCCGGCGAACAGGTCGCCGGGGTAGGCGTCGACGGAGAATTGGGCGGCCTTGCCGGTCTCCTGGGCGCCGCGGATGAGGCCGATGTCGGCCTCGTCGACGGACGCGAAGACGTGCATACTCTTGTCCATGTCGGGGGCGATGGTGAACAGCTCCGGCGTCTGGAACGAGGCGGCGACGGTCTGGCCGGGGTCGACCTTGCGCTCGATGACGATGCCGTCGACGGGGGAGCGGATCTTCGTGTAGTCGAGGTTGGCCTGCGAGTTCTTCAACGTCGCCTCCGCCTGGGCGATGGAGGCGAGCGCCAGTCTCCGCTGGGCCTCGGTGGTGAGGCGGGCGAAGAAGAACTGGTCCATTTCCGTGTCGGAGATGTAGTCTTTGTTGATCGCGAGGAGCTTGCGGGCGCGGGCCTCGTTGTTCTTGGCCTGTTCCAGCAGGGCTTCGACCCGAGACAGTTCGGCCTTCTGCGTGTCGAGGGTGGCCTTGTCGCGGTCGGCCGTGGCCGCCAACAGCCGCGGGTCGATGAGGGCGAGCAGCTGGTCCTTCTTGACGACGCTGTTGAAATCGACGTAGATCTCGGCGATCGGCCCGGAGGTGAAGGCGCCGATGGAGACGGAGCGCACCGGCTTGATGGTGCCGGTCGAGTTGACGACGGTCTCGACGCGGCCGCGCGTCACCGGCGACGTGAGGTATTTCTGCACGGAGCGCTGGCGCACCCAGGCCATCGCCGGGACGATGGCGGCGGCCGCCAGCCCCCCCAGCAGGCCGAGAACGAGGAGCCATTTCAAGAGCCGTCGCATAGCTGTCCCTGGGGTGTGCGGGCGGCGGACGAAACCGAGGCGGGGGCTTGCGTGGTTTGCATTCTACCTCGCCCCGGCGGGTCCGAACAGCCGAACGGCGCGCCGGGACGCGTTGACAGCCCCTCCCTCCCCTGCCAAACTGAGCGCCTCCCTCCCCCGCCCGCGAGCGCCCGGCCTTCGGAGATTCCCACCCATGTCGCACATTTCCTCTCCCGCGCGCCAGCGCCGCCTGACGCCTCGCGCCCTCTTTCTCCTCGGCGGCCTGCTCGTCCCGTGGGCCGTCGCCGCCGACGACGCGCCGGCGCCGCCCCCCGGAACCGTCGTCCTCAAGGGCCACGCCGAGGCCGCTTACGCCGTCGCCTTCACGCCGGACGGCCGGCACGTCGTCACCGCCAGCTTCGACAAGACGCTCAAGGTGTGGGACGCCGCCACCGGCAAGGAAGGGCGGACCTACGGCGGGCCGCAGGGGCATCAGGGCCTCGTTCTCGCCGTCGCCGTCAGCCCCGACGGCCAGACCTTCGCCTCCGGAGGCGCCGACAACAGCGCTCGCCTTTGGGACTTTCCGTCCGACACGCCGGCGCGCCAATTCGCTCATAATGACTCCGTCAACGCCGTCGCCCTCACTCCCGACGGCAAGACGCTCGCCGGCGCCGGCAAGGACGGCGGCGTTCGCGTCTGGGGCGCCGCCGACGGCAAACAGCTCGCCGACCTGAAGGGCCACGCCGGCGCCGCGAATGGCGTCGCGTTCGTCGGCAACGGCCCGATCCTGGCGAGTGTCGGCGCGGACGGGACGCTTCGCTTCCGAGACGTCGCCAAGGGGCAGCCCGTCGCGACTTACGGCGCCCACAACGCTTCCGTCAGCGCCGTCGCCGTCAACCCGAACAACGCCGCCGCCTACACGGTCGGCGAGGACGGCCTGCTGAAGTTCTGGAAGTTGCCGCCCGACGTGCCGCGCCCGCTGCCGCCGCACGCCGACGCCGTCACCGCCCTGATGCTCTCGAACGACGGCAACGGCGTCCTCACCGGCGGCGCCGACAAGACGGTGCGCCTGAGCAACTTCGGCAACGGCCAACCGCTGCGACAGTGGAAGGGGCCGACCGCCGCCGTCACCGCGGTCGCGCTGTCCTCGAACGGCGCGGTCGTCGCGGGCGGAACCGCCGACGGGCGGCTCTTCCTGTGGAACGGCGCCAATGACACCCTATTGTCACAGGCGCTCGCCCACTCGGGTCCGACCGGCGCCGTCGCCTTCCACCCCAACGGCAGTCAACTCCTCAGCGGCGGCGGCGACGGCCTGCTCAAGACGTGGGCGCTGCCGCCGCTGCCCGTAAAAACCTTGACCCAGCGCGAGGCCCATGCCGGAGGCGTTACCTGCGTCGCCTACCACGGCAACGGGACGCAGGCGGTCAGCGGCGGGGCCGACAAGGCGGTCAAGCTGTGGGACCTGGCGCAAGGTAAGGTCGTCCGCGCCTTCGGACCGCTCGCCGACCCCGTGAGCGCCGTCGCCTTCAGCCGCGACTTCGCGCTGGTCGGCGCCGCCGCCGGCAAGATGGTGAAGGTCTGGAATGTCGTCGACGGCAAGGAGTCGCTGACGCTCACGCACCCGGCCGCCGTGTCGTCCCTGGCGTTCAGCCCTGACAAGACGCGCCTCGTCACCGGCGCCGCCGACAACACCGCGCGCGTCTGGGACGTCGCTTCGGGTAAGGAACTGCAATCGTTCGCCCACGCCGGCCCCGTGAGCGGCGTCGCCTTCCACCCGAACGGCCTGAGCGTCGTCGTCGCGGGCGGCGACAGGGCGATGGTCCACGCGGTTTCCGCGACGCGCGTCGTCGTCGCGTCCGAGAAGCCGCTGCGGGCGCTGGCGCTGACCGCCTCCGGCTCGCACGCCGTGACGGCCGGCGACGACGGCAAGATCTGCCTGTGGAACCTCGGCAATGGCGTGAAGGAACGCACGTTCGAGGGAGCCGCCGGCGCGCTGCAGGCGGTGGCGGTGTCGCGCAACGGCGCCCTTGTGGCGGCCGGCGGCGCGGAAGGCGTGGTGCGGTTCTACACCTTCGCGGATGCCAAGATGATCGGCCAGTTCAAGGCGCCGGGTCCGGTGCGCGGCCTCGCCTTCAGCCCGAACGGTCAGGCCCTCGCCGCCGCATGCGCCGACCGCTCGCTGCTCGCCTGGAACGTCGTCTTCAACCCCGGCCAACCGCCGCCGCCCGCCTTCGGCACGGTGCTCCAAACCTACGCCCACGACGGCGCCGCCCACGACGTCCTTTTCGCGCCCGACAGCGTCACGCTCTACTCGGCGGGGGCCGACAAGGCGGCGAAGGCGTGGAAGATCGCCTCCGAGGTGCCGGTCCGCAACTTCGGCCACCCGCGCGAAGTCGACGCCGTCGCCTTCGACCCGGCGGGCACGCGGCTGGCGACCGGCTGTCACGACGGCAACGTGCGCCTCTTCGACGTCGCCAAGGGGCAGCAACTCAAGGAGATCAAGGCCCACTTACCCCCGGCGCCGCCCAACCAGAATCAGACAAACCCGGTCTACGCCGTCGCCTGGAACCCGGCCGGCACGCAGGTCGTGTCCGCGGGCATGGACCACGCGCTGAAGCTGTGGGACGCGGCGACCGGCACCCTGGTCCGCGAGATCAAGGCGTACAAGGAAAAGGAGGCCGACAAGGGGCACCGCGACCCGGTCTTCTGCGTCGCCTTCAGCCCGGACGGCAAGCTGATCGCCTCGGGCTCGGCGGGGCAGGAGCGCGGCATCAAGCTGTGGAACGTCGCCGACGGCAGTCTCGTGCGCGACTTCGTCAACCCGAGCCTCAAGGCGCCGCCCGGCGGGACGGCGCCGGCGCACCCCGGCTGGGTGTACGGCGTCCGCTTCACGCCGGACGGCAAATCGCTGGTGAGCGTCGGCGCGGCCCCGAAAGGCCGAGGCTACTTGGCGGTCTGGAATGTCGCCGACGGCAAGCTACTCTATGGGGCGGAAATGGCTCTGGGGACGTTCTACTCCGTGGCGGTGTCGCCGGACGGCAAGCGCCTCGCCGTGAGCGCGGGCGCGACCGGAGGGCTCCCCCAAGACGCGAACGCCGGCTATATTTTCAAGACGCCCGACGCGGCGAAGTGACGTCCCTGCCGCTCGCGGCTTCGCAAAGGGCGAAGCCGCGAGCGGCTCACGAGACCCAGCGACTCATGATCACGACGATCGTTTTCGACTTCGGCAACGTCCTCGGCTTCTTCGATTACCGCCTCACGACCGAGCGCCTGGCCCGCCACTCGGAGTTGTCCGCCGACGCTATCGAGCGCTTCCTCTACGGCGGCGAATTGGAGGACGCTTACGAGGCCGGCCGCATCGGTTCCGCCGACTTCCTGCGCCAGACTCGCGCCGCCTGCGGCCTGACCTGCTCCGACGAGATCCTGACGCAAGCGTATGTTGATATGTTCCGGCCCAACGAGGAGGTTTGCGCCCTGGTGCCGCGCCTGAAGCCGCGCTACAAGCTCCTGCTCGGCAGCAACACGACCGAGCTGCACTCGCGCCACTTCCGCCGGCAGTTCGCCGACACGTTCCGCCACTTCGACGGCCTGGTCCTGTCGCACGAAGTCGGGGCGCGCAAGCCGCGCGCCGAGTTTTTTCACGCCGCCCTGCGCCTCGCGGGGTGCGCCGCCCGCGCGTGTGTCTTCATCGACGACCTGCCGGCCAACGTCGAGGGCGCACGCGCCCTGGGCTGGCACGGCATCGTCTACCGCAAGGGCGCCGACCTGGCGCGAAGCCTCGCCGAACTCGGCGTCGAGGTCTGAGCGGCGCAATCTCGCGGCCGGAAAAGCGAAGTACGGAGGGAGAAACGACCCGAATTTTCGCCCCGCGGAGGTGTCTCATGCGTTCCGTCGATCAACTCATCTTCGTCGGCCTGAACGGCTGGGTGACGGCCCTCGACCGCGACACCGGCGAGGTGGCGTGGTGCAACGCGGAGCTGAAGAGCGGCTACACGACCTTACTGCTCGACGGCGACCGCCTTATCGTATCGACCAACGGCTACATGTACTGCCTCGACCCGGAGAACGGCCGGATCGTCTGGAGCAACCCGCTGCGCGGCTACGGCACCGGCGTCACGCACCTGGTTTCGTCGCGCGGCCGGAGCGACCAGATCCTCCTCTCCCAGGCCGCCGCCGCGGAGGCCCAAAAGGCGGCGCACGCCGCGCACGTCCCGCACGCCGGCACCTGATTCCCGGCTCCCCGTGGCCCGGAGCCGACGCGCCTGTCTTGTCGTAGGATAGGCGAAGATCGGGCGCGCGAGCCGCGCCCGTGTCGTCCTCCAAACGGGTCGGGACGAGGGCTCCGAGGAAGCATGAAGACCGGAACTCCCGCCGCCGCGAACGAACCGCTCGGCGTCGCCCTGGTCGGCTGCGGCACCGTCGGCGGCGGCGTCGCGAAGCTGCTGCTCGAACACCCGGAGCGCCTCGCCGCCCGCGCCGGACGGCCGCTCGCCCTGCGCCGCGTCGTCGTCCGCGACGCCGACAAGCCGCGCCTCGTCCCGCGCGACCTGGTCGCGACCGACCTGCGTCCCGCCCTCGCCGACCCGGCGGTCCACGTCGTCGTCGAACTCGTCGGCGGCACCGACTGGGCGCGGCAGTGCGTCCTCGACAGCCTCGCCGCCGGCAAGCACGTCGTCACCGCCAACAAGGCACTTCTCGCCCGCCACGGCCAGGAGGTCTTCGACGCCGCCCGCAAGCACGGCCGCACCGTCTGCTTCGAGGCCAGCGTCGCCGGCGGCATTCCGATCATCGCCGCCCTGTCGCAGAGCCTCGCCGCCAACCAGGTCGTCGCCTTGCAGGGCATCCTCAACGGCACCTGCAACTTCATCCTCACCGAGATGAGCGACCACGGGCGCACCTACGCCGGCGCCCTCGCCGAGGCCCAGCGGCGCGGCTACGCCGAGGCCGACCCGACCCTCGACGTCGACGGCAGCGACGCCGCCCACAAGCTCGCCATCCTGGCGCACCTCGCCTTCGGCATCACGCCGCCGGTGGCGTCGATCGACCGCCGCGGCATCGCCGGCCTGCACGAGACCGACATCCGCTACGCCCGCGAACTGGGCTACACGATCAAGCTGCTGGCCGAGGCGTGGCTGATCGAGGACTCGGTGGCGCTGCACGTCGCGCCGGTGCTGCTGCGGCACGAGACGCCGCTGGCGCAGGTGCGCGGCGCCTACAACGCCGTCCACGTCGTCGGCGACGCCGTCGGCGATTCGCTCTATTACGGGCAGGGCGCCGGGCAAATGCCGACCGCCAGCGCCGTCGTCGCCGACCTGATCGACCTCGCCGTCGGCCGGGCGCAGCGCACGTTCCAGGTGCAGCGCCTCTGGTCCGGCGAAGGGCGCGGCAGCCAGCGGCCGGCGACGGCGGTGCGGAGCCGCTTCTACCTGCGCGTCGTCGTCGCCGACCGCCCCGGCGTCCTCGCCGACATCTGCCGCGAGCTGGCCGGGCACGGCATCAGCATTTCGTCGGTGATCCAGCACGAGGCGACGGACGAGCACGAGGGCGACGCGGTGCCGCTGGTCATCATGACGCACACGGCGTCGACCGGAAACTTCCGCGCCGCCGTCGCCGGCATCGACCGGATCGACGGCACCGTCGCCCCGAGCGTCTATTACCACGTCGCCGACTGACCGGAGGAGCCTTGCCATGACGGGCGTACCGATCACCCTGCACGGCGTGGTGCGCCGCGGCGTCGTCATGATCGACGAGGACGTCAAGCTGCCGGAGGGGACGCCGGTAAAGGTCGTCGTCGCCGCCGAAGACTTGCCGCAGCCGCTTCGTTCGGAATTGACCGAGGCCGGCCCCACGGATGCCGGCACCGACGCCGAGCCGTGGGAGCGGCAGGAGTAGGCGCCGGCGGGATCGATGGAATCGTCCGGCTCAAGCCGATTACCGCCGGAAGGTCAGAGGACTCGAGGTCAGGTCGGCTTCCGGGCGGTATGCAGTGCCAGGTCCGGCATCAGCCGAGGGCGTCGCTCTCGGGGCGACTCCAGCCCGGCCTCCCGGAACCAACTCGTAACCTCGGCGGCCGACCAGGTGCCCGCTTCGCTGAAGAAGCCGAAGAACAGGTCCAGCAAGCCGCCGACCTGTCGGATCTTGGCGTCCCTCTCCTGCCGCACCGGCTCCCAGATCGCGACAACCCCGCGACGTCGAGCTTGGTCGCGGCCATGACCGTGCGGGCCAGCATGATGCCAAACCAGCCTTCAAAGATCCCAGGCGGCAGCACGCCGGAGAGGAGGACCAGCCGCTCCGCCAGGTTTTCGGGCACGACGCCGAGCTTCATCCGCCACTCCTGTCGTCCCGATATCGAGGTTCCCGTTCCAACGTGGTCCAACTCGTCATGATTTTTGACAGCTTATTTGACAGCGGAAGCTTTTTTTCCAATCACACCTTGCGGCAAATGGCCCGCGCAATTTGGCGGCCTAAATGGTAACGAGTTTTACGCGCGGGGGCAACATGCCGCCGGGGGCAGTCACCTTGGTCACCCGGCCGCGACGCTTTTTTCCGCCTTCCGGCTTGACAGGCGATACGACGCGGTTACTATCAGGTAATATGACGTCATACAAAGTATTACCCAAGGTGCCGCCATGCGTCGTCCCCGCCGAACCGCGTTCACGCTGATCGAGTTGTTGGTGGTGATCGCCATCATCGCCGTGCTGATCGGCCTACTCGTCCCCGCCGTCCAAAAAGTCCGCGAGGCGGCGGCACGCTTGCAGTGCAAGAACAACCTCAAGCAGATCGGCCTGGCGCTGCACTCTTATCACGACCGCATGGGTGGCTTTCCGTCCGGCTACACCTCGGCGGTGGCGGCGGACGGCAGTGACGTCGGCCCCGGTTGGGGCTGGGCCGCCGCCCTGCTGCCTGACGTCGAACAGGACAATCTCTACCGCCAGATCACGTTCGCGAAGGACATCCGCGACCCCGCCAACGCCTTCGCCCGGACGCGGCCGCTGAAGGTCTTCAAGTGCCCGTCGGACCAACTGCTCGACACCTTCGTGGTGAACGACGCCGGGGGGCAGGCGCTGGCCGAGGTGGCGCACGCGAACTACGTCGGCATGTTCGGCACGCCGGAGATCACCGACAACGGCGGCGCCGGCAACGGCGTCTTCTTCCGCAACAGCCGCGTCCGCATCGGCGACATCACCGACGGCACCAGCAACACCTTGATGGTCGGCGAGCGCAGCAGCGACCTCGCCCTGGCGACCTGGACGGGGGCGGTGACCGGCGGCGTCGTGCCGCCGCGCCGGCCGAGCGCGCTGGGCGCCGAGGGCGCCCCGGTCCTCGTCCTCGGCCACACCGGCGAGGCGGCCGAGGGGCACACGCCGAACAACGCCATTAACCACGTCGACGACTTCGCCAGCCGCCACACGCAGGGGGTCAACTTCCTGTTCGGCGACGGGTCGGTTCGCAACATCAACGACCGCATCAGCCCCGTCGCCTGGGAGGCCCTCGGCACGCGCGCCGGCGGTGAGCCCGTGAGCGGCGACGAATACTAACTCTTCAAAGCCCGGAAATATCATCAAAAGGGAGGGCGTTCCGTGAGCGGCACCCCGGACTGCGGCCTTCACGGCCCGCGCGCCTTTCGCGGCCGTCCTTCGCTCCTCGTCGGGGTTCTCGTTGGGGTTGCCGCGTCGTCGGCGGCCCTGGCGTGGTGGCTGTGGCCCGGCGGGCAGGAGCGCCTCAGCCTGCGCGGCCACGAGGGGCCGGTCTGGGCCGTCGCGCTGTCGGCGGACGGGACGTCACTGGCGTCCGGCGGACAGGACGGGACCGTTCGCGTCTGGGACGCGGCGGCCGGGCGGTTGCGCGGCAGCATCGCGGCTCACGCCTCCGGGGTGAGGGCGACGGCGCTCACGGCGGACGGGCGCACCCTGGCCACGGCGGGGGCGGACAAGCTCCTCAAGCTCTGGGACCCGGAGTCCGGCCAGGAATTGGCCGCCCTCGGCACGACGGCGGAGGACGTCAACGCCCTGACCTTCTCGCCGGACGGGACGTACCTCGCCTGCGCCGGCTGCGACCGCCGCGTGACCGTCTGGCACGTCGCGAGTCGCCGCGCCCGCGCGGTCTTCAAGGGGCACACGGGGCGGGTCTGGGGGGTCGCCTTCTCGCCCGACGGCCGGCTGCTGGCGACGGGAGCGGAAGACAAGACGGTTCGCCTCTGGGACGTCGCGAAAGGGGAAGCGGCGGGCGTTTTGCGCGGCCACACCAGTCGCGTGCTGTCGGTCGCCTTCGCGCCGGACGGCAAGTCGCTCGCCTCCGGGTGCAAGGGCGGGGCGATCAAGCTGTGGCCAGTCGGCGGCCGGCACGAGCCGCGCACGCTGCCGGGCCACCAGGGGCGCGTCACCGGACTCGCCTTCGCGCCGGACGGCCTGACGCTGGCCAGCTCGGGCGAGGACCAGCGTTTGAAGGTCTGGGACGTCGCCACCGGGCGGGAGCGGGCCGTTCTTCGCGGACACAAGGGGCCGATCAACGCGCTGGCCTTCCGCGGCAACAGCCTGGCCACGGCGGGCAGCGACGGCACGGCGAAAGTGTGGGACTTGCCGCCGGGGTGAGTCTGGACGAAAGACTCATCGCTCGCGGTCCTCGCGCAGCAATTCGGCGCTGTCGCTGAAGGCGCGGCCCGTCGCCGCCAGACTCTCCCGGAACGCTTTCGCGCCCGCCCACGCCTTCGCCGTGGGCGATTGCAGCGCTTCGAGCAATATCGACCGCGCTTCGGCTTCGACCGACCGGCGGTGGGCGTCCGCCCGATCTTTGAGCCGGGCCAGTGTCGTCTCCTCAATGTCGAGGACAAGGACCGCGGACATGGGACTCCTCCCGGGACTTGCTCATTCCGTCATTCTAGCGGGGGGTGGGGTTCCGCGGCGATGCCGCGCCTCACCGTCTCGCGCCGCACGCATCGGCCTCGGAATCAGGGGACCTCCGGGAGGGGCGGCTCCCCCGGAGGTCGCTCCGCCGTGGTCCGGCGCTATTTCTTCTCCCGCTTGGCCTCGAATTCGCGGCTCTGGGTCTGGCCGTCGCGATCGAACTCCGCTTTTCCCTTCAGGGTGTCGCCGGAGACTTTGCCGGTGTACTTCATCGTGAATTTCTGGCCGTCGCGCTCGCGTGTCACCTTGAACGACACCTCGCCGTCCTTAAACTTACCGTCCTCGATCTTCGCCTCCTGGTCGCCTCGGGTGACGGTCCCGGTCAGCTTGTCGCCGTCCTTTTTCAGCTTGAGCGTCGTCTCGCGCTCCTGCCCGTTGATGGTGACCGTCCATTTCCAGGTGCCGGTCGGGTCCGCTTTTTTCTCTTCCGCCCGCGCGAAGCCCGCCAGGCCCACGAGGGCCACTACGAGGGTCGCCGCCGTCAGTCGTGTCATCGCAAGACCTCCCGAATCCGATGTGCGACGGGAATCCCCTTCGCCCCGTCGCCGCCGTAGTTAACCAGCGCGGCCGCCGGTAGTCCAGGAAAATCTCACGCCGAATGATCGCGGCCCGCGCCCTCGTTGACGCCCGATCCGGGAGAGGATAGGATCGGGTATTCTTCGGGCCTGGTCCTCGTCTTCCCGCCGAGGGGGAACCTCATGCACCTGCACCGCGTCCGCCTGCTTCGTCTGTTGACCGTGGCGGCCGTGCTGCTGCCCGCGTCGGTGTTGCTGACTCCGGCCCAGGCCCAGTTCGGGCCGCGCGGCATCCCGCGCCCGCCCGTCATGCCGCCGCCAGGGATTCCGCGCGGCCCGATCGGCCCTCCGGCCGGGTTCGGCGGTCGAGACGAGACGGTCTGGTCCTGCGGCGGCTGCAAGGCCGAACTGGGGCGCGGGCCGTTCAAGCCGATCGTCGATTCGTGCCCGAAGTGCGGCGTGAAGTTTCGCAACGGCCTGACGCCGGAGTTCGCCCCGCCCGGCATCGGCCCCATCGGCCCCCGCTTCCCCAACATGCCGCCGCCGGGCGTCGGCGAGAATGTGCCCCCGCCCGAACAGCCCCCCATGCCCGCGCCGAATGACCCGCCGTTTGCGCCGCCGCCCGTCAACAATCCTCCGCCTCAACCCGTGGCCGCGGCCAACCCGGTCCCCGCCGCGCCGGTCGCGTCGTCCTCGGGCTCGTTCAAGGTCGTCGTCGCCGTCCTCGTCATCGGCGGCGGACTGCTGCTGCTCGCCGGCGCCGGGGCCGCGGTGCTTTACTTCACCGCGACGGGCAACTCCGGCAAGGAGGCGCCGAAGCGGCGGCGCAAGCGCGTCTACCACGACGAGGATTGAAGCCCGCGTCCGGGTTTCACGGCGCGGGCAACTGCCGCAGCAGGTTCACCATCTCGACCGCCGTCAGCGCCGCCTCGAAGCCCTTGTTGCCGGCCTTGGCCCCGGCGCGGTTGATCGCCTGCTCGAGCGTGTCGCACGTCAGGATGCCGAAGACGATCGGCACGCCCGTCGCCAGCGACGCCTGCGCGATCCCCTTGGCCGCCTCGCCGGCGACGTAGTCGTAGTGGTCAGTGTCGCCGCGGATGACCGCGCCGAGACAGATCAGCGCCGCGTAGCGCCCGCCCGACGCCAGACGCCTTGCCACCAGGGGGATCTCGTAAGACCCCGGCACGCGCACCAGGTCGATGGCGTCGTCGGCGACGCCGTGGCGCTTCAGCCCGTCGAGGGCGCCGCCGACCAGATGCTCGACGACGAAATGGTTGAACCGCGCCGCTACCAGGGCGAAGCGGCCCGGCGGTGGCGCGAAGGTGCCTTCGTAAATCATAGCTGTTAGCTATTAGCTCTTAGCTCTTAGCCGCTCGCTGTTAGTTCTTAGCCGCTCGCATGTCCCGAACTGTACGCTCCTTGTTCGGCTAACAGCTAAGAGCTAACAGCTAACAGCCCTTAAGCCAGGTTCATACTCATCAAAAATTCCGCGTTGCTCTTCGTCCGCGCCATGCGGTTGATGAGCAGTTCCATCGCCTCGACCGGGTTCATGTCGCTGAGCACCTTGCGCAGGATGTAGACGCGGCGCAGCTCCTCCGGGTCGAGCAGCAGCTCCTCCTTGCGCGTGCCGGAGCGGTTCACGTCGATCGCCGGCCAGACGCGCTTGTCGACCATGCGCCGGTCGAGGTGCAGCTCCATGTTGCCGGTGCCCTTGAACTCCTCGAAGATCACCTCGTCCATGCGCGACCCGGTGTCGATCAGCGCCGTCGCCAGGATCGTCA